>JBGSST010000224.1:0-18021 GCA_041736915.1 Bdellovibrionota bacterium
ATCTCGGTTACGGCTTCCGCGCCGGGCTCCGCCATGGGCAGCGGCAATGCGTGCCCTTCCTGAAGCGACAGAAACAAGTTCACCTGCGAGCCACCTTCTAAAAGGAAGGGAATCTTGATGGCGCCCGGATTTCCGTCCTCACTCAAAAGCACGCTCGTGTCGACGAGGGTCGGTAGCACTCGAATGTCGAGCTGAGTGCCTTTTTCCGAGAAGCCATTTGCAACGCCCTGCAGAAAATCATGAAACAGACCTTCCAGTGCTTGCTGAGTCTGCTCATTGAAGCCGTCTACCTTCTTGCCGGTGAGGATCTCGGCGATGGCGAAGCCAGTGCCCCACTCCATGGTCCACGTCAGCCGACCTTCGACTCCTCCGGTGAACAAGGCACATAAGATCACGGAACCGTACGCCCCCGAGGTCTTGATGACCTCCGGATTTCCGATGCCCAGCTCCTTGCCCGGCGCGACGCGAGTCTCAAACGTACCAAGGCCGGCGGTGATGATCTGGTTCACCTGCATCAAGTTGAGAAAGTCTGTCATGTGGGACCTCGCATACTTTTCGGTCCGTCCGGCAGAAAGATTTAGGGTCATTTATGCAGGTAAAACTCAAGCCGCAGATCCCTGCGACCGATAAGTCACTTGGAGAGTTCCGCTATGCCTTTTTATCACTACCAAGCTATTGATCGCGCAGGGAAAGAGATATCCGATCACGTCGAGGCCGAGAACGAAACCGCCGTGATGGGAATCCTTCAGCAACGCGGTTTGACGATCCTGGAAGTCAAAACTGTCGCCGACAAGCGCGCGGAGACCAAAAAAGAGTTCAATCTGTTTGGGGCCCAGAAGGTGCCGATGCCCCTGATCCTCACCTTCTATGAACAGCTGAGCTTCCTCATTAAGGCCGGCATTCCCATTTTCTTGGCCATCAAGATGTTGGGCGACCAGCTGAAGCACCCGAAGCTAGCCGAGATCCTGAAACAGGTACTTTTCGAGCTCTCCGAAGGTTTCCCCCTATCGTTGGCGCTGCAGAAGTTCCCGGATAGCTTCCCCCCTCTCCATACCAACCTCATTGGTGTAGGCGAAAAGTCGGGTAACCTGGATGGCGCGCTGAATCAGCTGGTAGAGCTGACCAAGGAACAGCAAGAGATTCGTAGCAAGGTAATCAAAGCGGCGGCCTACCCCTGCTTCCTCTTGGGCATGTGCTTGAGCTTGGCCTTCGGCCTCATCATGTTCATGTTTCCGAAGTTCGAAGAGATCTTCAAAGGTTTCGGCGTGAAGCTGCCGGGAATGACCCAGTTCTTCATCGACCTCTCCCACATTTTGAACGGTAACACGATCACCGTCTTCGGCGGCATCGGCATCGTCGTCGGCTCGGTGGTGTACTTCTTCAAGAGCGACGCCACCTCCCAAATGCGCGATACCATGTTCTTGAACACGCCACTCATTAAAGACGTGTTCACCGCGATGTTCGTGGCGCTGTTCGCCAAAACACTTTCGTCGATGCTCAAGTCCGGTATTCCCCTGCTGGAAGGCCTACGCATCTGTCAGGAAACGCTTAAAGGCGAAGCCAAACGCAAGTTCTTCGAAAAGCTAATCACCAGCGTTAAGGAAGGCGAGCAAACCTCCAAAGCCATGGAAGGCAGCAAGCTCATTCCCGACATGGCGCTACAACTTTTCATCGTCGGTGAAAAAACGGGTCAGATCGACGGCATGCTCGAAAACACGTTCCAATACTACAAGAAGCAATACAACGAGCTTCTGGGGAAAGTGACCGCCGTTCTGCAGCCAATTCTTTTGTTCGTCTCCGCCGGTCTCATTTGCGCGATCGCCGTCGCCCTTTTCGTTCCGCTCTTCAAACTGAGCGGCTCGGCCAAGAACAGCGGTGAATAAGATTTAGGTTTAAGGAAACATGGACCCGAAGAAACTTTCAAAAAACGTATTCATAGCCGTCGCGGTGTTCGGCGTTGGCTTGTACCGCCTTGGGGCGCCGTTTTTGGAAGAGACCGACTTTATGCGTAAGGAAGGCGAGAAACTCGCGAGCGAGATTCAACAAGTGCGCCTCGATGCCGCCCAGTACGATAAAACCTGGGAAAAGAAAATCGAAGATGCCGACCGTAAGGTTAAAGCTCGCCTTCCCGACAAGATCAACTCCTCCGAGGTACTCGACTACTTCGTTACTCAGTTTGATAAGCAGCATCCGGGAACGATTGCGTTCCAATCAGCGACGCAATCGCCGATTACCCCGGTTAGCTTTGGCCAGCCAGGCGGCGCCAACACCCAACCCCGAGCGGCCCGTTATCGTTTCGAAGCCCAGATGCACCAAACGATGTTGATCCCGTACGTGGAGCACATCGAGAAGTACAACGGACTTTACCGAGTAAACGATTTCACCTTCGAAGTGCCGCAGGGTAATTCCCAGGGCGATACGCTAAAGGCGAGTCTGTTCTTCGAATTTTATCTGGCCCCCCTCGACTGGGTGCCACCCGACAAGCTGGCCGAGATCAAGAAGGAAGAGAAAGAAAAGGGCGCCGCCGACCCGGCCGCCGCGAGCGATACCGAAGGAAGCCTCTTTCGTCAGGTGTTCGTTTCCGCGCCGACCGCTCCGCAGCAGGCCCAGGCACCTCGCCTTCCCGCAGCCGCTAGCCCCCTGCTCGGGCAAACCGTCAAGATTCCGAAGCTGCCCAAGATCGAAAAGATCGTGGGGACCAGCATCGTGTCGGATGAAAATATTTTTGAAGAAGGCGACCAACTTGGGTCTTGGAAAATTATGCGTGTCGATCCCCGCACGAAGAGTGTGACTCTCAAGAGCGGTTCGACGGTTAAAACGATGGTGGTCAAATGAAAAAGCTAATGGCGGTGTTAACGTTGGGCAGTCTCCTGGTGGGATGTGCCACCACGAAAACTAGCACCGAAAACGTAACGACTTTTGCCGGCGCGTTCATCGAGGAACGGGGAATCACGAAGAAGCTCATACTGCGCTTCACGCCCGAGACGCCCCAGTATCAGGTGGTCCACAACAAGGACAACACCCTGTCGGAAGTGCGCTGGAAATCCGCCTCCCCCCAAAATTTTCAGAAGGAATTCGTTTTCACGACGGAGAAAGGCCGCGGCGTAAAGAAAGCCCTGGTCATCATGGATGGCCGTACCAACACCGGCACTCTCACCCTGTGGCACGATTCACTCGACTCGTTTACTTTTGCTCGCCAGAACGCGAACGACCTCGTTCTCGTTCCGGACGACCCATTCCGCCGTGCCGCCTCGCTTGGCCCCAAGGCCAAGAAGGTCAGCCTGAACGTGAAAGGCGCGCCGCTCGACAAGGTGATCCGCTCGCTCGCGGCCGAAAGCTCGAAGAGCTTGGTTCTGCCCTCGAGCGTAACCGGCACCGTGACGGTGAGCCTGGATGGTTTGAGCTACGAGCAGGCGATCGACCTCGTGCTGCGCCCTACCCCGTATCGCGCCGAGCACATGGGCGAAGTCACCATCGTGCGTACGGCCAGCGAGGCCCGCACCTACCGCAGTTTCAAAGTCCGGTATGTCGACGTCTCCGAGATTATCCAGAAAATCCGCGACATCGCCGGTAAAGATGCCAACATCACGATCGACCCCAACTCGAATACCATCTTCATGATCGATCGGTACGAATACCTGAAGAACGTGGAAGCCATGCTCGCCAACATCGATGTCGAGCCCCGTATGGTGGAAGTCGAGTCGGCCATTCTGCAGTTGGATCGCGGCGACGCGCTCGACTACGGCGTGGACTGGTCTGGATTCGTGAAGAACGGCACTACCCCCGCCAGCACGGTGGTCAGCCCTGTATCCACCCGCGGTTTGAGTCCGGTTCAGCAAATCAACCAGGCCCAAAAGGGTATGTTCGTTGGCGTAAGCTGGCAGAGCGTAAGCGGCATGCTATCGGCCCTGTCGTCTAAAACCCGCACTGACGTGCTGGCCCGTCCGCGAGTCATCTCGATCACGGATCAGGAAGCTTCGATCACGCTCGGCCAACGGCTAGGTTTCAAAACGACTACCCTGTCGCAAACCGGCGCGGCGGAGAACGTACAGTTCCTCACCGTGGGTACTCTGCTAAAGATTAAGCCGCACATCACCGGTAACAACGACATCTTGATGACCGTTAAGCCCGAAGTCAGTGACGGTACGATTGACGCCCGCACGAACTTACCGAATTCCACGACCACCTCTTCGGAATCGAAGATTCTGGCGAAGAACGGACAGACCATCGTGATCGCCGGACTGATGCGCGACCGTGTGGAGAAGAGGACCGACCGTATCCCCATCTTGGGCGACCTTCCCTTGCTGGGCAGTCTGTTTGGCGGAACTTCGGACTCGTTCAACAAAACCGAGATCGTGGTCATGCTCTCCCCCAAAGTTCTTACGAACGATTTGAAGGAAGCTTACGATCGCCAAGGCAACGAAGCCCTGGGCCGTTTTTACGACGAAGCCGGTATCCCCATCGCGGTTCCGGTGGGTCACATTAGCATCAAGGAGTAGTTGGCCGTGAAACGCGCCGTTACACAAGAAGAGTTGGATTCGCTGTATCAGGTTCTCCGTCCATTCCGTGAAGCGATTCAGGGAGTATCGGAAACGATTCAGCTTGCCCTGCCCACCGATGGCAATGCCGCGGCGGAGGTTGTCGGCGTGCACGTCGGCGGGGAACGAACCAACATTCTTTTCCTGAACAGCAAGCGGCAGATCGTAAAGCACCTTCCCGTTAATCACGGTTACGAATCGATCGACAAGCTACTGGAAGGCCTCGAAAAGAATTTGGCCGAGGCCAAGAAGGCCAAGCTTCCGGTGCACTTCACCCTGAGCGGCAAGCCGAGCCACTTCGTGCTCGCGAAGCTACCCCGCCTCCCCCGCCCGCAAGCGGTAAAGGCTTTTCGCGTTCAGCTGAAGCAATCGAGCGGGGAAGACTGGGACGACGTTCGCGATATCGCCATCAACGCCGGCAAAAAAGGCCAAAGTGCCGACGGGCAGATGGAATACTTTGTCGGCGCCCTGCAAAAAGGCATCATCGAGAAGATTGCCCGTCCGCTGAAGCGTAACAAACACCGCATCGTGACCTGGGATTTCGATCTGTTGTGTCTGGCCCGCGCGGCGAACTTCGTTTGGAATCGCGCCAAGCTCGAAAGCGCTACCCGCCTGCTCGTGCTGCTCGACTGGGATCATTGCTATCTGATGATCCTCGGCGCGGACGGCAAGCTGGTGGCTCCCCGCTTACCCATCGGCATCAACTCTTTCCTCGATCGACTTTTGCAGACCCGCGTTCCGCCCCCGGTAGACAGTCAGGACTCTCCGGTACTGGGCGCCAACACGGTCGAAGTGCGCGAACGCCGCGTACTCGCCAATCAGGCGATTCACGATGTTTACGTTCCACTCGGCCAGCAGCTGAAAACGCAGCTCTTCTCCGGCTGTAACGAAAACGGAATTCCGCTGCCCACCCATTTTTGTCTGGTTTCCGTCGGAGCCACTCTCTTCCGGATTACGGAGAGCTTGTCGGCCGACTTAGGCCTTCGCGCCCTGCCCGTCGAGCAGCTCGTTCCCGTGGAAACGGTGGCGGCCCTCGGCGCAACGCTAACGGAAAAAACGGACCTCAAGGTCAACTTGATGCCCGCCGGTTCTGAAGAGGCGATGCGCAACCTGAAGGATAGCTTCCGCAATTTCCGAAATCTGACCTCCAACCTGAAGAAGCTTCGACCCACGACGAAGATCTCTCTAGGGGCCACGCTCGATCGATTCTCATTTGTGAATCCGAAAGTGGCGTTCGCCTTCGTCGGCGTAATTCTCGTGTGCGGCGCTATCGCCTACCCGATGTACAGTCGCATGCAGACGACCAAGGAACTGCAGGAGAAGAAACGCGAGCTGGCTACCCTCGGACCCCTAAAGGACTTCATCAGCAAAGCCCGCAGCAAGGAAGCTCTGGCGGACAAAAAGATGAATATGGTGAAGATCATCGAAGGCAAGTCTTGGCAGATGAGCCACGCACTCAAGGAGATGTTCTCCGTACTTCCGGCCCAGGTTCAGCTCAAGTCGCTTTCTTACCGCGACAGTACTTTGAACCTCAAAGGCCTAGCCGACGGTCCCGAGACCGTGCAGGAGTTCCTGAAGTCCGCCCTTACCTTGCAGCTGCTGACGGATCCGACGCCGGTGAAAATCTCGCGCAAGGACAAGAACGTCGAGTTCGAACTGACGTTCCGGTTCCGCCCTCGCTAAGGGCGTGGCCCTCTATGGATAGGCCTGGCGCCAGCGCTTGGGCATTTTCTGTAGCACCTTCACTTGCCCCGCGACCTCACCGTAGGAAAGCGCCGCGGCTTTCTCGGCGGTCATCCCCTCCTTAAGCAGCACACAAAGCTCGTGCTCGCGCATCGTGACGGGGTAAGCATCCCAGCCGGGATGATCGGTGGAGTTGAAACCGCCGGGAAGAACGCCCACTAGCTTCTGCGCCGGACACTTCTTCAGTACTTCCACGAGCTCGGGGTGCTCCAGCGAAAATAAGTGTAGCTCGACGATTTTGGTGAACTCCGGCATCGGCGTGCTCTTCGAAAGAAAATCGTCGGCGCCTAGCCTGGTAGCCCGCGCAATCACTTCCGGATCGCTGTCCCCGGACCACATGAGAATGGGGACCTGCTTGTTCATCTGCGTAACGCGAATGAGGTCTAACGCGTTGAGCCCGTCCATGTTGGGCATCTTCAGATCCATGATGATCAGGTCGGGCTTCTTTACGATGATCTCACGCATGCAAGCTTTGCCGTCACGCGCGGTGGCGATGTTGTGGCCTCGCTCTTCCAGAACGACCCGGACCATTTCCAATATTTCCTTGTCATCGTCGACAACCAGGACGGTTTTCATGGTTCTAATATTACCATGAACGGCGCGTATTTAGCTTTAGACTGGGCGCGGGATGTCGAGAACCTTGAAGCGCGCGGCCAGGCGGCAAAGCGTGTAACCCAGATCAATCTCCGCTGGTGTCACCGCAAAGTTTGCCCGCGCCGGATAGTGGTGGTGGTTGTTCTGGTACCCCTCACCGAAGACGAGGTAGGCGACCATCCGGTTGTTGCGCGAGTTGTCCGCCGTCTCGAAGTTCCGGTAACCGTAGGTATGGGCCAGCGCGTTTACCATCCAACCCTGAATTGGGTGGCTCATCATCCCCAGCCAGTAAGCGTAGCCGAACCAGAAGCCACCGGCCCAAATGCCCAGCGCGGTACCGACGACGATGTGAAACAGGTAGGGCAAGATCCAAAGGCGATGCCGGTTCAGCCAGCTCACCCCGAATGGCAGGTCTTTCACCACCGACGTATACGGCTCCTGCTTGCGGATCAAACCGACCAGCGTGCGGTTGTAAGACCGTAGCTGTCCCAAAGCCACCGACCAGATGCCGTTGGGAACGGGGCTGTGGGGGTCTTGGGGGGTGTCGGAATACTCGTGATGCATGCGGTGCATGCAGGTCCAGCCTTTAGGGTCGAGCCCCGTCACCCAGTTGCCCGTAAGCGCGGTAAAGCGGGTCAGCCAGGGGCGAAGCTTTATCGCGCCGTGGGTCAATCCTCGGTGGTAGAGCACACTGATGTAAAAGATGTTCAGCAGGTAAGTGGCTAGAAATACGGCAATACAGGCAATCCAATAGCTCATGACGCGGTGTTATAGGCCGCGCGGCCAATGCGGTCAATTTAAGAACCCTTTACGGGTCGAGCTTCTGGGCCAGGTCGCGCACCTTCTGGTCTTCAGAGCGGTCGGCCACCAGTAAGCAGTCCCCGGTGTCGACGATAATGAGATTCTTTACCCCCAGCAGCGCCACCTTTTTGTCCGGCGCGGCCAGCACGAGGCAACCTTCGCTCTGCACGGCCTCTCCCGACCCCATCACATTTTCGCCCGGCGTTTTCGCCCTGAGCTCGTAAAGCGCGTTCCACGATCCAACGTCGCTCCAGCCGATGTCTCCGGTGGGCAGCACGGCGAGACCACTTTCTTTTTCCATCACCGCGGTATCGATGGGCTCACCCTTCAACTGCGTGTAACGCTGGCGCCGCTCTTCCCCCGTGGACGAAGATAAGCTGGTCCAAGCCTCGGGCTGATGCCGGGCAAAGGCGGCTTCGAAGGCGCCGAGGGTTCCCACGAAGATGCCCGCGTTCCAGAAAAAATTTTTCTTCGCCAGAAACTCGGCGGCCCGTCTCGAGTCGGGCTTTTCGATGAAGCGCGCCACGCGGGAGTGGCCAGCCGCCCACCCTTCTCCGGCCTCGATGTAACCGTACCCCGTGTGCGGCGAGCTGGGGGTGATGCCCAAGGTAACGATGGTGTTCTCTTCAGCGGCGAACTGAATCGCCCGCGATAAAAGATCGCGAAACTTTTCTTCATCGCGCACGTAATGATCGGCGGGCAAGGCCACGATCACTTCCGACGAGTCCCGGCGCAGCTGCTTCAAGCCCAGCACCGTCCACATCAGACAGGGAGACGTATTGCGCGCGGCCGGCTCCAGAAAAACTCCCACGTCGCGCCCCACGTGCTGGTGCACGAGCTCGGCTTGTGCCTCGGCGGACACCACGAACACGTTACTCGGCCCCACGACGGGCTGAACGCGGTCGATGGTTTCGGCAAGCAGGGACTGGCCTCCGAAGAGCGACAGAAATTGCTTAGGCAGTGCCTTACGGCTCAACGGAAAAAAACGAGTCCCACTTCCGCCCGCCATCACCACGGCAATTGCGGACCAACCGCGCGACGAAGTCGAGCGGGGTGTTGAATCGTCAGCCACGTCCGTACCGATCCTTCAGGCGAACCACATCATCGAGATGCGGAGTCGACACTTCGAAAATACGGCAATCGGTTTTCGCGGTGATGCGATGAAGAACCCCGGGCGGAATGTGAAACGCGGTGTTTACCGGAAAGGGAACGGGTGAGAGTGACTCTTCACTCTCACCGGCCTCCAGCAAAATCTCGCCCGATTCGAGGAACATCGTTTCCTCTTTCACCAGGTGGTACTGCAAGCTCAGGGATTCGCCCGCTTTCACGAACAGAACTTTACCGACGTAATCCTTGGTCTCCGCCCACACAAGCTCGTAGCCCCAGGGCTTTTCAATCTTCCATACCGGTCGTTTCGTTTTTTCTAACAAGGTAGGTTTTAACCTCGCCACGCTTTTGAAGAAACTCTCCCCCGCGACGCGCGCTGTCGGCGGTTGAGAAAAACCCGAGCCACACACGGTACCAGACCATTTTCGGATCGCCCAACTCCTTTGCGGAGAAATAAGCGTGGGGAAAGCCGAGCCTTTTCAGCTCTTCGATTCGTTCTTGAGCCTCGGGCTCGCTCAGGTAGGAGCCTACCTGCACGGTGAACCCGCCTTTGGGAAAACTGATCACTTCGTTCTTGGGCAACGAAGCGACCGTGTTCTCGTCTAGTACCGGAGCGCCCGTCACCGGCGAGCCGCTAGTCGGCGATTCCTTCAGCCGATCGGGTTTCCAAAGTGGGGTGTTGGGGGCGATGCCTAAAGCTGCCTCGGTGGGAGGACGGGTCGCTTGCCCTGGCCGACGCGTAGGCTGCCATGATTTTCCTACACTCAGTCCCACCACGAACATCAGCATCGCGTTCACGATGAAGAGTCCGAAGAGGATCGCGACCTCTTTGGGAAAAAAGCGGCGTGAGGGGGGAGATATCATGCGGTGCCTATATTTTAGAGAAAGGACGGGCCCAGGTCAAAAAGCGTTTTGACGCATGTTGACACGAGCCTTTTCCTTTGACTGCGTCGCGCGTCCGACTAGAACTACCGCCTAACGTAAAAATGAGAGGAAACATGTTCAAGGAATTCAAAGATTTCGTCATGCGCGGAAACGTGCTCGACATGGCAGTGGGTATCATCATCGGCGCCGCTTTCGGAAAGATCGTCTCGTCATTCGTGGCCGACGTCATGATGCCGCCGCTGGGCATGCTGATGGGCAAGGTGGATTTCTCCAGCTTGTTCATTAACCTTTCCGGCGGAGAATTTCCGTCACTCGCCGAGGCCAAAAAGGCCGGCGCCGCCACGATCAATTACGGGCTGTTCATCAACCAGTGTATCGATTTCGTGCTAGTCGCCGCCGCGGTCTTCTGTTTGCTCAAGGGCATCAGCAAGATGAAGAAAAAGGAAGAAGCCAAGCCGGCCGCTCCCGCCGCCCCCACTAAAGAAGAGATGCTTCTCGGTGAGATTCGCGACATTCTGAAAGCCAAAGCTTAATCATGCGCGAGCCCGTTTTCCCCGTGAAATCGGGCCCGCATCCTTACGCCCTGGCCGCGGCTACCTCCGACGAAAACCACTCCGCGCGCGACTGGCTCGAAAAACGAGAGCTAGCGTTATGGAGTTCATTCGGCAGCCCGCGCCGCAAAGAGCAGTTCCTACTCGGACGGATCGCCGCCAAGCGCGCACTGAATACCGTTGCCAAAGGGCACGCCCCGCGCGAAACGGCGCTACTTCCTGGTTACTACGGCCAACCCGTCTGGTGCGATCTTCCCTGGCTTACGAGCCTCACCCATTCGGGGGACGGCAAACGATCCATTGCGATCGCGGTCACCGGCTCGCCGGCCTTTCCCATCACGTTGGATCTCGAGCCGCTCAACTCCGATGCCTCCCGTTTGCGTTCCTTGCGCCAACGTTTGCCCGCCGACGAACGTTCCGACCATCCCACGCCCGAGAACGCCATCATCGGCGCCTGGTCGGCTAAAGAGTGTTTGGGGAAAGCGCTCGGCACGGGAATCGGAGTGGCCCCCGAAGTGCTTGCGTTGCGCCGCACCAAGTCAGGCCCCACGAAAGCGGTCTACCACTTCAAGTCGTTGCCGCAGTTTCAAGTAACGCAGTGGAAAAAACATGGTTGGTTACTTTCGTTGCTCAGCGCCAAAGGTTCGGCGGTTCCGCCTGGTCTCTCCGCCTGGTTCGCCTCCGTGGTACGATAACCGCCTTTTCGGTGTAAAATTAGGTAACGAATCTTTAAGGGAGACGCGTGAAACCATCTTACTTTCGCAGGTTGGCCGTTTTCGTTTCGCTCACGACTACGTGGGGCCTTTTTCTTTTCACGCTCGGCTGCACCAAGGCCCCGGAGGCGGTGCAGGTGAACCACCCCGACACCAAGTCGTTCATGGTCACGCACAACCTGCAGCTTTCCAACCGGGAAAGCGAGCGGCAGATAGCTTCCACCAAAGACGAAAAAGCCCTGAAGGGTCTTTTCGCCAAAAAGTTTAGCTACGACTTCGACTACGTTTCACGCGGCCAAACGAGCCGCATGGTCGAGTTCTACGTTTACGAGCTCAATCCAAAGGATGACGTCACGATTACCTCGGTAAGCGTGACCGGCACGAACGCTCAGGAGTTCATCATCGTCGACAAACCGGAGATGCCACTTCCGCTCAAGCAAACCAGTTTTTACATCAAGATGATGTTCACGCCGCGTACCGGCGGCGACAAGAAGGCCGTGCTAACCGTTGTGTCGAAAGATCATGGCGCCTACCGGTTCGATATCTCCGGTAACTCGGGTAATGGCCCTGAGCTGGCCTTTTCCTTCTTGAACAAAGATGAAGTCGTCCCATTACCGACCGGTTTCAAGATGCGGTCGCTCGCCTCTACCGCGCCCCTGGCGCCGGGACAATGCGAGGAAACGCCGCAGAAATTCAATTACCGCGTACAGAACCAGGGCCGCACGCCCCTCACCCTAACCGGGGGCCGCATCGAAGGCGGGCAGCCGGAGAACTTTCGCGTAGCCTCGGAGTTCCCCGTCACCTTGGCGGCTAATGAGCAACGCAACCTCACCGTAGAGTTCACCGGAGGTCAACCGACGGGACATTATTCGAGCGAACTCGTTATCGATTCCAATGACGCAAACGAAGCCATCTATCGCGTGCCCGTTAGCACCTTCACGCACGGCCCGCTTCCGTGCCTGCAGCTCGCCATCACGGGTCGCCCGAACGAAACTCCTACTTTCAAGCCCGTGGCCAGCAGGCCTAACCACGCGCTGGGAATGGTGCCGGTCGGATCGATCGTGAACCTGACGCTACACCTCAAGAACACCGGCTTTCAGCCGCTGCACTTCACGACGGACAAGCTGGCGTTTCTTCTGCAGCCCAATCCGGCACCCGTTGCGATGAGCCTCACGTTTCCGCCCACCGGCGTGCACCTCGAACCGGGTCAAGCCATGGCGCTGCCAATCGGCGTTGCCGCCTCCGACACTCGAATCCCGTTCACGGCAGAGATTCGCTTCACCCTTGCGGAGCCGGTTGAAAGCCCAGCCACGCTTACCGCCAGTATCAATGGCGTCGTAGGAAACCCGCAGCCAAAACAGACGCTCGACCTATCGGTTACCGACCCAACGGCCCGGGATTAGCCATTAGTTTTTTCTATAGCTGCAATACCTAGTTCTCATTTTATTTATACCAGGGTTCAAGGCAACTTGGACCTATGGACGCACTGATTCGCACCGCTACCCTCGATGACGCCGCCGCCATCGCGCGCATCTTCAACGAAGAGGTCGAAGCTGGCCACGCCACTTACGAAACGGTGGCCCACACGGAGCTTCAGCGACGAGAGTGGCTCAAGTCGTTGCTCGCACGAAAGTTTCCCGTGCTCATCGCCGAAGGCGTCGTCGGCGAAGTGCGTACGATTCGGGGTTTTGCCGCCCTCACCCCTTTTCATCCGGCCAGCGGATACCGCGGCACCGTCACGGCGCAGATCTATTTAACGGAAAACTCCCGTGGCCGCGGCGTCGGTAGCGCGCTCATCGAACGATTGTACTCCGCCGCGTCCGAGGCCGGGTTTCACACCGTGATTGCCGGAGTGAACTCCAAAAATTTCGCGTGCCAATCACTTTTGAAAAAATTCGGCTTCGAACCCGTTGGTCACTTCCGTCAGATCGGGTTCAAGAACGGACAATGGTGGGACGACATTTGTTTCCAGCTCATGCTCCCCGCAACTTCATTTTCTCAAACGGCTAACACCAGGAACTGACCATGCAAACCGCCCGCACCATCAATCAGCTGCTCGAATCCCGCGGAAACTACCTACCGGACCTCGATGTGTCCTCAGAGCATGGAGCCCGGCGCGCCCGCCAGGCCCACGCCTTCATCGCGAGCGGAAAGCCCATCGAGATGGTCATCCTGGGGTTCCCGGCCAAATCGCCCAACCGCCAAAAAACGTTCAGCGAGCATGCGGATCTAGGCGAGGTCGAGGGGCTGCGCACACTGCAACGCTTAGCTGACGACATTCGCACGGTGTACTCACCGGGCGCTAAGATTCACGTGTGTTCCGATGGTCACATCTTTGCCGACCTAGTTCACGTGAGCGATCCGGGGATCGATCGTTTCCAGGACGAGATCGATAAGATCATCGTGCGTTTCGGTTTCGACTCGTTATCGACCTTCTCCGCGCGCGCGCTGTACCCGCGCCTCAAGGGCAATTCGCTACGCGGGCAGATGATGAAGGACTTCGCCGCGCCATTACCGGAGATAAAGATGGAATGCCTGGCTAACGAAGATGGCCGCGCGCTATTCAACGGAATCCACCGATTTCTCTTCGAAGACGATCTCGTGCTGTTCCCCCAGCTCAGTCGAAATCAGATCCGTGAGCGAAGCAAGCAGCGCGCCTACGAAGTGATCCAGCGCAGCCAGGCCTTCGGCAAGCTCGTGGAGTCGCAGTTTCCGGACGCCATTCGACTGTCGATTCACCCACACGCGGCCGCGTCGCCGAAGCTGGGCATTCAGCTGGTCCCCAGCCCCAATCGCTGGGCCACGCCGTGGCACAACGTTCTGGTCATGACCGACGCCGGACCGTGTCTGATGCCACGTCTCGAGGCGGAGCGCCAGGGGGCGGCCTTGAGCTTCTTCGACAACCAGTTTGCCTTCTTCGAGCTGCGCACGGGGACGTGATGATACCGTCAATCAAGCCATTGCTGCAGGACATGACACGCGACGGGTGGGCGCTAGTGCGCGATTTCCCTCCCCTGGACCGCGATCAGTTTCTGGCCTTCTGCCGCGAGGCCGGAAAAGGCGAAACCGATCCCACTTTGCACTGGGGCTTCGGCCCGGTGATGGACCTCAAAGTCGACGAGACCGCGAAGAACTACCTATTCACGCACGAGGCGGTACCCTTTCACTGGGACGGCGTTTTCTTCGAAGTGCCTAGCGTATTGGTCTTCCACTGTCTCGAGGCCCCCGCGCGGGGAGCCGGAGGACAAACGCTGTTTACCCATGCGGAAAAACTGTACGGCGCCATTCCCGAAACCACGCGCCATTTTTGGCGTAACGCTCGGGTGACTTACACGACCGAAAAGGTAGCGCATTACGGGGGAACGACGACGGTTCCGCTCTTCGGCGTGCACCCCCACAAGGGGACGCCGGTAGTGCGTTTCGCCGAGCGAGTAACGACCGCGAAGAACCCGGTGGGGATGACGATATCGGGCGTCGACGCCGCGACGGCCCAAGCCATCGAACTATTTTTGACGAACGCGATGTACGACGATCGATTCTGCTATGCGCACGAATGGAAGCCCGGCGACCTCTTACTCGCCGACAACCACGCGCTAATGCACGGTCGCCGGGCGTTCACGCAAAACTCACCGCGCCACATTCGACGCATCCAGCTTAAGTAAAAGGGGGCACCATGAAATCTCTGCTCGAAACAAAACGGGAGTCCACGCCGCAGCAGTTCGCCGACTACGTACGCACGCTAGGCCCGGTGAGCTTTTGGGAAGCCGGTGGCTTCTGGCTCGTTACCGACTACGACCTCGCCAAAAAAGCCCTGCGCGATCCCGCGCTGTCTTGCGATCGTAGCTCTTTTTTCGTCAGCCGCATGCCGAACCTCGACCTGGGCCTCATCCCCGATTTTTTCGGCGTGGTGAAACGAATGATGATCATGACCGACGGCGCCAACCACCAACAACGCCGGGGAGTCGCTCACCACGCTTTTTCCGACGAGGTGATCAAGAGCTATGGCCAGGTGGCCCGCGGCACCGTCGACCAGCTGCTCGACACGATGGGCGACTCGTTGGACCAGGGCACGTTCGAGTTCGCGGCCGAGGTGGCCAAAAAGCTGCCGTCGTTCGTGTTGGCCGATCTGTTTTCCATCGGTGAAGCCGAACGTCCCGATTTCTTTCGCTGGTCGCTCAACATGACCCAGTTCTTTGGCGGGGCCTCGCAGTATCGCAACGAGGACGGCGTCGAGGTCAATGCCTCGGCCAAGGGAATTGTCAGCTACTTAGGGAAGCTCGTGGCCGAACGAACCCGGAACCCGGGCAACGATTTCCTCACGCTGCTAATCGCGGAGAACAAGAAGATCGGCCTCGACGAGCCCACCCTCATCGCCCAGGCGGTGATGATGCTGGTGGCGGGCCAGGTGACGACCACCGACCAGATCAACAACAACCTCTACACCCTGCTCTCTCGCCCCGACGTGCTGGCGGATCTGCGGGCCAACCCCGCCGCGCTGCCCACGGCCATTGAAGAGTTCAACCGCTGGGACCCGGGCGTCACGTTTCTTTTTCGCGTGGCGAAGGAAAAAACCACGATCGGTTCCTCCGTCATCGAGCCCGGCGACGTCATCTTCATCTCTACCCACGGCGTACACCGTGATCCAAACGTGTTCGAAAATCCCGGCGCGTTGAATATTCGTCGCAGTCCGAACCCGCACTTTGCGTACGGCCACGGCACGCACTTCTGCCTGGGCGCCCCGTTGGCGCGCCAGCAGATGATGGCGCTCTTTGCCGGAATTCTGCAACGCTTCCCCAGCGTAGGCCTTGCCCAGTCCGAGCGCGACCACTACAGCTTGGCCTTCTCGGGCTTCAAATCGTTAAACCTACGCTTAGGGAACGACGATCGGCGGACGGATGTCGGACTTACAGGGTGAGGTAATGGGCAGCTGAGGATCGACCTTTCCGCCGGCGTCCACGATCTTTTGAAACTCCGTCACGATGCATTCGAGCACCGGAATGCGCTTGCGGTGAAACGCGATGCTTTCGAAGGCTACGATCACCTTGCGCTCGGCCATCAGCAGCTCTTGCCGCGCAGACGCCCCTTTTTCGAGAAGCAGTTTTTGTGTAGCCGCCGTCCAGCTCAAGTATTCGTGCTCGTGACGAAACCGTTCGAGCGCCTTGCCGTTATGCGTGCGTTGGGCCTTCCACAAATCGAGATACGCCGTGGAGTACTCTTTGTCGCTGACCTTTCCGCCCACCGCCATTTTCACGCGGTAACCAGCGATGAGCGAGTAACCCGCAAAGTAGTCCACGTTGGCCTGAAGCTCTTCGATGAGGGCCCGTTGCGTTTCGAACTTACTGCGGTAGGAAAGCATCTCTTCTTTCGACATCGCATTTTTTTTGTAAAGCCGGTCCGCCATGTCCCACATCTCACGATCCAATGGCAGGGCTGCCCTCTCGGCCTCGATGCGCACGCGCAGCCGTTCGACCTTTTCTTCAATCTCCCACCGGGCGCTCAGGTACTCCATCGTAAAGCGGGGGCCGATCTCGTCGGCCAACGCGGGCGCTACCGCGCCCACGAGGAAAAACCACGACGCCAACGCCGCGAAGGCGCTACCCCAGAAACGTTTTGTTTGCATGCCAATTGAAATCCCATCGCCGCGCGTTTTCGTCAAAACGCGGAGTGACGAACCGCTCCCAGCGCGGCTTAGAGCGTGCCGCGAAACGTCGCCGGTGACTAACTCTAGTGCGCCTGGGCGGGCCCAGCTCAGGCGCCACCCCCCTGGCGCAGATCTTGTACTCCGGGTTGGCGGGGGACGTTAGCGTGATCCTGCGGGGACTATTTTCTATTCTGGTTTTATTGGTTCTGATGAGCTGCGGGCGCGGCGTAACGCCGTCTCCGGGCGATCGTGGGCCGTTCGATAGCTACTTTCAGCAGTTCGAAAGCTTTTCCGTACAAAACGGCCGTGACACGTTCGGCGACGACGCCATCACCATTGCCTTCGCTAAGCTCAACGGCACCGAAGCGGGCCGCTGCGAATGGCACTTCATCAAGGGCCGCAAGGTTCTCATCGACCCCGACAAGTGGGAGGGCTTAGATGAGCCTAGCCGCGAAGCGCTGCTATTCCACGAGCTGGGGCACTGCCTGCTTCACCGCGAGCACGACAGCAAAGAAGCCCGTATTCCCGACCTGCGAAGCGCCGCGGAGAAAGACCCCCGCGACGGCACCACCGAATTCACCGGCCCCAAGAGCCTGATGAATCCCACGTCGGTAGCGGGCAGCGTGTACCTACGCAACAAGGGGTACTACGTGAAAGAGCTGTTCGGAAAACCGCTCTGAGTTTAGACTCGCCCGCATGAAAGTTTTCAGCTGGAACGTCAACTCCGTGAAGGCCCGTGAAGCGCGGCTGGTGGCCTTTTTGAAACGCGAAAATCCGGATTACCTGTGTCTTCAAGAGCTCAAGGTGGTCGACGAGGCGTTTCCGTGGGAGGCCGTCAAGAACGAGGGGTACCACGCCGAAGTTTTTGGCCAAAAAACTTACAACGGCGTGGCCATTCTCTCCCGCGAAAAGCCTCTAGAAACCTTGCGGGGGTTCGCCGATAACCACGCCACCGACACCCAGTCGCGCGCGCTCGGGGCCAAATTCGCTTGGGGCTGGCTCTTCTCCCTCTACGTTCCGAATGGCCAGTCGGTCGGCTCGGACAAGTACGCCTACAAGCTCGAGTGGCTGAAACGATTTCGCAGTTTTTTAGCGGAAGGGGCCTACGCCAAGCAGCCCGTGATTTTGGCCGGCGATTTCAATATCGCCCCCGACGATCGCGACTGCCACGATCCGAAAGCGTGGGAAGGCTCGGTGCTGGTTTCCGAGGCCGAACGTGAAGCCTTCAAGGAACTAACCGCGATGGGGTACCACGATCTGTTCCGTAAACTCGACGAGAAGCCGGGCACCTACTCTTGGTGGGATTACCGCATGCTGGGCTTCCCCAAGAACAAGGGCATGCGCATCGATTTGCTTTTGGGATCGGCTGAGATCGCCAAGAGCGCGGTGGCGTCCGGCGTTTGCCGCGATGAGCGCAAGGGCGCGCTACCGTCGGACCACGCGCCGGT
>JBGSST010000234.1:0-12181 GCA_041736915.1 Bdellovibrionota bacterium
GCGAGGGCGGGGACCGTCCCCTCCGCCAGAGCCAAAACCCGGTAGCCCCGGGCCGCGAGGCTTTCGGCTTCGGTGAGCCACTTTGATGCTTCTTCGGCGGGCATGTCACACATCGACATCACCCGCTCGGGGGCCCCTTTCACAAACGCCGTGGGTTGGCCCTTCACCGCATGAAACGCGGCCGCAAACTGCCGCTCCGGCTCGTAAGGAATTCGGGAAAGCAGCGGAAACTCCGTTAGCTTGTCTTCCCGTTTCCAGCCCAGCTTGTGCCCCAACGCCAAAAACGCCACGTCGACGGAGTCGCCACGGCTTACCCACGCGCCCTCTCGCCAATGCAGGTCGGCTTCGTTACAAAGCACCGAGGCCCGCGCCACTTTTTCAAAGCCGTCACCGGACTGGTGGGTAATCGTCTGCCCGCCGATGCGGACGGCCCCTTCGGGGTTGAATCCTTCGCCACTCACTTCGGCCCGCACGTTACCGGGCAGAACGAGCTCCCGCACCGTGAGCTCGTTGCAGGTTAGCGTTCCCGTTTTGTCGGTCGCGATGAGCGTGCAGCTGCCCAGCCCCTCGACCGCCGCCAGCCTTCGTACGATCACCCCGCGCTTCGCCATTCGCGTAGACGCCACCGATAACGCCACGGTCATCGCGACGGGCAAGCCCTCGGGAATGGCGGCCACCGCCAGCGCCACGGCCACCAAAAACATTTCGGTAAGCGAGTAGCCGCGAAGCAAAACGCCCACGACGATCAGAACCACCGAAGCCACCAGCACGGCGATGGCGATCACCTTCGTAAAGTGTTCGAGCCGTTCCATGAGGGGAGGTTTGCCCCGCTTCACGGTCAGAACATCCACCGCCAGCTTGCCTACGGCCGTCAGCTTGCCCGTGGCGACCACCCAGCCCTTCGCCCGGCCACGAGAGACAATCGACCCCGCGTGAACCGTGTTGAGCCGATCGGCGATGGGCGCACTCTCCTCGCCCTGCCAGGCGGCGTCTTTGGTTACGGGATAGGACTCCCCGGTAAGCAGCGACTCGTCGACAGAAAGTCCATTCGCGAGCGAAAGCCGAACGTCGGCGGGCACGCGATTTCCGGATTCGAGCCACACGACATCGCCGGGAACTAGCTCTTCGGCCCCTACGTCGCGCAACTCGCCGTCACGCTCGACCGTGGCCCGAATACTCAACAGCTTCTGCAAGGCCCGCGAGCTCTCCCTCGCTTTCCACTCTTGGTAGCCGCCGATTAGCGCGTTGGCGAGCAGCACCCCGGCGATAAAGGCCGCATCGACGTGCTCATCGATAAAAAGTGAAACCACCGCCGCCGCCGCCAGAATGTAAATGAGCGGACTTTGAAACTGGGTGATGAGGATTCGCCAGAGGGAAGGCGGGGCGCCTTGCGGAAGCAGGTTTGCGCCGTATCGCTGCCGCCGGCTTTGCACCTCTTCACCGGTAAGGCCTGTTTCCCGGGTCGCCAGGGCCGCCGCCACGGAAGCGAGGGGACGTGAATGAGTGAGCTCTACTGCGGACGGTTCCATGCCACTGCCTTTTTCTGAAAACATTTTTGCCTGGGAGGAGCATCTTTCGTGCCAGGCCGTTAGGGCCCGTAAAACGACTGGCGCCCGATCCACGGGACGAAATGGCCCACCCCGGCTATGCGCCGGCCTCAATTGCTTTGGTATCCCGTTTGCAGTATTCCCGCGAACTATGAAAATTGCTTTTTTCGATACCCACAGCTTCGACCGAAAACCGTTTAACGACGCGAACGAGCGCTTCGGCCACACGATCCACTTCATCGAGTCGCGGCTCACCGAGCAGACCGCGCCGCTCGCGCAGGGTTTTCCCTGCATCTGCGCCTTCGCCAACGACCGGCTTTGCCGGGAAACTTTAAAGATTTTGAAAGAAGGCGGCACCCGCCTCATCGCGCTCCGAAGCGCCGGATTCAATCACGTAGACCTCATGGCCGCCGACGAGCTTGGCCTTACCGTCGTGAGGGTGCCCGAATATTCGCCTTACGCCGTGGCGGAGCATGCGGTCACCCTTCTGTTGGCGCTCGACCGCAAAATTCACCGGGCTTCCGCGCGGGTACGCGAGCTGAACTTCGCGCTCGACGGGCTGGTCGGGTTCGACCTCCACGGAAAAACTGTGGGAATTGTGGGTACCGGCCGGATTGGCTTCGTGATGGCGAAGATCATGGGGGGCTTTGGGTGCCGCGTTCTCCTCTACGATCTCAAGCCCCAAACCGCCGCCGCAAGCGCGCTGGGGGCCGAATACGTCACCTTAAAGACGTTGTACCGGGAGTGCGACGTGATCTCGCTGCACCTCCCTTTGACCCCGGAAACGCATTACCTTATCGACGATAAAGCCCTGAGCGCCATGAAACCCGGGGTCACCCTCATCAATACCGGCCGGGGCGCCCTGGTCGACACCCGGGCCCTCATCAAGCATTTGAAGACGGGTCAGGTGGGCGGGGCGGGGCTCGATGTTTACGAAGAGGAAGAAAGCATTTTCTTCCAGAACCTTTCGGACCGGGGGCTGAAAGACGACGTACTGGCGCGGCTTCTCACTTTCCCCAACGTGCTGATTACGGCCCATCAGGCCTTTCTTACCCGGGAGGCGCTGACCAATATCGCCGATACCACCCTCGAAAATATTACCGAGTTCGAGGCGGGGCGGCCGTTAAAGAACCGGGTAGGGGCCGAAAAGTTCAGGCCGCACTAACGGGTTGGGCTTTTGCGCTCGCCATTTGCGGTCAATTTACAAGTTTTGTAAATGTTAGGCTTTAATGCCATCCCGTTCAGGGTTACACGATAGGGATGCAGACAAGTAAGTTTTCGTTCAATAACATTTTTGCGAACCTTCAGAAAGTCGGCCAGTCGCTCATGGTGCCCGTTTCGGTGCTGCCCGCCGCGGGGCTCATCGTGGCGTTGGGGCGCCTGATGTCGCAAGCCTCCGGGGGGGCCGAATCCCACGCGCTGTTACCCAGCCTGGGGCAGATCCTATTCCAGGGCGGCATCGCGATTTTCGAGATGCTCCCGGTGATTTTCGCCATCGGCGTGGCGATTGGATTCACGGGCGGAGCGGGTATCGCGGGGCTGGCCTCCGTGGCGGGCTACTTCACCCTGATCAATGTTTTAAAGACCATGGGCACCCTTCGGGCCTTGCCCCTGGCCATCAACTCGGGCGTATTCGGCGGCATCCTCATTGGTCTAATGACCGCGGTCGTGTACCAGCGTTTTTTTCAAACGAAGCTTCCGGCCGTGCTCGGGTTCTTTTCCGGCAAGCGTTTAGTGCCCATCATTACCGTGGGGCTAGCGATTCTTCTCGGTATCGTGATGGGCTTCGTATGGCCCCCCATTCAGGAACTCATCAACCACTTTGGTTTAGCGGTGATGGACTCCACCTTGGGCCCCGGCTTTTACGCCGCGGGAAAAAGGCTCTTGATCCCCGTGGGGCTGCACCACGTTTATTATCCGCCGTTCCTGTACCAGTTCGGTGAGTTCGTCACCGCGACGGGGCAGGTTCTTCACGGAGAGTCGCCGCGGTACTTCGCGGGCGATCCGGCGGCCGGGCGATTCATGGCCTCGGAATTCCCCATCATGCTTTTCGGCTTACCCGCGGCGGCGCTGGCGATGACCCTGCGCGCCCGCCCGGAAAAACGAAAAGCCATCGGCGGCATCATGCTCACCGCTGCGCTTACGTCGATTCTTACGGGAATCACCGAGCCCATCGAGTTTGCCTTTTTGTTCGTGGCGCCGGCTTTGTACGTGTTTCACGTCGCGGCGGCGTTCCTTTCGGGGGTGCTGACCGGGTACTTCGACATTCACCTGGGATACACCTTCTCCGCGTCGGCCATCGACTACGTGCTGGGTTTCTTCAACCAGCGAAATAGCCAGTATCTGTTCCTCATCGTCGGACCCGTCATCGCGCTGCTTTATTTTGGCGTGTTTTACTCGCTCATCGGCTGGTTGAATTTAAAGACCCCGGGACGCGAGGAAGACGAAGGGGAGACGGCCTCGGCGTCGCTACCTTCCGAAAAAGCCCGAAACGTTCTGAAGGCATTGGGCGGAGCCCGCAACATTCAGCAGCTCGGGGCTTGCATCACGCGTCTGCGTCTTTCCGTGGCGAACTCGGGAGCGGTGGACCATAAACGGCTTAAAGAGCTGGGGGCCGCGGGCGTTCTCGACGCCGGTGGTGGCAACCTGCAGGTGGTCTTTGGTGTCGAGTCCGATCTGCTGAAAGAGGAGATGGCCAAGATCATTGCCTCGGAAAAGCACGACGTCGCGGTCGTCACGTTGCGATCGCCGCTCGGGGGGAAAATGCTTTCTCTCGATGACGTTCCGGATGAGGTCTTCAAGGGCCGTACGTTGGGCGACGGCTTTGCCATCGAGCCCGATGGCAACATTCTCTTTTCCCCCGTCGACGCCAAGGTGGCGCACGTGTTTCCCACCGGGCACGCCATGGGGCTAGCGATGGACAACGGAGTCGAGATTTTGCTGCACATCGGCATCGACACCGTGAAGATGGAAGGCAAAGGGTTTAAGGCCCTCGTGGCTCCAGGCGACCGCGTCAAAGCGGGCGATAAGCTAATTCAGTTCGATAGAAAGCTAATCGCCGACGAAGGAAAGTCGACGATAACCCCCATCACGATTATGAACATGGACGTAGCGGAAAAGGTTAGCCGAGTGGCCGCCGTGGGTTCGGTGGTAAAGGTGGGTGATTCCGTGTTTGAAGTTCACTTAAAATCCGGAGGTTAATGTGACGGTATCGGAAGTAAGAATCCTCAATGAAGGTGGGCTCCACGCTAGACCGGCGGGGACTCTGGTAAAAGTGGCGTCGCAGTTCAAGGCCAACATCAACATTGAATCGAACGGCAAAAAAGCGAATGCCAAGTCGATTCTGGGTGTCATGAGCTTAGGTTTGGTCAAAGACTCCGGCCTGAAAATCGTCACCGAAGGGGAGGACGAAAAAGAGGCCGCCACTTCGTTGGTGGCGCTCATCGAACGAAAGTTCGTGGAATAACGATGCGCAGGGAGAAAGGCGTCGTAGCCTCTTCGGGCGTCAGTTTTGGAAAAGCTCTGGTTCTCTCGTCGGCGCGGCCGGTCGTCAGCGCCGGGCTCATCAGCGATGTGGAAGCGGAATGTTCCCGTTTTGCTCGCGCGGTGGAAGACGCCAAGGCGGAGATTGCGCAGATTCGCGACCGGGCGGCGGCAAAACTTAGCCAGCACGAGGCGGACATTTTCGAAGCGCACCGCATGATGCTGGAAGATCCGCAGCTGATTTCGGACACCAGCGACGCCATCAAAGCACAGAAGCTCAACGCGGAGGTCGCGTTTCAGCAGATCACCGACGGCTTCATTTCCACGTTTCGCGCCATGGAAGACGAGTACTTTCGTAGCCGCGCGATTGATCTCGAGGACATTTCCGGGCGCGTCCTGCGCAAGTTGCAAGGCGTAGTTACCGTCGAGCTGAGCACCCTGACCGAGCCCGCCATTTTGGTGGCCGAAGACCTCACCCCGTCGCAGGTGGTGCTGGTCGATCCGCAGATGGTGTTGGGTTTCGTGACGGAAAAGGGCGGCAAAACTTCGCACACCGCCATCATTGCGCGGATGCTCGAAATTCCGGCGCTCGTGGGGGTGGCCGGGGCCACGGGCCACATCAAGAATGGCGACACGTTGATTTTGGACGGAGCCACCGGAGAGGTGGTCGTAAACCCCGATGAGCCGACGCTGGCGGTTTACCGTAAAGAGCGCGAGCGGATCGTAGCGCACAAAGCGGCCCTGCGAGAGTTCGTCGGTCAGGAAAGCGTCACTCTCGACGGCCGGCCGGTCACGCTAGAGGCGAATATCCGCACCGACGGCGACCTGAAGTTCGCAAAGAAGCACGACGCCGAAGGGGTCGGTCTTTTCCGTACCGAGTTTTTGTATCTCGACCGCGGCACGCTGCCTTCGGAAGACGAGCAGTTCGAGCACTACCGCACGGTGCTTTCCGCCATGGAGACCAAACCCGTAGTGATTCGCACCGCCGATATCGGGGGCGATAAGGAAGTGGCTTACCTGGGGATTCCCAAGGAAGAGAATCCGTTTCTAGGTTTTCGGGCTATTCGCTACTGCCTGGCTAACGAGACCTTTTTCCGGGCGCAGCTCCGCGCACTGCTGCGGGCTAGCCATTACGGAAACCTGCACATCCTGCTGCCCTTCGTGACCAACCTCAACGAGGTTTTGCAGACCAAGGCCATCATCAAGGATTTGAAGGAAGAGCTGAAGCGTGAGGGCATTCCTTTTGCGAGCCATATTCCCGTAGGGATCATGATCGAGATCCCGGCCAGCGCGCTGATGTCCGACGTCTTGGCCCCGCACGTGGATTTTTTCAGTATCGGGACGAACGATCTCATTCAGTACGTGTGCGCCGTCGACCGCGTGAATCCGTCGGTTTCGTACCTGCACACGCCGTACAACCCCGCCGTGCTGAGGCTCATCGCCCAGGTGGCGCAGAATGCGGAGCGGGCCAAGATCCCTGTCGCCATGTGCGGCGAGATGGCGGGCACGCCGCCGCTGATTCCGTTGCTAATCGGAATGGGGCTAAACGCGCTCAGCATGAACCCCGCCAGCATTTTGGCGGTGCGAAAGATTGTTCGCGAAACCCGTTACGACGAGGCCAAGCGGCTGGTAGCCGACGTGCTTCGCCTGTCCGGCCCCGAAGAGGTGCGCGAGCTACTCGAGAGCCGCGTAGACTTAGTTTGAGACGAGGTTAGTCATAGGCGCGTTACTGGCACAGTTTGCCCTTTCCGCGGCGGCGATTGTGTTGGCCGGAAGTCTTCTGGCCAAGGCAGCCGATGCCATTGCGGAGATAACGGGGCTTGGCCGACTTCTCATCGGCAGCGTCCTGCTGGCGGGGGCCACCTCCCTGCCGGAACTGCTCGTGGATATCAGCGCCATCCAGAAAGGGATGCCCGATCTCGCGGTGGGCGATCTCATGGGCAGTTGCCTGGCGAACCTTTTGATCCTGGCCGTCGCCGATTTGGTTCACCGTAAAACGGGCGGCATGTTTACCCGCACCGGCGCGATTCACGCTTTATCGGCGACAATAAGCATCAATCTCGCGGCGATGGCGGGAGGGGCCATTTTCATTGGCCATCAGTTAGCAAAATTCGATGTTGGTGCCATTGGCGTTGGCCCCCTAGCGATCGCCGCAACATACGTTTTGGGCCTGCGTATGATCTACTTCGACCAACGGGCGCGGGCCCCCGGCGCCGAAAAGCCAGTAGCCACCAATGGCCGAAACAAGGCGATGGCCCGGCAAATCTCGATCTTCTTTGGCTCGGCGCTGGTCATCTTGGTGGCTGCGCCTTTTCTTTCCGGGGCGGCGGGGCAGATAGCCGACCTGACCGGCCTAGGTAAAACGTTTATCGGTACCACGCTGGTTGCGCTATCCACTTCACTACCGGAGGCGGTATCCACCATCGCCGCCGTAAGGATGGGGGCGGTGGATCTAGCTATTGGAAATATCTTCGGCAGCAACTCGTTCAACATGCTTTTACTGGCCCCCCTGGACCTGTTTCACGAGGGCTCGCTGCTCGCTTCCGTTTCGAAAGAGCATTTGCTTAGCTGCCTTGCCGTCATCGTGGCGACGTCGGTGGCCATCATGGGCCAGCTCTATCAGGTAGAAACTCGCAAACGGTTCATTGAGCCCGATGCCTTTGCCATTATTGGCGTCATCCTAGCGACCTTTGTTTTACTCTACTTTAGTTCGCCAGCGTGAGCAGCCGCAGGCCCCGAAGAGGTGCGCGAGCTACTCGAGCGGAACCACGGTACCTAGGCCGTTTGGTCATTCCCCTTCGGTTAGGATGAACAAGCGATCCTCGGCGCCAAACTGGTAAAGAAACGTCACCTGCCGTTTGGTCTTTTCGTCACGTTGCGAGTACAGCACCCAGTCGCCTTCTACACGCCCGGTGATCTCGGGTAAGAATTTACGTTTCAAAACCTGACGCCACCACGGAGTGGGCTGGGGCTCGTTCCCCATATGCGTCAGTACCGAGCCGAGCTGGTCTTGCGGGAGCAGCGTCGGGTATTGGGCAATCTGTTTTTTGGTAGGACGGAACTGCATGTCGAGCGTGCTTTGCGCCTGCATGACTTTCTTTTGTTCCCGCTCGTACGTTAGCAGGTAGTCGGCAAATGCGATCGTGGCGGCGATAAGGCCAACCGTGGATGCGGAGTCGGCTTGCACGTCGCGCGTTACCTGATGGGCGGCCAGCGCCATCACGGCGCTCGAGATCCAGCCGGCCCGGGTGAAGAAAAAGTTTCTACGCCACGGGGTGGTCTCTTTCCATAGCCCGTACAGGTCGCGGCTCATGCGAAAGGGGTCGCGGTGAACGGTGGCTTCTTTCTCCGGAAGTTCCCGCTGCAGTGCTTGCGCGAATCTCTTGGCGTCTTCTCCCCGCAGCACCATCGCGCGCAGAGGGTCACGGCTTTCGGGCCGCAAGCTTTCGGAAAGCCGGCGCAGCACCCCGCGAATTGCGTTTCTTCCACTCGATCTCGCCCACACTTTGGAATCGACCCGCTGCGGGTGGGCTAAGCTTATCGCCCCGGTTCGCGCGCTGACATCGGCCCTTTCCTGAACCGCGCCCGTTACGAGCTCCAGCCCCGGATTGCGGAACGAGTAGAAAGAAACGGTATCTTGAGGATGATAAATATCGGGCAATCCGTCCGCATAAATGTAGTGCTTCTCCAGACTCGCCAGCGCCTCTTCCACGGCCTTGGCACTTTCGGTGAAATCGTTCACCGCGGTGGGGAAACGCGAAAGGGTGGCGAACGTGTGATGGCAAAGCTTGGCTCCGCTCAAGATCGGGATCGTCCCCTGCTCGGCGCGGGCCCCGGTGCTAAGCAAAAGTATCAACGCGAACCACGCCAACCTCATGGCCGCACCCCGCTACGGAAGAACTCGGTTTCGCCGGGAACGGCGCTTTCGCCATCGAGGTCATCGAGCCTTACCCCAAGCTGCTCAACCAGCGTACGCGGATTGGCCTTGTCTCCACGGGCGACAATCACGACGCGGTCGTCGGACCCGAACTCGTAAAGCAGCGTAAAATCCACGCCCGTTTCGGCGTCGCGCTTAGAGTAGACGACCCAGTCTCCGTGATTCCGCTTCTTAAACTCGGGCAGCAAGTGTTGCCAGAATTTTTGCCGCCATCCATCGAGATGCCGGGGCTTGTTGGCGGCGTGAAAAAGCACACTGCCCAGCTGGTCTTCGGGAAGCAGGCTTGGGTAGCGGTGCGATGTTTTTGGCGAAGGGGCAAAAGTTTTTACGCCGTCTCCGTCCGGGTTCTCGAGATACTTGGTCTTTATACTTTCCCGGTGCGCGTTCCAGGCCATGTGCAGTCCGGTGAACGCCAGAGAACCTACAAAAAGCGCCCCCCGCATATTGGCCGACTCCACGTGCGGCATCGCCAGTACCGCCATCGGAAATGGGAACAGCCACTTGGCCCTCTCACGAAGCGGGGCCAGAACCGTGGTGGCCTGCCACAGACCATAGCGATCGCGTGGGTCGCTCGATGGCGCCGTCGAGACCTCTTTCGTTTCGTAGGGGCTAGCGGAAATCAACTTGGAGATAAAACGCTGGGCATCGGCCCCGCGCAAAACGGTGGCGAAGGTGGGGCGTTGGCTGGCCGGAGCCAGGTCCGCCTGCACGCTGAGTAGCTTGGCCAAGGTCTCGGCCGGGGAACTGCTGCGCGCCCACACCCGGGACGCAGGGATTTCGGGATGCGCCAAACCGATGGCCCCCTTTTTGGGCGTGGTGTCGGGGGCGTAGGGCTTTGGCGATTCTTTGCGGAAAGAGGTGAAGTAGGGAATCTTGCCATTGGGAAGGGCGTAGTAGGTCACGGTGCTCGAGTCCGACTCTACGCCCTCGGTAAGGCTGGAGTTCTTCTCCCGCAGGTCCTTAATGACGACGGAAAGCACGTACTCGGCGTCGGACTTTTCATCCAACCGGGGGGCTTGGCCGTTGGCCTCCTGGGTCATCGAGCCCAGAACCCGGAGCGCGCGAGAGCAAACGTGCGCACTATCCAACAACGTCAACGATCGCGTCTCCGCCACGCCTACTTGGGCATAGCACAGACAGAGTACGACGAATTTCCAGCAATGCCCCCACATGGGGCGAACTTGAGTGCAAAGGTTAAACCTAGAGGCGTATCCCTGCGGAATTCGCCGGCCCAAGGGGCCTCATGATCAGTTTGCTAACGTCAGCAGCCGCACCGGTTCCTGAAAGCGCACGGGCAGCGGGAGATCGCGGCTCCAGCCGCTGTCGCGTAACGTGCGCAGCAGATCGGTAGAGGTGATGATGCCCACCAGCTTCTTCTCGCCGTCGATCACGGGCAGCGCGTGCACGTCGTACTTCAGCATGAGGTCGGCCACCTGCGCGATGGAGTTTTGCGGCTGGCAGGTGATGAGCCTTCCCGAGAGAATGGCCGAGATCTTCTTCTTCGGCACGACGAACTCTTTTCCCTTCCACCGGCCCCACGACAGCACGTCGCGATCGGAGAGCATGCCCACGACCTTGCCTTTGCGCATCACCGGAACGTGCCGCACCTTGAGCGCCTTCATGGAGATGTGGGCTTTTTGAAGATCGTCAGTCTCTTCAAGGAAAACAACTCGTCTAGTCATCTGGTGTTTGGTCAGTTTCATTTTTCCCTCGATGCCGGGGGTTGTGCAAAGAGCGTGCACAGGTTTTGAAGCCGGAGGTGGTTTAACCGAGGGCAAGTTTGTCTCATCCGTGAGACGGAAAGCCTCGTGGAGAAACTATTCGGTGCGTTCCCGAAGATTCACGATGTGCACGGCCGTGCCGACTTTGGCGATAAGGAGTTGGCCATCGGGGGAGAGGGAGATCACTTCGGTCTCCTCCGGAAGCGGAAGGGTGGCGGTGATCTTCTTCGCGCCGAAATCAAACACCTCAATCCAACGCCCCCGATGCCCATCCGAGAAAAGCGCGACGGCACCCGTGGCGTGGGTCTTCACGTCCCACACCTGAAAGTCGGGATTACGCAGGTCCCAGGGCCGGCGGCCGCTGATTTTCATAATTTCGGTTCGCTCGGTGGGACTTTTCCATTCGTAGAACGTGTCCTGATTGAGCGTGAGGGGCGAGCCCGCCGCGGTCCACGCTAGGGCGGCGAAGGGTTTGCGGTGATCCCACTGCGCGGCCACCCGCTCACCCTTGGGCTTTCCCTCCGGCCCCATCTCAATGACGAGTACGCGGCCGCGGTTGCGTTGGGTTTCCTGTACGACATAGATGTCGCTGCTGGACCCCACACTTCCGATTCGACGAACGCTGGGAAAGCGAACCCCTTCTTCATTGGCGGCCAGCTCCACGGTGGTGGTTTGCTTGGTGACCAAATCCAGCCGCTGGATGGGGCCGGGGCCGTCGTGAAAGGCGTAACGGGGATTCTCGCCGGGGCGGGGCAGGGTGAGGCCGTCGCGCGGAGGGGGAAAAGTGAAAGACGTGCGCGCCGGCCACGCGATTTTGCCCTCCGCGAAGGGCACGTCGATTGCTTCGTGCTTGTCGTTGAAGAGCAGGAGAGATTTCCCTTCTGGCGTAAAGCTAAGCCGTCCTTCGTGCTTGAGAGGGTAAGGGCTCCTGACTTGGCTCACCGCACCGGTCTGTAAATCGATCACGTTCAAACGAAGCTTCATCTTCCCCGAGGTTCTCGCCCCTTCGCCCAGATCGGGAAGCATCACCAGATACCGTCCATCGGGGGAGATCGCCGTGGCCGGGCGGCGCGCGTTGCCTTCGAACACCAACTTGGCGGTGGCTTGGATCTTTTGCTCGCGGTGGGGCACCTGCTCGGCGGTTTGCTGGCTTCGCTGGTCCAAGGCCGTGAGCAACGCGGTGGTGTTTTCGGGAGTGCGCCAGCCACGCCGTTCGATCATCCGTTCGAACTCTTTCAGCTTGCTCTCGAGTGAAAAAAAATCGGCGCCGGTTTGCTCGGGTACGGTGAAGGGGTCTTTGGCCTCCGCCATGCGCTTCAAGGTGGCGGGGGCGAGCCGCGACCCGAGCGAATCGAGCAGCTGCACGTAGGTGGAGACAATCGCGCTCGAGGCGTCGCCATCGGAGACCGCGCCGAGAAACTCGAAGCAATTTGGCGTGGCCGCGTAAAGCGAGCTAGCGAAAGCCAGCAGCCAGATTGTGCGCTTAACTTTTT
>JBGSST010000238.1:0-56588 GCA_041736915.1 Bdellovibrionota bacterium
TTTCAGGATAAAGAGTTTTGGGTGCGCCAGAGCCTGCCGCACGAGCTGCGCAACGCCTTTCGTTCGGCGGCGGAGCTGCGCGCGGCGGTGGGGGTAACGGGAGAGCCCGCGCGGCAACATCGTGAGGCGCGGGATCGGCTTCTGGCGGCGGGGGCGACCGAAGCGCAGGTTCAGGAACTCGCCAAGGCACTATTCAATTTAGTGGAAGAGAAAAAAACCAAGATCGAAACTTCAGACCCCAACGTCTATTACCAGAACAGCCGGCCCGCCGAATGGGCCTACGTCGCTCTACTGCCCTTCGAAGAACGGCCCATCTCGTTCTACCTCGACGCCCTGATTTTGGGCGCCACCTATCAGCCCGCGGAGTGAAACCCTTTCTAGTCAGCCCGCGCCTTTTGGAGTTTACTTAAGGCCGCCCCATGCGCGTCCGCAAAAGCACATTACGTCCCCAAGCCCTTTCGGTCTTGTCGAGCCTCTTCGAGTTCATGCCGACCCGCGCGCAGCGCCGCATGGTGGAGATTTTGGAAGGGGCGATTCGCAACTACGCCACCATCGGCGTGGAGAAGACCACCTACGACAGCATCGCTAAAGCCTGCAAGATTAGCCGTCCTCTCGTGCAGCACTACTTCAAAGACAAAGAGGCCATCTACGAGATGAGCATGAAGTACATCCGCGCCAACTTTCAAAGGCTCGCGGTGGAGTCGATCAAGAAGCAGGACGACCCCAAGCAGCAGCTGGAGCAGTACGTTTCCGCTCTTTTCTCCTGGGCCAAGAAGTTTCCCCTGCACGCCAAGGTGTGGAACCTCGTTTATTACTACGCCGCCGTCGACTCCCACATTCGCCAGATCCACACCGAGCTAGCGATGATGGGCCATGACCGCATCACCTCGTTGCTGACCTCGGGAATCGAGGCCGGCGTCTTCGCCCCCGGTGAAATTCGCGCCCGCGCCAAGATGATCCAAACGCTCTATACGGGCGGCTTGGTCATGGTGACCTCCGAAGATCTTTACGTCGATTCCGAGACCTTCCGCACCCTCCTGGTTCGCAGCTGCCTTCAGCTCGCCCAGCAGCCGCTTCCGGCCCTGTAGCGTATTCTTCTCATTTCAATCGATAAAAATAAACCAATAATAACGAATGCTTATAAATATCCATTTGCATAAATGTCAGTATACATTTACGTTTTAGAAGGTTTAATTTTACGAGGTTGTCAATATGCGAAGCAGGATGAAAAGGAACGTGTCGGAAACGGTTTACGAAACGCTTTGGCAGTGGAGCGTGCTTTTGTTGGTGCTGAGCGCGGTTAGTTTCGCCGCTCACCCCAACAAAAAGATCATCTTCACCGACGTCATGGACGACGATCTACGGGCGATCACCAACTACCTAACCGATCCCCAAACGCGTGACTCCATCGAAGCCTTCGTGGTGAGCACGGGAAACACGCATTTAAAAGCGGCGGTCATTCGCCAGATGGTTGCGGGTTACGGCCTCAACATTCCCGTCTACGCCGGCACGGCGACTAACCTTGCCAGCCACCCGGTAAGCTCCTTCGCGGGTAACTTCGAGAAAGAAGGGTTACCCATTCTTTCGGAGATCGACGTCGAGAACCTGGCGCTGTTCCGGGGCCGAGACGGCAACGCCGTGCAAGCGGTAACGGAACGCTTGCGGAACATTCCCATTGGGCAAAAGCTCGACATCGTCTTGCTCACGGCCCCCATCGATCTCGTGAAGATCGTGCAGGCCGATCGTGCGCATAGCTTTCGCGTGCTCGAAGATGGTTTTGGCATGGGCTTCGCTAAGAGCCTGGGCGACGGAAAGATGAGCGCCCCGTTCAACTCCATCGTCGGGGCGGAGTCGGTAGTTGAGTTTCAGAAACTGATTCAAGAGGGGCTCTTCACCGGGGCCTTTCATCACGTGCGTACCGACGTCGTGCAGAAAAATTCCGGCCTTCCCGGCGGCTACGTTCCCGACGGAGTAGCGGGCCAGGCATTGCGCGCCCGGCTCACGGCGGCGATGACGAAGAATCCCGTTTCGCACCGGCTACTGCAGAATGCGCTCGAGTACGCTTACAACTGGCGTTCTTCGGCCGCGCAGGAATTTGGCATCGGCGTGGGAACCGATCTGGATCGCTGGGTGCCCGGGTCGTTCAGTAACCCGCAGAACGCGGTGGGCTTTTATCTGGCGGACACGGTCCCCGTAGAGCTTTCCAAGATGACGGCGGCCGAGCTGGCCAAGCAAAAATTTGCCGATGGCCGAACCAGCTTCCGCCTGAGCGGCTCTTCGGCCCAGCCGCTCATCATCGAGCCAAGTGGCAATATGAACGAACGGCCGGTGAGGGAACTTACGGAGTTCGACGGAATGGCGGCGCTCGAAAAACACGTGTCATTGCTCGAAGCGGCCGACCAGTTCTCACCGACGGCCGAGTTTCGCCTGAACCCCATCGTATCGCCGCGCGCTCAGCGCAGCCAGGCCCCCGAAACGCACGACGGCCGCAAGCGGTCGCTGCTGATCGTCTTTAAGAACTCACCCGACGACTGGTTCGCGCTCGCCCGCGTGCTGTCGACGGAGCATGGCCGTGAAGCGCTCGCCAAAGGCGGCATCATCGTCGAAGGGTTCAAGACGGTGGAAGTCGCTAACGCCGTTCGCAGCCTGGTCGCCAGCCTCGGCGAGACGGAGATCCCCGTGGTGGCGGGGCACCAGTACACGGATGCCGAAGTGAGGCACATCCCCAACTTCAAGGGTGAGCTGGCCCTCTACGATCAAGGGGAAGGGCTCCGGGCTTTCTCGAAGCTCGCGCCCGTTCACGATCGTTTCGGCCTCGATGCCACTCGCCTCATCGAGCGCGCTATGAACTTTGCCGGCCACAACGGCGATAAGGTCGACTTCATGATCTTGGGTGAGGGCATCGATCTTGCCCGCGCCCTTCCGGAAGGGTCGCCCCATTGGTCGCGCGTTGGTGATCTTTACGACATGGGTGACGGACGTCTCACGGATAACCGCACTAAGTTGGCGCTTACCCGCAACTGGCTCCCCCACGGCGATGAGGTCATCCCGTTTCTGGAACGCGCGGCGGAAAAAGGAAAGAACGTGCTCATCTTCTCGTCGAACGAGTTCGGCGGATCGCTCGTTTCCAAAACGAGCGGCGAAGTGGGCAACGGCAACGCCGCCTTCACGAAGCTGGATCGGGCCTCTGAACTCAATCCAGCTTTTGCCGCCATGAAAAATCACTGGCTCAACTGGAGCCGAATCTTTGCCTGGATCACGCAGAAAGAGCCCACCGCGTGGGACCCGAACAAAGCGGTCGACCTCGTAACCATCTCTCCGCTCGGACTGACGATTGCCGATGAGTGGTCCAAGGGCGAGTTGCCCCGCCAGGTGGAAGCTCAACACGTGGAAACTCCCGGTGCGCCGGTGGGCGTGAATCGTGTATCTCTGCTGGGATTGCTCAAGCCCGAGTCGCAGACATCGGCGGGTGGCAAGGTGGCGTGGCTAGCGCGCGGTACGGGGCAAGAGATCGTGCCGCTGGCGCGGCGCTTTTCGGACGCGATTGATAATCTACTTCGCTCGCGCGAGGCCAATCGGCATCACCATGCGGCACGTGATTTTTCGATCTTCAGTCCCGAAGCGCAGCAGTCGCTCGATGAAGTGCGAAACACTCAGCTGCCTGGCGGCACCTGCGCGAAGAAGATCGCCGATCTCGGTGGGGCACCGCCGGCGGCGCCGTAAGTGATGGCAAAAAAAGGGAATGGCTTTCGCCATTCCCTCAACCTGCTTGAATCTAAGTGCGGGCCGTTAGTCGCGGCTAACGGGGTATACTTTTTTGCCGCTCGTAGGGTGCGAGATCGTCAACGTGCCGTTTTCAGTTTCCACCTGAAACTGGACGTCGGTCGAATCTGGATTCACGTTCTTACCGTTGGCGTTGCCGCTGGTGAGCGTGTACGAACGGCAGAAGCCAGGGCAGCGGCCGAGCATTTCCGTTTGGCTAGCGAACTGGCCGAGGTCCCCTTCGGCATCCGCGAAGCGAACGCTGAAGTACTTGCGGCCGCCGAACGCATTCACTTTATTAGTGCACACCTTGGTGGCTTCCGTGAAGAGTTTTACGGGGCCGACGAAGCGCGGGCCCGTGCCGGTGAAAGTGAAACAAGCCGCGAACGCGCCGGGCGCCGCAACCAAAGCAACGAAGAGAACCGAATAAAAAGATTTCATGAGCTAACCTCCAACAGTTTTTGAATCGAACACCGTGGAGCTACCGTGTTCGTGACACGGCCCGCAATGAAAAACCGCATTGGCCACGATCTAGTGAAGGTAATGCGATCCCACCTTCGCGGGATCCGATAATTTTTACACGTTCTACGCGAGAGATCTTCCCAGCTGGGTCATCAGCTCAGCTAACGGCCGGGGCACGGTGCGCCCCTTGGGAGAAACGGCGGAGATGGTAGTAGTGGCTTTCCACCCCGGAAGTTTTACATCTTTCAGATCGTGCCACTCGCAGAAAGGCTCAGGCACGAACCCCCACGCGTCGCTCGTGTTCAAATACTGGGCGGCCACCTCGTACGCGTCGAAGATGAAACTCACTCGCGGCGTGATGCCGGCCTTTTTGAACTCCGGATGCTGCTCGCACACGTCGATACCCTGAAACGCTTTCGGTAACGCGCAGGGGGCTTCGTTGAGCCATTCCTTCAACGCCGCCGGTTTGTACTTCAGCGCCGGGTGCTTGGCGCGGACGACGAGCCGCAGGGGCACGTCGCATAGCTTTTCCACCAGCACGCCGGGAGTCGGCAGCGGCGCGTAGCAAAAGCCCAAGTCTAAAACGCCGTTGTGTACGTTCTCGACCACCTGCGCGGAGCGGAACGAGAAAAACTCGGCCACGATCTGCGGATGCGCCGTTTGAATCGGCGACCAGGTCGGCACGATGAGCCGGCTCATTAACCCGTGCGTGGCCCCCAAACGAAAATGCCCCTGCCACTCCACGTGCGCGGAAGCGATCTCTTGCTTGGTGTTGTCTAGCTCGGCCAGAATTTTTTCCACCCGCTCCGCCAGGCGTTTGCCGTGCGTGGTGAGGGTGATGTTTTTGCCGATCTTTTCGACGAGCGTCTGGCCTAGCTCGTCTTCGAGCTGGGCGATGCTGTGGCTGATCGCACTGGGGCTGATGTTCAAGATCTTCGACGCCTTACCGATGTGCTCGGTCCGCGAAACGGCGAGAAAATACTGAAGCTGGTCGAATTTCACTCTCAACGCATAGCAATAAACCCAGTTGAGGAAAAGGCCGATAAGGAAAGGATGTGGCAAACCCTTATCCTACTGTTTTGGTTTGCCATTCCCGGCTGGGCCGAGCCTCCGTCGTTTCTCGACCCGGGCCCCGGCCGCACGGTCCCCATTTTTGGCGCGCCGTTCGTCGTGCCCACCGAGCATAATCAGCGAGACTCCATTCCTATCGTGAAAGAGGCTCCGTCGGGCGCCTACGTTTCCGTGGGGTTCGAACGCTCGTTCGTGGGGGCGGCCATCACTCCGGCAGCCACCCATCTGGTGATTCTGGACCGAAATCCCAACCTCGTTCAGTTGGCTCGCTACAATGCAGGGTTGTTGGCTTTGGCCCGCGACCGTGCGGATTACCTACAGCTGCGACTCAAGGGTAATGCAGAGACGATTCGGCAGCGCACGGAGAACAGCCAGGTGGCTTCCGACTACCGGCAGGCTCTGTTGGATCCCGAGACCGAGAAGCTCTTCGATATCCACGTTCGGGAAAAACGCACGGATCACTTCTTCTTCGGACCCTGGGGAGCAGGCCGGCGCGAGACCTTTTCCGTATTTCACAGCCCCCCTCCCAACAAGGGCGGCGAGTATGGGTACCGGGACGCCAACTACCTGCACGACGACAAACTGTTCGAGCGGCTGCAGGCCATGGCCCGTGCCGGAAACATTTCCGCCGCCAAGGCGGAACTCTCGGACAAGACGCAGGTAAAGTCCGTCGTGGCCAAGCTGGCGGAACGTAGCGTGGGGCTTAGCGTGTTGGACGTTAGCGACACCTGGTACCACTCGAACCGGCAAAGAATCAGCTTCCTCACCCCTTCCGAATCGCTGGATCTTTGGCAGTCGTTCGGCGCCGTGGCCAAACCCGAAAGCGTGCTGCTCATGACGGCGTGGGACTCACGCGAAAAGCGCGTTGCGGACGCGCGTCCGGGCGTGGGCGGCTACTGGAAGTGGATCTACTTCGGAATGACTTACGAGAACGTGATGAATACCGGCACGGCGGCCACTACTTTGAACCGCATCGTGGACTACTATCACACTTACGGGCAGGGCAATCCCGCCTGGGCCGGACGCCTTGACCAGACTCCCAGTTCATGGCCCCCACTAAACCGTCCCGGATGTTTACTGGCGTTTCTTCGTCTTCTGACTTCCACGCATTAAGCGGGCGACTTCACGTCCATGTTGTCCGCGACCAGCTCCATCACGTCGATAACCTGAACCTCTTCGCCTAGCCCCTTCTCGTTCACGCCGCTGCCGAGCATGATGCGGCAGAACGGGCACGAGGTGGCAATGACGTCGGGTTTCTTTTCCAGCGCCTGCTCGGTGCGCATCACGTTCACGCGCTGATCGGCTTTCTCTTCCACCCACATGCGTCCACCGCCGGCGCCACAGCAAGTTCCCTCGCGGCGGTTCATCGTCATCTCGGTGAGCTTCGTATTGGGAATGGCGCTCAGCACTTTGCGCGGGTCTTCGTAGATCCCGTTGTGACGGCCGAAGTAGCAAGAGTCGTGGTAGACCACGTTCTTGTCCTTCAGCGTTTCATTTTTCACCTTTACCTTGCCCTCTTCGAGCAGCTTGCGGGTGAAAACGGCCGCGGCTTCCACTTCCCAGTTGCCGCCAAACTGCGGGTACTCGTGCTTCATGGTGTTGAAGCAGTGCGGGCAGTTCGTGAGAACCTTCTTCACGTTGTAGCCGTTGATCATCGTGGTAAGTCCCTCCGCCATCGTCTGGTAGAGGTACTCGTTACCCAAGCGGCGCGCGGTTTCGCCGTTGCACATCTCTTTTTTGCCGAGGATGGCGAACGACACGCCGGCCTCCTTTAAAATCTTCACGAAGCTCTGCGTGGCTTTCTTCTGCTTGGAATCGAAGCTGCCGCCGCAGCCGACGAAGTACAGGTACTCCGCATCCGGCTTCTCATCGATCGTCGGCACGTCGAACCCCTCGGCCCACGTGGCGCGCTCTTCGGACGAGATGCCCCAGGGGTTGGAGTTGTTTTCCAAACCTTTGAAGGTGCGGTTGAGTTCTTCCGGGAAACGGGCGGCCTCTTGGACTAAGTGCTGGCGAATATCGACCATCTTGTCGACGTACTCGATGTTGACCGGACACATCTCTTCGCAAGCGCGACAGGTCACGCAAGACCACACGACTTCGTCGGAGATCGCTTTGCCTTCGCCGACAATTAGGTCAAACGACGGCGCGGGTAACGGTTGGCCGTCGGTACCCGTCTTCTTCAAGCCGACCTGCATCAACGCCGGCTGGTTTTTGTAAACATCGTCGCGCAAATTCATCAGGAACATGCGGGGGGCCAGCGGCTTACCCGTGGCGGTCGCGGGGCAGAACGAAGAACAGCGACCGCACTCGGTGCAGCTGTAAGCGTCGAGCACCTGCTTAAAGGTGAAATGATTCGGCTGCGAACGGCCAAATAGCGGATCCTCCACACCGTAGTCTTTCTTCTGCAACCAGCCCGCGGGCTCGAGCTTACCCAAAAAGACGTTGGGGACCGCGGTGATGATGTGAAAGTGCTTCGAGCGCGGGAGCAGGTTCAAAAAGACGAGAATGACGAGATTGTGCACCCACCACGCCACGTCGATTAACGTGCTGGTGAACGCCGGGTACATCGACAGAAAGTCAGATAGCCGACGGGTGATTGGCTGGTAGGCCGCTTCGCGCAGCAGGCGCTGATCGTCGGGGAACACCACGAGCTGGCCAGCATCGTACAAAAAACCGGTCGCCATGATGGTGGTGATGAACAGCAAAATGACCACCGCCTCGGCGTGCGAAGCTTCACGGATTTTCGCTTCGGCCGGCAGGAAACCAAAAAGCCGGGTGGGCTTGATTACCGTCCAGCGCACCAGCGCGATAGCCGCGGCGATCATGACGCCCGCTTGGAAAAAATCCTTCAGGAAGGCGTAGGCGTTGCCGATGGGCTCGATGCCCAGGCCGGGCACGTGAAAGTCCCAGATCCAGCCGCGGGCGAACATCGTGATCACCTGCAGCGATAGGGTTACGAATCCCCAGAAGATGATGATGTGCATCCAGCCCGAAGGCTGATCGCCCAAGAAAAATTTGTACTGACCGAACGCGTAGACCAAGGTGTTCTTCAACCGCTTGCCCCAGGTCTTCGACGAGTAGTCGCGCCCGTCGTCGGTGCGCATTCCCTTTAGAACGGCGAAGCGTCCAAAGAGTTGGTAGGCAAAAAATCCTACTCCGGCCAGAAAGGCGATGGTCCACAAGATGACGGTGATTTGGCTCATGATCTTTCCTCGTTAACGGCCCAATTAGGTTAGTCGACGAGGCGCGGCTAGGCAATCACGGGATGGGAAGAAGCTCTTCCCGCCGGCTGGCCCAGGCGTCGACCTTGGCTTGGCACTCGCGGATCTGCCGGGGCTCGATTTCGCAAACGACCAGCCCGGTCTCCGTTTTTTTCTCGGCGAGAATTTCGCCCCAGGGGCCCACCGCCATCGAGTGGCCATGGGTTGGCTTGCCGTCGCCGGTGATTCCGGTTTGGCCGGGGGCCACCATGAAGAACTGATTCTCGATCGCGCGGGCCCGCACGAGCGTTTCCCAGTGCGCCTTACCCGTGGGAACGGTGAAGGCCGACGGCAAAACCACGAGCTCGACCCGTTTCGTCCTCAGGGCACGAAACAGCTCGGGAAATCGTAAGTCGTAACAAATGGCCAGCCCCACCTCGAGCCCCGCGATCTCGACGGTCACCACATCGGCGCCCGCCTCGCAGTACTTGCCCTCGAAGTATTCGTGGTCGGGAAGGGTGGCGCGGAAAAGGTGGAGCTTGCGGTAGTACGCCACCGGATCGCCCTGTACGGAGAACACGGGCAGGGTGTTGAAGTAACGGCCGGGAGATCCGGGTACCGGCTCGCGCAGCGTGCCGGGGAGGACCGCGATCTCGTAGTTGCTGGCCATCTTCGAAAAGCGTTCGAGTACCGGCTCGAACGAGTCCACGATTTTCAGCGCCTGGGCCGCCGAGCCAATGAAATAAGCCATCTCGGGAAAAATCACCATGTAGGCGCCCGCCTGCGCGGCTTCTTTAACCTTGGCTTCCATCTGCGCGAGGTTGTCCTCGAGATTGGCGCTGGAAGTCATTTGTACGAACGCAATTCGTGTCATGACCAAGTTTCCCCTTTTAGATGTCGGGATGGATCGTTAACGTTCCCGGTGATGAAAACACTTTTCTCCTCTCTTGTAAGCGCCCTTTTGTTGCTGTCGTCCTGTCAGTCTTCACCCACGGTGGTGTCGGGAAATACGGGCAACGAGTCCGGGGTGGTCTCGACTTCGGCGCTCAACGCCTCCTTTTACTCGGAAGGGCATCTCGATTTTCCGAAGTGGAAACGAGACAACACCTGCTGTACGGCTCGCGGACGCAAGGCGGCGATTGCCTCGGGCGGATCGCACTCGTCGAAGATTGGGACCGACATCATGGCCAAGGGCGGTAACCTCGTCGACGCTTCGGTCGCGACGGCGTTCGCGTTGGCGGTGGAACGTCCCCATTCGTGCGGAATCGGGGGCGGCGGTTTTCTGCTGCTGCGAAAGCGCAAAGGCTCGACCTATTTCTACGACTTTCGTGAAACCGCGCCGCTCAAAGCCACCCGGGACATGTACCTGAACGAAAAAGGCGAGATCATTCCCGGAAAGAGCACCGAAGGCGGCGCCGCGGTGGCGGTGCCCGGATTCGTGAAAGGGCTTTACGACATTCACAAGGCTCACGGGTCGATGCCGTGGGAAAAGGTAGTAAAGCCCGCGGCCGAGCTGGCCGCCAACGGATACAAGATCTATCCCTCGCTCGCGGAGGCCATTCAACGCAACACTACCGAGCTTCAGGCCGACGCTTATCTCGGAAAACTTTTTCAGAATGATAAGGGCGAGTGGCTGAAGGAAGGCGACGCTTTCGTGCAGCGCGATCTCGCCTCCACGTTGAACGCGATTGCCAAGCAGGGGCCCAAAGCGTTCCACCAGGGGGCCATCGCGAAGGCCATCGTGAAGGCGGCCAACGATCGCGGCGGCATTCTGCAGCTGAAAGATCTTTCCGATTACCGCATGGCCCAGCGTCGTCCCATTCTGGGCGAGTGGCGGGGCTTTCAGGTAATTAGCGCCCCTCCGCCGAGCGCGGGCGGCACTTTGATGATGGCCATGCTCAACACGCTGGCGCCGATGGATCTGTCGACGTCGCGCCCGCTGGTCGACAATATCGATCGCCTAGCCCGCGTGATGAAGGCGGCGTACCTCGAGCGCGGCGTATTCGGCGATTCGGATTTCGTGGGCAAGCAGTACCAGGCATTGCTGAAGGATGAGTTCGCCACCAAAACCCGCGCCACCATCGTGGGCAAAGGGGACATGCCGACGAACAAACCCTTGCCGCCCGACGATCGCGGTACGGCGCATCTGTCGGCGATGGACGGTTTGGGGAACGCGGTGGCTTCCACTATTACCATCAATGGCAGCTTCGGCGCCGCGGTGGGCGTTCCCGGCACCGGCATCATCCTCAACAACGAGATGGACGACTTCAGCAGCAAGCCCGGTGAGCCGAACGCGTACGGGCTAATCGGCTCGGAGAATAACTCCATCGAGCCGCGCAAGCGTCCGGTGTCGAGCATGACGCCTACGATTCTCGTGAAGAACGACGAGCCCGTGCTGGCGGTGGGCGGAGCCGGTGGGTCGCGCATTTTGTCGAGCGTGTTTCAAGTCGTGTACCACTCCACGGTGACCTATCCGCAGGACGTGCGCCGTGCGATGTTCGCTCCACGCCTGCATCACCAAGGGGTGCCGGACCGCCTCGACCTCGAGGACGGCTTTCCCGAGTCGGTGAAAGCTTCTCTGCGCAGCAATGGTTTCACGGTAGGACCCTTCAAGTGGCATGCGCAGATTGAGGCCGTGGGACGAGACGCCGACGGAGATTTCGTCGCGGTCTTCGATCCGCGCGACGAAGGTGGAGCGAGTGCCCGATGAAATTTCTTTTTGTCGCCGATCCGATCGCCAAGCTAAACCCCAAGGGAGATAGCACACTTGCCATGGCGCGCGCGGCGCTGGCCCAAAAGATCGAGTGCTCGTGGGTGAGCCCCGACAAGCTTTGGCTGCGCGGCACCGACGTGTGGGCCGCGGCGGAAACCATCGCGCCGTTCGCTAAAGACCGTCTGCCCACCGGCGATGCGACGGGCAAAACCAAGATCGACGACTACGACGCGGTGTTTATTCGCAAAGACCCGCCGTTCGATGCCGATTACGTTCGGCTATGCTGGTGGCTATCGCTCTACGACAAGAAAGTTTATCAGTTCAACCGCGCCACGCTGTTGTTGCGGTACCACGAGAAGATGCTGCCGTTCGAGGCGGTGCACGCGGGCTTTCTGAAAGCCGAAGACCTCATTCCAACCTTCATCGGTTCTTTCACGCGTGCGGAATCGTTCGCCAAGGAGCAATCCGGCGAAGAGGTGGTGGCTAAACCGTTTCTTGGTCACGGCGGCGAGACCATCTACCGTTTGAAGATTCGCGAGCTGTCTCCCAAGAGCATCAAGGAGACGGAAACGATGATGTGGCAGCCGCTGCTCAAAGAGGTGAGCGAGCTGGGCGATCGCCGCGTGCTTTACCTGAATGGTGAAATTCTGGGCGACATCGTGCGCGTGCCCAAGCCGGGCAGCATCGTATCCAACTTGGCGCAGGGGGGCTCGGCCGTTCACCGTCCGATGAATGCCGACGAGTTACGCGTGGCCGAGGCCCTGGGCCGTTTCCTGAAACAGGAAGGCATCGTGTTTGCCGGCTCCGACATGATCGGCGCCAATCTGTCGGAGGTGAACGTCACTTCGCCTACCGGTTTGCGATCGCTCGAAGCGCTACACGGCGACGACAAGGCCGCGGAGATCATCAAGGCGGTCGTAAGCCAAGTCAGCCTTTGACGTAGTGCTCTTTCAAATAGTCGATGATGTCGTCGCTCTCGTACATCTTTACCCCGCGCTCGGGGTCGACGAGGTAGGGCACCTGGGTTTTACCGCCCAAACGCATTAGCTCTTCCTTCAGCGGCGTGCTGGCCGATCCCATGGGCACGGGCTTCGACACGTAGGGAATCGATTCGACCTCCATGAAGTAACGGACCTTCACGCAGTAGGGACAACGTTCAGCGTGGTATAGCTCGATCATTTTTTCTCCTTGGTTTTCTTTAAGTGTTTGAGGGCTTCGCGGCGGCTCAGCGGGTGCAAACGGGCTTCGTTCTGCTTCACGTAAGTCAGCACCGCGCGAGGCTGCGATCGGGCCAGCTGACGTAACGCCCAGCCGATCGCTTTGTTCAGAAAAAACTCTTTCGAGCCCAGCGAAGGCTCGATGCACGCGTAAAGCAGCGACAGATCCGTGGCCTGCTTGGCGGGGAGCTGACAGAGAATCGCCGTACGTCGCACCCAGATATTTTTGTCGCGGCTCCAGCTGAGCATCATCGGCTTCATCGTATCCGGATAGGCTTGCACGATTGGCGCCACACTTTGCGTGGCAATATCGTCCACGAAGTCCCACCACGCGCCGGTAGTGATGAGGTGCCGATACAGCGGTAACGCCGCCGGAGTTTGAAACGGTCGAGCACTCTTCACCTTGCACAAAAACAGCGCGCCGTAGCGCTCTTCGCGGAACTGGGCGCCGTCCCAGATCTCGCGCACCGCCGTCTTCCATTCCGCGGGCGTAGCGAACTCCAACGAGCCCAGCAGCTTGCGGAACAGGGGCCTGGCCACGGGGGTTTGCACGCCGTGGTAGGGCATGACCGACTTCATGTAGGCCTGCATCTGCGGGGCTTTTACGGGGCTTCCGGCCCGGGAGAGTTTGGTACGTAGCTGTTTCAATAGGGAAATTTGGGGCGCCGCCATCGACGACAGCAAACCACCGATTGCTACGGCTGTTAAGGCTAAAACGGCTCACCGCGCAATTGCGTTGATCCGCTAGGCAACCTTCACTACCTAAGGAAAGAACAGGTTTTCTTAAGTAAGGAGGGGGCGATGAGTCGGGGAATCTTTGTCCTAGTAATGGGTTTGGCTTCCGCAGCGATGGGAAGTCCTTTGGACGGCAAGATTGGCCGGGCGGAACGCGTGGCGATCGTAGTGGTGGAGCTGGCCACTCACGCCCCGAAAGATCGGCGTTTCTTCTACGAGTTCGTGGAAGCGGCGGCGCACGCCGAAACCAAGAACCGGATTAAGCCGATTTACGGCAAGGTCGTCTTGCTTTCGGGGGTCAACGCCACTTTGCCCGCGCTGCAAAAAGCGATGGAGAGTGCGGCGAACGAAGATCGCGTGAAGGCGGTAGACATGTTCCTGCATCTGCACGGTAGCCCCGGCGGGATTTCGTTGCGGGACGGGCACCTCTCTGCGGCGAAGATCGCCGAGACTCTCTCCGCCGTGACTAAGCTGCCGGCCAAGCTGCGCGCTTTGAACTCCACCGCCTGCTGGGGAGCCACCCACATCAAAGATTTTCTGGCCGCCGGCTTCAAGGTGGCTAGCGGTTCGCGCAAGGTAAACGCAAACGGGGCCCACGACACTCCGGCGTTTCTTTCCAACTGGGGTAAAGGGGCCACGTACTTTACCGCGCAAGAAAAAGGCAACGACTCGCGCTGGATCGCCTTCTACGACAAGATTGCCGGTAGCTGGGGCATGGGCGCGGTCGATAGCTTTAAGGAAGTCGAAGGCAAGTCGGACATTACGATTTCCGACGCGCCTTAACTTTTACCGGAACCCTTTTCGGCTGCCGGGCCATCGCGAGACGGCCGACCAGCAGAGCCAGGATCAGGATCATCACGTTTAGCATAGCTCCCAGTCCGGGCTTGGCCGGTTGGGCGGAGTGTACGGCGGCGCACGAGCCGCTAGAGGAGGCGGCCGGGGCATTCGCCGACGGGCCCGGCACGGACGCCAGAATGCGATCGCCCGCAGACGGTATCTTAACCTTGAGCATCGGGTCGCCGAAAAGGGTCCAGCTTCCGGTAATGTCGGCCGAGCCGCCTCGCAGCTTCGCCATGCGAACCGAGTCGCCAAGCCGCGCTTCCGGATGAGTGACGATGTACTCGTACAGGGCGTCTTGAACGCGTACCTGGAGGTCCGGAACGGTGAGCGTAGTCGAGGCAAACATGGCCACCGCGCCGCCGTGCCCGTTGAAGAGTAGCTTGTCGGCTAAGCTCAACGTTGCGGGGTCCGCGTCGTAGTACATACCGTTCAAGCAGTTCATGGCGACTACGATCGGCAGCTGGGTATTGGTCAGCCCTTCCGCATCGTCGTTGTTAAACACGTTGAGGTCCGACCACACATTCTCGGCGCCGTGGCCGAGGAAATGAATGAACAGCGCGCCGTTATTGAACGAGTTCAGGATCGCATTCTTAAAGGCCGCATCGCCAAGCACGCTGCGCTTAACGAGGTTGACCGTGGTGTACTGGTTCCACTGGCCGGGCAAGAGCGAAGCCAGGCGTTCGGCCTTCTCGTCGAACTTCTCGCCGCCGTACAACTCGGTGTCGCTGAGCAGGGTAAAGCGTTGGGCCGCGTCGCCCGTCGGACTGGTGGCGCCGCTTTCGTAGGTGATCACCTTTTCGATATAAGTCTCTACCGCCCGTACCGTGCCGCCCGGGATACGGCCGATGGCCAACGCCGGAGCGTCCGAGCCTTCGGTGAGCGCGACGTAGAAGTTGTCGTTACCGTAGTCCACCGCTTGGCCCTTGCTGAAGTAAGTCGGTACGCCGCTGGCGAGACCGTAGCCAAGCTGATTCTTAGGGTCTAACGAGGCATCGCCGATTAGCACCACGTACTTGGGCGCCGGGGCCTGCCAGTTGGCGATGGAGTAGGCGATGAAGTCTTTGATCGCCTGCGGAGATCGAACTCCCTGGCCAAACTCCATGAAGATATCTTCGGTTGGTACCAAAGCCGTGCGCGCACCGTTCGATCGGCGCCATTCGGCGAGCCGCGCCGCCGCCGAGAGGAGTCGCCGGGGACCGATGTAAAGCACGTCGGCTCCCTGAGCGAGTCCCTTCCAGTTACTGCCCTGATTGAGCTCTAACGCCCACGGTGAAAACACCGCGGAATCCGCAACGACCACTAGGCGGCGGCCAAGCGAGCTGCTAGCCGGCGTTGTGGCAAACTTCACGGCGAAGATACCGTCGTTATCGGTGATGACCGCGTTGCTGATTAGCGCGGTACCCGTGATTTGCGAGATGTCGTACACCGCGATCGCGCCGGACGACAATCCGTCGACCAGCATATCCTTCCCGGCCTGCGTGTTTTGAATGTCGGCAAAACCGCTGTCCACGCGGAAAGTGTGTGGATAATCCACGGTCATACGCTCGATGTTTACTACGTCATAGTCGCCCGACGGCACTAAATCGCCCAGCACCCGTACTTCGATCTGGTTGCGGCCGGCGACGAACATCGATGCCGGGACCGTGAACTCCATCGAGTAGGGTTGGTTTGATTGAAAAACGTGGTCTCCCAGCGAGCTGGCCGAGCCGTTCACGTATAAACCAAGGTGGTGCACCGGATTGTTAAGCACGGCGCCTTTACCGCCCTTTACGGACAGACGAATGAGCACGTGCCCGGTAGACGCCAAGTTGGGCAGATCGAACTCGGGCTTCAGCGAAGCATCGCCCGGCGAAGTCTCCGGAGCATAAATCCGGCCCCAGTAAATATGTTCGACGTTGTCCGCGATGGGCTCGTTAAAGAGCGCGATGCTGGCGTTCTTTAGCTCGATACGACGGCGGAATGCGGTTTGCGTGGAGTCGACGTTGGTGGGCGTGCCATCCACGTCATCCATACGCAGGCCGTTCACGGAATCCACGTACAGAACGAGTGAGTTGCGGTCCGACGTATGAACATCGAAATACGGCGCAAAGAAGCGAATCTCATCGCCCGGCGAGAAATTCGCACCTGCGGCCAAAACCTGGAGCGGAAGCTCACCCATCTTCGAAAACAGACGTAATTTATCGACGTTTGCCCCCGCGAACGGGCCGTCCACGCCGGCGGCGACTAAATCTGAGTAGCTAAGCTTGTACATGCCCGACTTACGAAGGTGAATCTTGAGGCCGCCTTCATAACCCCAGGGGCCGCTTTCCGTAACCGGTGCGCCTACGTTCCAGTTAGGCGCGCCCGAGAGATGAACGTCGAAGGTGATCTGCGAAATGGCATTCGCCACGCGCGTGACCGGATTGTACTTAACCGGACGCACCACGATGGGGAGGTAGTACAGCCCCTGATTTTCGACAATCTCTTGGAACTCCACCGGCTCCGACGGTAGCGACTGGTTGGTAGTGTAGAAAGCGGTGTCGATTTCGCGTGACGAGATGAGCGCGCCATTCACGACGGTCCAGGTGCGGGCCGCGACTATGTCGATTGACGTCGTATCGGAGGCCGTACGCGACACTTCCGCGAAGCTCGCGGCGTCCGCCCCGGGAACTTCGACGAGCACTACGCGTTCCGGAAGCTCGGGCTTTCCGCCTTCGGTGGTCGAAGCGTAACCTTCGATCGCAAGCTGATCGTAACCCACCATATCGGACGCTGACCTTACGAAGGCCGGCACATCGATACGCAAGCGCAATGAGTTCTTCGTTTTTGCCAGCTGAGTGACCCCCGGAGCCACGGTCACGATGCCGGGAGTCGTGTCATTCAGTGAGGGGGCTCCACCGCCACTCGTGTTGGTACTTACGATGGCGCCCGAGCTAGCCGCCGGCACTACGCCGAGCGAGTTGAGCGGAGTGGCCGATACGGGGCCGTGAAACTTGCGCTTACCATTCACCGCGATGTCTTCCAGACGGTAGTAGTACGTTACGCCGTTAGTGACGCCCGAATCACGGAAGTCGTAGTTACCGTGCACCGTTCCGCTCTGGATTGGATTACGAATGAGCGTCGGGTTGACCTGCGCGTAACCATCGCTGGGGCTGACGCTGCGGTAGATGTTGAAACCTCGGTGCGCCGATTCCTGACCCGTTTGCCACAGCAGGCGAACGACTCCGTTGTACGGCTCGGCTTTAAAAGCCTGCGACAGCGATACCGGCGACGATGCATTGGAGATCGTGGCTCCGCAGTTGGTCATCGAGACTTTGGTGGCTGGGTCGGGAATTCCGACCGCGAATTGGAAATCGCCGAACCAGTTGGTGAAGTTCACCGTCTGGTTACTGCAGCCCGTGGATGCCAAGAGGTAATAGGTTTCGCTGGGGTCGGGAGGCGAACCATCGGGGCCCCAGTTGAAACCGACGTAGTCGGCGCCGGACGGCAGAGTGCCGGTAGTATTCATCTGAATGCCGTACACATCGCTGGGTGCACAAAATGAGGGGCTCGGAATTTCGCGTAGCTGTCCGCCGGCCAAACTCGGCACGTTGGTCGTGCCGGTGATCTGCATACCCGGACAGGTCAGCCATTCGACGAGCCAGCCGTCGAGGTCGAGGTTTCCGGAAGTGGCCACGAAAGACCACCGGCCCGTGCCGCCACCGGAGTGGGTCATCGTCGCTTTATTGCTCGTCAGCTGGGGGTAGCCATCATTGACCCCGCCAAGCTTCAAAGTGCCGCCCGCCACGGTAAAGGTCGTGGAAGGGGCCACCGCTACGGTACTACCGCCGTCAACCTGGAAAGTGGCCGAGCTTAGCGTAGCCGCGTCCGGTAAAGTCAGAGTGTCGCCATTGCGAACATTAAAGATAAAGTTCTGGCTCGCGGGGATCTCAAAATGGTTGATCGTGAGGTTGTTGTTACCGATGTACACATACCCGCCAGCCGTCTTGTTGAACACGAGGTAGTCGAGGGCGGACGAGCTTTGGAGCGTTTGGTTGGTCACCGTCGATCCATCGTCCAGGATCGTGATCGTGGCCGTGGCGCTCCCTTGGATGATCGTTCCGGTGTTGGTGAGGGATCCATATACGCTCAACGTCTGGCCTGAGTTGATCGTGAGCGTTCCGTTACCAATGGTAACCGACTTACAAACGGCTCCGACGGCGTTGATGATGGGCGAGTTCGTGGCGTTGTTGATCACACAGTTCCGGGTCGCATCGGGAATGATGGTATTGGGTGACCAGTTGAGCGGATTGAACCAGTCCGTCGAGACCGCGCCAGTCCAATTCACCGTATTACCAATGATCGTTAGTGTACGACCCGATTTAGGCGGGGCGAAGGACCCGTTAAAGCTATAGCCTTCGCTGTTCACCACGTCGCCGGACGTCCCTATCTTGGCGATGAGGGTAGCGCCGGAGGTCGCCGCCGAAGCTACGTCAAACTCGATGTAGACGCAGCGTTGGGGTGGCGACGTCAGATCCGACTGCACCGTGACGCCGGTCAATCCACTGAACGTAATGGAGGGAGGGCTACCCGAAAAGGTTAAGGCCGTACCCACCTGAGTACCGCCCGAGCCGGAGCACGCAGCGTCGTAGTAAAGTCGAGCGCTCGACACATCGGATGAAGAGCCCGTACCGTCGAGGGTCACTTTGACCGAGGTTAGGTCGGTGTTGTCGTAGACTCCCGGATCGGTTTGCTGAAACGACCACCAGCCGGCGCGTAGGGCAGTGTCGCCCTGGTTCGTGTTGTTCGCTCCGGAAGTGGCGGTGTGCACTCCCGATTGGGTGCCGCTGGTGTTGATGGCCGCTCCGCCCAAGGTCGCCGTTACCGAGAAGGTGTTGGTGGTCGGGGCCGGCGAAGCAGCCACGTAGTAGGTGGTGGCCGGAGCAAGCCCAGTCGGCAGCGCTCCCGTGGTCGAGAAAACGACGGAGGCGCCGGCAATTAGCCCGTGCGACGTGTACGTTACTACCCCGGGGTTGGCGATAGTGATCGTGACCGTGCCGGAGGCATCCACCGATGCGAGCTTCAAAGTGGTAGTGGGGGTCGCCCAGGTGACAATGTATGAAGGGTCGGTGTCAAAAGCGTCGCCGGTCAAGTTGCCGCTGTACGCATCAATGGTGAGCGTTCCCGCGGCTACCGCGCCGCCGGTAACTACTGATTGGGCTCCGGTGGCGGGCGAACCGTCTAGATCGAACGTCATGTTGTCCCACGCGTTGCCGGGCACCTGCCGATTCAGCGTAATCATGACTGGGTTGGTGCCGATCGGATAAGTGAACGCGCCATTCTGTAGGTAGTGGGTGGCGTCAATCGTAGCCCCGGAGCCAATGGTGACGCCGGCTACGGCCAGACGGTTGAACGAGTAGTACTGCGCCTTGATCGTTCCGCTAACACTTACCGCGCAGCCGGTAGTGGTTCCGGTGCAGGAGAACGATGCGGGCTGCGAGGAATTGCCGACAATCTCGAGCGTACCGGAGGCTCCAACCGTAAGTGTCCGCCCATCCCCGAGGATGAGGTAGGCGCCCGGATCAATTTTGAGGGTGCCCCCGTTGACGTTTATGTTGCCCGCCACCGTTAAGGTATTGCCCGCGGTAATGCGTAACGTTCCCGCGGACAGGGTTAGGTCTCCCGTCATCGAAAAGTCGCTGTTCACCGTTACCGTGCCGCTGCCGGCGGAATTGTTGATGGTAACTCCGCCAGGGAAGGTCGTTTCGGCGTAGATACTCTGATTGGCGGTAGTCGAAGCGAAGGTGATGTTGCCGTTCGTGGCGGTCGTAAAGTTGTACGAGCTTCCGATTTCCAGTGAACCTAGCACCGTGAACACGTTGGTCGTGTTGTTCCAGGACAAACGGCCACTGTCCGGCAGCGTAACGTTGTTACAGGTGCGGTTGCCGTTCAGTACGGGATACGAGTACGCCGGACCGATCTGACAATCGTCCGTAGTCGCGGGCAGCCCCGTCGGCGTCCAGTTTTGGGTATTGAAATCCCAGTTTGTGGCGCCGGCGGCACCGTTCTGTGCGTTACCCCCACCCCAGATTTTAGTGGATACCCCACCGACGGTAACGGTGGAGATCGGACCCTGCACCGGAGGACCATTGGTGCTGGGAAACTGATAGTTCTGCGAGTTCACCACGTCTTCGGTGGACGCAATCTTTACCTGTAACGTGGAGTTCAGGCGCGCATTCGACGAGGTCGCGAGCAGAACGTGAATGCACTTGGGCGTAGTATCGCTCAAAGTGATCACGCCACCGCCTAACGATAGAGTCGCCACCGCCGGATTATTGACGAAGGTGAGGTTCGACCCAATCTGGGTATCGACGCCGGCGTTGTAGACGCAGTTCGCACTGGTATCGGCGTACACTTTCGCACTGGCTACGTCCGAAGCGGCGTTGGTTCCACCCAGGGTGAAGGTAATCGAAGTAATATCGCTCGCCGTTCCTACGCCGTTCAAGCTGAAAGCAAAGGTCGCAAAGAGGGTGTCCGAAGAACTACGGCCGATCGTGGCCGGCGGGTTACCGCCTGCGGTGGCATTCGCCAGCTGTAATCCGACCGGCGCCTGACTTCCCCAATTGATTTTGTTACCGGGGTCGGTCTCATACGCCGTGTCTCCAAATCCTGACCAATCCGACACCGTCACCGCCGTGCCCGTATATGCGGTGGCCTGGAAGTTCTTGATGTTTCCGAAAGCGTAGTCATCGAAGAAGCCAAGACCAGTCGGGTTCGGGCTGCTAGGAAGATTCTTCGCCGTGTTTAGGGTGATCGCAAAGCCACCACTGGCGAGGTAGTGAAACTCGCCGTTTGAAATAGTCTGGATGCTATCGGAGCCGGCCGTCGTGATGTTCAGGCCGGGCGCCGTCGTGCGGCTAATGGAAAAATAGTTTGCGTTAATTGAGCCCTGAACGTTGAGCGCAAAGCTAGAGCTGCCGTCGATGGCGTCAAGTTTCGCTACGGCGCCGGAGTTGCCGATGATCTGAAGCACTCCGCCGGGCTTAACCGTCATCGATTTACCGTTTCCAATCAGCACCGATCCACCGGCGCTAATTTTGAGCACGCCGCTTACTTCGATACCGCCGGCCGCGGTGAGCACCGCTCCGTTCTGAATTTCCAGCGTAGCGCTCGCGGGAATCGTGAGCAGATCGTTAGTGTTGGAAAGGGTTAATCCTGACTGCACTTTGATCGTTCCCGCTCCGCTAGCGATCGCGAACGATTCGCTCACGGTGAACGTGCTCGGCATGTAGACGGTCGTAGAGTTTGTGATTAGCAGCTTGCTTAACGGATCGACGTTATCCAGAGTCTGCTCAGCAGTTCCGGCCATCTTTAGCAGGAAACCCGATCCCGTCGTCAGTGAACCGGCGTTTTGGTTCGTGAAGAACTCTCCGGTTATGGTTAACACGCGTCCACCCTGAAGAGAGTGAGTCCCGGTTCCGGTGCTCGTCACGGTGAGCGGTCCACCATCCGAGGTGGCCGCTAGAGAAAAAGTGTTCGCGGCTGGCGCCGGAGCGGCGGCGATGTAGTAGACGGTGTTCAGCGCTAAGCCCGCGGGTAAGGTGCCGGTAGTCGTTAGTGTGACGGGGGTACCGGCCGAAAGCCCGTGCCCAGTCAGCGTAAACACTGAGGGGCGACGTCCGGTATGCGTGCCGGTTCCGGTGGTTTGCAACGAAAGCGGAACGCCGCCCGCCGTTCCCGACAGGTAGAAAGTGTTGGCGGTCGTGGCGGGGGCCGCGAGCACGTAGTACGGAGTGCCCGAAGTGATCCCCGTCGGAAGCGCTCCGCCTGAGTTGGTGAAGGTCACAACCTCGCCGGCGGCGATTCCGTGGGCCGTCCAGTTGATTAGGCCTGGTCGAGTGACGGTGTGTACTCCGGATTGGGTGCCACTGAATGTGATGGACGTTCCCCCCACGGAAGGGGCGAGATAAAAGCTGTTGGTGAGGGGGGCGGGTGTCGCCGCCACGTAGTAGACCGTGCCCGGAGAGATGCCGGTGGGAAGTGCCCCCGTCGTGGAAAAGAAGACCGGGGTGCCGGCGGTCAACCCGTGAGCGGTATAATTTACTTTACTTGGTTGCTCAGCGGTATTTCCGGTGCCGTCCGAGGTCGTGGTGATAAAGGTGCCGCCAATGGTGGCGGTGACCGAGAATGAATTAGCCGTAGGCTCCGGGACGGCCGCCACATAGTAAATGGTAGCGGCCGTGAGCCCGCCGGGCATGGTGCCCGCGAATCGTACCGGATCCCCAACCGCCAGGCCGTGGGCAGTCCAGCGGACTGCATTGCGAATGCCCGTGTTGCCGCCGCTGCCGGTAACGTTGGTAAAGCCTAATCCATCCGATGTGGCCGACACGCCGAAGGAGTTCGCCGTAACCGGCAAAACGCTCGAAACGTAGTACGTCGTGGTGGTGTTAAGCGGCGCATCCGCCGTAGTTACGCGAAAGGAATCACCCGCCACGAGTCCGTGATTGGTCCAGCGAATCGCGTGTCGCTGAATGGTGAGGTTCGTATAGTTCGTGGCTCCGGCGGCATTAATCACCGCTCCGCCGGGGGTGGCGGCTAGTTGAAAGTTGTCGGTGCCACCGCCCGCCGGGTTGATGACGTAGTAGACGGTACTCGTGCTGAGTTCAGGGGGGAGCGTGCCGGCGGTAAAGCGGACGGGATCGCCAGCGACCAGTCCGCAGTTGTTCCAGGTCACACGATCGGTAGTCGCGGAGAAGGAAGCGGTGATGAGCTGAGTGGTCACGACCGTCGTGGCAATATCGGCATCCACCATCGTCACCGCACCGGAGTTAGGAATGCTCGTCGTGACCGTACCGCTCGTGCCGGCCGTGACCGTAACGGTAGCCGTTGCCCCCACGGCCGCGGTGAAGGTGGGCGCGGTCGGGGTGGCCGTCATCGTGCCCGAGACTATTCTCAAACACGACAAGCTATAGCTAGCGTTGGGATAAATGGGGACACGCCAGTCAGCTTGGATATACGCATACTCGGTCGAGGCATTGGGAACGTTGTTGGGTTCCCAATTACCGGCGCTGTTCCAATCCGTGGTGCCTAAGTCCGGCTCCCAAACGAGCTGCGTCGCCGGATTGTCACTGACGCCGCCGCCGTTCTGACAGCATGCCCCGGTACCGAGCGTACACGCCGCCTGCGCGCTCTGACTCATCGCGGTTAACGCGATGGCGAGCGAAAAAAGAAGTCGGAAAATTTTTGAACCGTGCGCTTTCAAACGTACCTCGTCGTGAAGGAGCCTCAGTCTTCTTTTCGGCATCCTTCACTAGGTTCTAAAATGGAGAAAAAATTTGGACTTTCCCCTACTTATAAAGTTTAACGCGTCACATTAAATAGCCCCTAATGGAGATATCACCACAAATGGGAATGACGTGCTTTTCCGTGTGGTTAGAGTGGAATGGCGGGGGTAGGCGGGCTCCCCCGAATGGGGGATTTTTTTCAACTTTCGAAAACCTGCCGTTTGATCTCGCCCAGCTCCATCAGGAAGGGAACGGGGGCCATGCGATCCCCGGTTTCGGCGCCGGCCATGCCGGGGCAATGATCGCAGAACGATCCGCTACCGCACGAGGTGTCGAACTTGAGATCGCGAACGCGGTAACCGCGCAACTTCTCGGCCTGCGGTGAATGCCACAAGGTTTGGAAGTCGTGCTCGCGCAAGTTTCCGATCGGCTCGCGCACTTCGAGGCAGGTTAAAAGATCGCCGTACGGATTCACCGCGCATTTTCCTCGACCGGCGTTACACACCGGTGCGTTAGGATCGTCGACCGGATTGGGAGAAGGGCCGCGCCCCTTTTCCTTCATGCGAGTGTAGTAGCGACGAAGCTGATCGGGGGTGGCCCGGGTTGCGGTAGAGCCCAATGACGAATCATTTTTCGGAGTGACCAGCGGATCGAACTGAATCGGAATTTCCATGCGATCGGCCCAGCTCTGGAGATCGAAACAGCCGTCGATATTTTCTTTCGTCAGCAAACAGTTCACGCCAAGCTGAATGTTGGCCTTCTTGAGCCGATCGATCGCGGCCACGGTGCGCGCGTGCGACCCGATTCGGCGGGTCATGCGATCGTGAATGGCGGCCTCGGCCGAGTAGAGACTTACCGTCACCTGGTAGAAACCGAGTTCCGCAATTCTCCCGGCGGCCTCTTCGTCGAGCAGAAGGCCATTGGTGATGAGACTCATGGCAAAATTTTTCTTGGCGCCATACTCGGCAATTCCCCAAAACTGGGGATGCATCATCGCCTCGCCGCCGATCAAAATAAGGTAAAGCGTTTTGGCGTCGGCGAGCTGATCGACGATGCCTTTCCATTCGGCAAGGTTGAGCGGTGGTCGTCCGTCCGCCCGATCGTCGAAGGTGGAAAGGTAGCAGTGGCCGCATCGTTCGTTGCAGTGGTAGGTCAGCTCCAGCGTCGCCTGCAACGGCAGCAACGACTGCGAGTAGAGATCCCTCCACGCATTGACGATGGACATCAAACCTCTCGGCGAATTAGTTTGAGCGATTCCAGCTCAGTGAAAAAACGTTCGGCATCGCTTTGTGCGATAACCGGCTCGACGTCGAACGTGTCGCTGAGTCGCGCGGCAATCTCAGTGCACGTGGATTTTCCGTCGGCATTACGCCAAAGAAAGCTCGCGACTACGTTCAGCTCGTGAATGGTTCCGGCCTTGGGCGAGAGGACCACGACCCGTCCATCGACTTCACGCCACGGCAGATTCGAAATGTGGTGAGGCACCATCCGCGAATTAAAACAAATGCCATCGCAGGGGGCAAGGCACGTTGCCGCAACGCAAGGCGTTTTCGTGCCGTCGCGCGTACCGCTATACTTCGGCGATGGATCGGCGGACATTTTTGAAAAGTTGGGCGGCAGCCGCTCACCCCCACACTTTAGAGCAGGGGGCCGAGCGTCTTGCCCTATCGATTGCGGGCGTCCGTTTCGACCTTCTCACCGCCGACGCCCGATTGGCGCGGCTGATGGGAAATTACTTCGCGGAGTACCGGGGCGAAGGCGAAGCGCGGCTGGCGGTGCATTTGTTCCCGCTAACCCGCACCGATTTGCCAAAGCTGTGGGATGACGCCGATCCCGATTTTCATGGCGACGGTGACTTCGTGGTCCAGCGGGACTTCGGGGCCCGACGGGAACGGTTGGCGGATGGCCGCACGCGGGTGCTGGCCGCCCTTCATCCGGAAGAGCCCGAGGATGCCGTTCACAATCTGCTTCGCTGGGTAATGCCCGGTTTTCTCCTCGAGCACCGGTGTTTTCTGATGCACTCGGCGAGCGTGGTTTTTCGTGACGAGGGGTATCTCTTCTACGGCCAAAGCGGCGCCGGAAAGTCCACGACGGTGGCTCTGATCGCTGGCCACGAAGAGGGGGCCTCGGTTCTCGGTGATGACGCGGGCATCATCGAATGCCGTGACGGTCGGGCCTGGCTGCACTCCGCTCCGCTCGGCAGTGGCTTTTCACGCCTTGCGCCGCGCAAGACGCGCGTTCCGCTGCGGGGGATTTTTTCTCTGGAGCAGTCTAGCCTCACCGAAAAGCAACCCATGCCGACGGCGGAGGCGGTGCGCACGCTTCTCGCCAGCGCCATGACGCCGGACTTTTCCGTGGATGTCGACGGGCGATTTGATCTGGCGGTTGAATTTGCCGGTTCCAGTTGTGGCGTGCGCCGGTTAAAATTCCAGAAAAGCGCCGAGTTTTGGACGATGATTTCGACAACAGAAAAAGGGGTTGGTGGTGTCTGACAAGAAAAATGAAACGGCGGAGAAACCGGACAAGCTGAAGTATCAGAAGCCGGAGATCAAAACCGAGCCGCTCACCACCGTCGCCGCCCTCTGCAACGGCAGCGCCACAGGCGGCCGCAAAGCTACGACTGGCGCTCCGAACTTTTGCCAGGTCGCTAAGCTGAAGTCGTAAATTTTCATGGATTGGATTGCTCTCGAAGGCAAGAGCATGATGCCGTTTCTAGATGCGGGCGATCGAGTCGGCGTGAAATGGCTGTCGGGGGACGACTGGAACGACCTCGTGGAAGGCGACGTCGTGTTGGGACGTAACCCCCAGGGAGGATGGATCCTCCACCGAATTTTGTCGTGCCCACGAGTCGCGGGAGAAAATCCCGAGTGGGTGACCAAGGGAGACTCTTCGATTACCGCCGAAACTTTCGCCCGCAATGAGCTTTGGGGCCGGGTGGTGGCGGTAAAGCGCGGCGAAGAGGGGCCCGAAATTTTACTGCAACGAAGTCGACTGGATTTTTGGATCGCCCGTTTTTCGCGGTACACGCAACTCACAAATTCCACCCGGCTCGCCAAGGCATTTTGCCGGCGCGCCGCCAGAGGACTGGGATGGCTAAGAAGGCGCTTCGCTTAAAACAGATCCAGGCCGGCACGCTGGCCCTGCTGCGGCCGCACACGTTCATCGCCGTGCCGCCCGATCCGCGCATCCCCGCGGGCGCTTGGAAAGAGGCGTTCGCCTACGCCCAGCGCATTCACTCTGCCTTACCCTTTCTCATTCAGATCGAAAGAGCCTCGCAAAAAGGGGCGTGGGGAAAATCGGTGTCGGCGGAAGAGCGCGTGTTTCTCTCCGAGGCGTTGCACCGCGATCGCATGTTTCTTGCGCTGCTCGATTGGGAGATGGAGAAAGCGGGCGAAGTTCTGGCCCGCGCCAAAGTTCCCGCCATCGTACTGAAGGGTATGGACCTCGCCCGGCGCTTTTATCCGGATCGCGTTTTTCGTCCGATGAGCGACATCGATCTGCTGGTGCGGGCGCGTGATTTTTCGAAAGTGGTTTCGCGTTTCGAAAGTGAAGGGTACCAGGCCGTGGGCCGGCACTACCCCGGCCGTTTCCGAATAGAGCTCTGCCGGGACGAAGGACGGCCGGTCGTCGAGCTGCACAGTTTTCTACTGAAGGGCGACGACGCCGACTCGATGAAGGGAATCTGGAAGCGGGCCAAGGAGCCGGAGAACAATCCCTTTCCGGGAACTCTCGTGCTCGGTGACGAGGACCATCTTTTTTACTTGGGCGCGCACGCGGCGGTTCAGCACCTCATCGAGTCCCCCATCTGGCTGAACGACATTCACTTCGTGCTGCAGAACGGGGAGCCGGACTGGGACAAGCTATTGAAAAAGATCGAGCAGCGCCGCAGCCATACCGCATTTTGGTTTTTATTCACGGTGCTCAAAGCGTGGGGCCATACGGCTCCCGACGATGTCATCGAGCGGCTCACGGCCGAGGTCGCGTCCGGCCGTCGAGCGGCGCTGTCCGTATTGGCGCCGCAGGAGAGGCTTTTCCCGTATGCCGGCCGCGGCTGGACGTGGATGCTATCGGGCCGGTTTCTGCTGAAGGACAGTGCCCTGAGTGCGGTTCGGTACGCCATTGAGCGCCAGCTGGTGACGAGACCGGCGTAAGCGATCGGCTTAGTGAACCAGCTCAAATACGAGGTGGCTGACCACCTCGTCGGCATATCCCGCCATTTTGTAATTCGCAATTGTATGGATTGCGTACGGCTAAATGTCGCGGTTAAGCGCAGCCACAAGCTGCGACTTGAAACCGACCAAAAATCGGACCGCTCGCTCGCGCCAAGTAGATTTCCGAAGCTTCGGCATCGTTCTATCTTCTGAGCCGCGCTGCTTTAGTGCGTAGCTTAGGAAACCGTGCTTTTCGGCGGTTAACACTCGAATCTCCCAGCCATGTTCTAGGCAAAAGTCATCCACCGCCTGGAGCACCCCGTACCTAACTCCGGAGGTTGCGTTTCCTTCGACGTAATCGTGACCGGCAATAACCCCATCTTTCTTCACTTTTCTGAGGGAAACTTCCAGCTCAAGCTTTGTGTTTCGGTAGGTATGGTCAGTGTCAATGTAGACCCAATCGAAGTAGTGATCGGGGAATTGGCCCAGGGTCTGGTGTGAGTAACCTCTAAGGATCTCGATCCTCCCGAGGTTAATTTCAGAACGAAACTCATCTTGCACGCTCGTATGCTTGCTTTCGCCGAATCGTTCACTATCCCATGAATCGATTAGGTAGAGTTTTTTCGGACGAACCACACGAAGTACTGCCTTCGAAAACTCACCTTCGTCGACCCCCATCTCGGCCCCTATGGAGTTTTTAGGGAGCAAATTTAAGAGATCTAGGCGAGTGGGCACCGTTCGGTAGTTTTTTTTATGCGTCCCTGGGCTCCGAACGTACTTGTCACAGCTCGTGCACGGGATGTCCGTGCGAGGCGGTTGCCGCCCCAACAGCATCTGCTTTGCGTAGCTCAATTTTTCTCCGGCAATGACCGCCGAAAGTCCGTCTGTAAAGGCATTGCCAAAGTCCCCCCAAGTGTTCACGCAACAACCCAGCACGCGACCGTCCCAATTGATTTGGGGACTATTCCACAACTGCTCACAGATCTCGGACAGGTAACTGGTGCCGGTTCTTTTTTTGAAGACTGATCGATTTCCCGCAACCAATCCATGCATGCGTGCAAATTTCTGGGGGGCTTTCAACGGAGAGAATTTATCGTCGCAGTTCAACTTCAGGAGGAATTCCATTCCCAATTCTTTGGAAAGCTCCCTTGCCTTATCCACCTCGTGTTGATTGTGACCAAAAGCCACGAACTGCCAAGTAAGCTTTGGTGTATCGGAGTGCAGTCTCTTCTTTACTGCAACCAGTCGTCGGAGGTTATCGACAACCCGGTCAAAGTTCCCGTTCACCCGGTACTGGGCGTAGGTGAACTGGCTAGCCCCATCGATGGAGAAGGTAATTCTTTTCACGCCGCATTTAACTAACGCCTCCATCACCTTCGCGGGGACGTGGTTAAAATTTACGCCGTTGGCCAGAGTGATGGCCACGTTCCTCTCGGCGCTAAACTCCAAGATCTCCACCAGGTCGGGATGCAAAAACACTTCGCCCCAATTCGAAAGTTCGATGGTCCGTATGTCGGGGTTTTCTTCGATCAATCGCCGATAGTTTTCCATTCCTATGAAGCCTGAACCCAAGTCTTTCCTGACTATTCCCTTGGCGGTAGGGCACACGGGGCATTTGAGCTGGCAATGGGTGGAGATGTCTACCCTGACCGATTCTGGCATCGTGGAGGTAACTATACCTGGTTTATCTATGTCGCGCTTTGCCTGTCTCGAAGGGAATCGGATGCCTTTGAATCCGTGATAACCGGAACTAAGCAACGCTGAAGCCCTCCGGCTCGACGGGAGCGGTTTAGCGGTCAGTAATTTAGAAGCAGGAGCATTACGGCCGACCCGCCCAATGTGGTAGGGCGGCCCACCGGCGAGGTCGCGTCCGGCCATCGAGTGCCAGCTCGTTACGAAACCGGCGTAAGCGCCCCACCCCGATGGCGATCGCCCTATTGAACCAGCTCAAACACGAGGTGGCTGACCACCTCGTCGGCATATCCCGCCATGGCGAAATGGTTGATGCCCCCGCCGGAAAATCGGCGGCAGCGTTCGCGTTCCCGCCGAGTTCCGGCGTGAACTTGGCGGCAGGTATTAAGCGCTCCGTCCGATTCCACGAGGCCGTCGGAAAGCTGAAACCTATCCCAGGTCAGCAAATCAAGTAGTGCGCCCAGCTCCCGTGAGCCAGCCTTTCGTTTAAAGTCGGCCACGCCACGTTCGAAGAGGGGGCGATTTTCAGAAGCGTGAAGCATGGCCGGGGCCTGACTAAAGCGGGTCGCCATTTCGTCGAGCAGCTGGCTCATAATCGTGGAACGCTCACGCCATTTTTTGGCGGTTTGGGCGATCTTCCCAATGCTTTGGATTAAGGGAAACTCTGAGTCCTGGCCGGTCTGGCTGAGTCGGGCCAGGGCTGCGGTATCGGGTCGACCCTTGGTTCCGGTGCCGATAGTCCCCGGTCGAGAAAAATCAAATTCTCCGGCGGAAGCGGCAAGTTCACCGTGGAACCAACCGTCTAGTCGTATGGGGGAGGCAAAGCGCACAGCCTGAGCCATTTTGTTATCGGCCTCCGCGAGAGGACTAAGGTCGAACCACGACGGGTTGGTAGCCGCGGAAAGGTCGGAAAAAGTATCCACCAGCTTGTCGCTGCCCCCTAGCCGGAAAACCTTAAAAAAATCTGTGGCCAGCGACTGTTTCTTTTCTAATTTAGCCCCCAGGATAAGCGCGCTAAGACCGATTCCGCCCTCGGCGCTCGCTGATGTGTACACCTCGCTGAGGTTCCGGCAGGTAGCTTCCGTCATTCCTGTTTTATCGCCGCATCGGCGGGCGATGAGGGAGGCGGTCGCCCCGCCCTTCGAATGACCGATAAGGGCACATTTTTTTTGTCCGGCGAAGCTCACGCGCAGGTCGGGACCACAGAGATTTTCTAGGAGCTGTTCCGTGCGCTCGGTCATTTCAAAAAGCGTGCTCTGGGTGGTCTCCTGAACGGTCATCACGACCTCTTGGCAGGCTTCTTTGCGCAGCCGATCGATCAGAAACTCCCCGCCGGTGTAAGCTTCGGCGACCGCGCGCACGGCGGTTTTGCCTTGGGCCTGAACAAAAGCGTGAACCAACCTAGCTCCGGTTCCTACTTGGAGAACGAAAAAATCTACAATGTCTTGGGTGATGCCATACCCCTGAATCAGCACGCACCGGCGCAAGGGTAGCGCCCTATCTTTCGGGGCGTAGGCCGTCTGGAGGTAGATCTTTCCCTCTACCGTTTCCCGCGGAAAAGTGGCGCGGGCCGAACGTCCGGTATCCAAAACGAGGTCGGGTCCGGCATGGGCAAGACAGGGAAATACGAGAAACAGCCAAACAAGGGTTTTCATCCGCCTCCTTCACTACCAGAAAAACCCTGGGCAGGGGAACGGGTAGAAATGGTGGGGGCTACGCCAATCCAGTTTAGCGGGGCGTAGTCAGATTGCGGTCTAGGAAAACTCCCCGGGGCTGTATGAAGAAATAAGGTGCCTGGTTGGCGACTAAGCGAAAGGCCGAGCCGTTGGCGCCATTGTACGAGGCTTGGACCGCAATTCGTCCATCGGTCACCGTGTTCGATTGCATCAAAATGTTTTGCTCGTCGTCGGGCGATAAATCCGCCGCTTCCACGTTCTTCCAGTAGATTATCGCGGCGGGAAGCTGCCCCGTTGGCGTATTGGGGGCGGTCGGCATCGTTACCTTATTTCTCAATATGGTGGCGTTACGCATGTACACGGGAAGATTCCCTTTCACTACGCCCGTGCCGTCGGCGATTTCCAAGTAAGTCAGGAGGTAGATTCCGGAATCCAGCAAAACGTTATCCTGCACCAGAATATTCTCACCGTTTCTAATTTTGAGCGATCCACCCGCGCTAGTGGGGCTCCAACCGGAGATCGTGTTTTTCTCGATCTTCAGCGTGTTCATTCCCCAAGCGTAGATTCCGTGATCTTCCGGGTAGGCGTCCGTGCCGGCCCTGCGGTGAATCACATTGCCCGAGATTAAGATGTCGTAGTTTCTCAGGTAGTTCGGAAACGGGTTCGTCGGCGCTAGCGAAGAACGGGCGGCGCCTCCCATATGAATCGCCGACTTATAGAAGCCGTCGATACGCGAGTTCATGATGCGGACTCGCCGCGTGTTGGAAAGCGCAACGGCCTTACCTACGTGCGAAGCGTCCCGGGTAAAGTTAACATTCGCGACCAAAGCATCCTGAACGCGATTCAGATGAATCTGCGGGGCGCTGTCACCGAACCGGGCGTTTCCGTTCTCGAAAGAGCAGTTGCTGATATTGACGCTGCGAATGGCGTAAGGAATCTCCGGGGCATTCAGCCCGTTCCCCGCGTACTTCGCGGCGCCGGTGTCGGAGAAAACAAGCGAGATGCCGCGAAAACGAATTCCGTAGAGGATGAGATAAACCAACTCGCGCGTTGGTTCGGAATCGGAATTAATGGTCTGTTCGAGAAACAGCGAGCTGCCGTCGCGGGTGGTGAGCGTCGCTTGACCGGAGAATAGACGCATGGAGGAGCGGAAGGTGAGACCGATGTTTTTTCCGAGTGAGTTCGTGCGGTACACGAAGTAGGTGCCCTCGGGAATCCATACCGTTTCGCCGGCGCGTGCGGCATTGATCGTTTCTTGAATGCCGATGGAGTCCTATTCATCGCCTACGCGATGGCGGGCCGCCAAACCCTTGGCGTCGAGCTCCGCCTGAGTCGCGGGATGGGATCTTCCGTCGCCCACGGCCCCCTTCGCGCGTACGTCGAGGCAGCCACTGCCGCAGAGATTTTCGCCGTGGCCGTTCAAGCTCAGAAAAAGCAAGGGGATGAGGAAGAGTTTCATCCCCGCATACAGTGCAAAGGCGGGTCCGAAGGTACCGTTCCAACGGCTTGGTTTTCCTCCGTATTTTCGGTGTAAAAATATTCGACGATCGCCAAAGATTGAGCGGATTGTAGAGCCCGTGGACGCTTACGCGAACTAAACACGGAAGGGCCAGCGATAACCGTGATTTCGGCCACCCACCATCTTTTCGACGGAGGTGGAAAGGGAACGCACAGATTCGTGGCACCCTGCAGTTACGAGTAATAAGTGCCCCAAAACGCCGTTTGACGCGGTGTAAGGGCTGCGAACCTCTCAATACGGTATCAGGATGCCCTCCTAACCCCCATCCTGTTTACTTATTGATGGCCTGCCCTGCGATGTGAAAACGTACTCGGTGCGTTCGGTGGTGATTTGATAGAATCAGCCGTGCTTCACTTTACTCTGCCTTGGGTGATTATCCTCGGTTGGCTCACTAGTTGCTCGCTGTCGCCACTCTCTAGTCGCATTCAAGTTCGCTTGCCAGAGTCGTTGCGCATCAATCCCGAACTAAATGAGATGACCCATTTCGCGGTGGCCATCTCCGAAGGAATAGCCAATTCGGTGAGCGCATCGGACACGCAGGGGCGCGATATCAGCTGCCTTAAAACGGTGGGGCAGACTACTTTCCCGCTCACACTGTCCCAATTACTGAGCGGGGTCTCGATTTCGGTTCCCGTGGGAACGCATCACATCGCTATCCTAGGATACAGCGGCACTACCGCCAGCCACCCCACACTCGCCTCCCTTTTCGCGCAGCGGCCGGTGGCAAAATCATTCGTCGTTGCGGAAGGTGACTTCAACACCGTGACCGACACTTCGGTACGGCTCACTTCCAGCTACGATAAAAACACCGCCACCGATCGGCTGGTGTATTGCCCGTTACCGCCCGAAGGCGCCCAAGGGGCTCTCCTAGTGGGAGACACCGCGATGCGTTTCAAACTGCAGGAAGGGACTTGGGTTCGTACGGATATTGGCTCGGGCGTGGTTTCGGTGCCCGGATTCCACGTGGATGTTTCAGGGGTGGCGCACGCTAGTTTTTCTTTCGGAAGCTCTGTGGGCTATGGCAACGACTCCGCTGGCTCTTTCGGGAACGCATTGATACCTACTGCCATTGGGCCGACATCACTCGCGGTTGCGAGTAATGGAGAGGTTTGGGTTGCGGCCGCCGTTGACGTCGACCCTTCCCAAGTTGGAGCGTACTTGGCGGGGGTTGGATATTCTGCCACCGCCTTGAACTCTGGAGGAACGCCATTTGAAACAGCCCATTTGCGTGCCGGCCCCGATAATCGGCTATTAGCGTTTGGCCGAGGAAACCGGGTGCTTAGAGTCGCTACCCGCACTTCGGGATCGTGGTCCGCCACGACAAGCTTCTCTGCGGCTGGCGCTCATAGTTGCAGCAATGTTCTTGATTCCGAACAGGGGGCATTCGATCCGCAGGGGCATGCGCATCTAGTATTTCGCTGCGACAACAGTACCTCGCGCCTGGGCTACGCGACGAATCGCTCCGGCTCCTGGCAGAGCTATATGCTAGGAGACGAAACGGTCGTGGGTCCGACTTCGATTGCGATCGATGCGGCGGGAAATCTCCACATTTTCTATTCGGCAACTCAGACTATAAAATACACGACTGCATCTGTCCCCGATTACGTCTTCACGGAGCCCACGGAACTGTACACTCACAGCGATACTATGGTCGGCATCGTGGTCAGTGCGATTTCTCCCACCCGGTTTCGGGGCTGGTTCCACAGCGCGGGCGTTTCTGATCCCTCGGTCTATGCGTTTGAATATCAGGACGCCGAATTCTCCGGACCCCAACTCGTCTATACCGCGACCACCAGCATGGGCATGACCCCCATTCTGTTTACCTATTGAGGGTGTGGATCGAGGTTCGCCGCCCCTTCGCTTTGCTCAGGGTGGCCAACTGGGGAGGAATGGTGGGCGGTATAGGGATCGAACCTATGACCTCAAGCTTCGGAGGCTTGCGCTCTATCCAACTGAGCTAACCGCCCATGAAAAAGGGAGAAAAAGGGTTAACACAGGCCATCCCAAAAACCAATTCCCGGCTCGCAGGGGCCCAAGAGTGGCACTTTTCGGGTGGGGCGACCCGGCGGTTGGGCGTGAAAACGCTGGCCAACGCCTTGCACCGAGGCGGGCCGGGGGTTCTGTATGCGTTTGCCGATTCGGGTGATCTTTTCTTTGTCTTTGGGCCTTTTGCTCTCCGCCTGTGGTGACTCGGGCAAGGTCAAATACGACATCAAGATGCCGGTGAACGATCCGGCCAAGCTTTCTTCCGAAGCTCGGGCTATCTACGATGCGCTCGAGGCCGGGCAAGAGATCTCGTTCGACGACATCTCCCAAGCCCTGGCGAAAAGCCACGAAAGCCATTACGCGAACGGCACGTCGCGCGTCGGTGAAGTGATGGGGCTGATCGATGAGGCCAAAGGCAACGCGCCCGATGCCGATCCGCACAAGCGTAAGGTGCAGTACGAAGACTGGCTCACCAAGAAGAAAGGCGCGGCCGCCGTTTACAACCTCGACGCCAACACGATTTTTCACTTCCTGCTCGAAAACAAAATGCAGTGCTACTCAGGCACGGTGCTGAACCAGCTCGTGAACCGCAAGTCGGTCGATGCCAAGAAATTCCGCGAAGAGAACTGGGTAGCTATCTACGAGTCGGGGCACATTCTTTCCGGCTACCTCACGCAGGCCAACGGCAAATGGAATCTCTTCGGCATCGAGACGACCGCCGAAGGACAAGCTATGGTCGAGTACGGCCCGGTAGACGCCATCACGAGCGAATTCCGCCTCGTCGATGCGGAGTACTGGGCGCTGAGCGAGCTGTTCAAGTTTGATCTCAAAGACGCGGCGGCGACCGGCAACGCGGTTTTGGAGTACACCGCCAGCCGCTACGGCTTGGGCAGTAAACTCATGCGCATCGAAGGCACGCAAAGTGCGTTGACCAAAATCAACCAGTCGCCGTTCAGCTTCGGTAACGCCAACGTGGAGCCGGGCGACCGCCCGCGCGGCCGTTTCGACCGGCGCGATCGCGGCTCGATCGTGGGGCCGAATCCCAATCCTCTGCTGGGCAGTTACCGGGAAACGGTGGTGGGCGTCGATCGGACCGCACTCGTGTCCGAAATCCAGCGCAACGCCCGCATCGCCGGGGAACAACGGCTGATAATGCCGAGCTCGGGCCCGTTCTGCCAAGAGTGGTCGCGGATTGGCTACAGTTACTCCGATAGCTTCTGCAAGACGGCGGGTGGCTGGGCATTCTACCTGACTGAGTCCACCAGCCAGCTTAGCCAGCTATCGGTCGAAGCGCTGACCGAGCTCAATAACGTACTCAAAGGGCTGGGACGATTCTAAAACTCGAACGTGTAGATGAACAACGTTCCGGTCCCAATCCCGATGCCGTCATAGAGCAAGTCGCGGCTATCGAACTTGGGATCGGAAAGCTCTTTGCTGACGGCCACGAGGCTCGCCAGGCCAATGGCCATGAACACGCTAAAACCGCGGTCCTCAATGCCCATCGCCTTGCACAGGCCGTAGGTGCCCGTCGTAATGAGGTGCGACACCCCCAGGTGGGCGGCCTTATCCGATTCGATTCCCCACGCCGGGCGGCCGAAAAGTGTCACGATCGCCAAAATTAAGATCAGACTGCGACGCACGCGAAGCTCCCTCGCGGGGGCATGGTGCAAGGGGCGATCCTAAAGCGGCTCGTCTTCGCCGCCGAGCCTTTCGAGCTGCCGCATGCACCAGTGCCGGGCCCCGGCGGCCAGCTTAAAGGCCTCTTCGGCGTTGCCTTCCTCGCGGTAGCCGCGGGCGCGGCGGTGGGCCTCGGCGATCCGTAACGAGGCGGTAGTATCGAAGGTGCGATCGGAGTTGGCGGCCAAAAACAAAGCGGCCGCGCTCCATTTCGTCATCGTCTTGGCGTAAGGAATGTTCACTTCTCCGGGAAGGTCCGAACCTTCATGGTAGTGCGGGTAAGTTTCGATGAGACGGCCGCGGGCATCGCGCGCGTCTTCGGTAATGGCGAGCGACGGAATACCTTTGAACGTCGGTGGCAGGTTGTCCGAGTAGAAAGGCTCGAACGCGGTCATCTCCAAATTCAGTCCGGCTTTCTCGCTCGCTTTCTCGAGTAGCCTTTTCGCTTTTGGGAAAAGCTCGGCGCTGTAGCCACCGGTGTTCTGGCCCGTCGGCGAGTAACCGATCATATCGAGATTCATCACCAGGATATTCTTCTCCCCCTTGGCGAGACTCTTCTCGAAGAAATCTTCCGACCCTTGGTACAGCGGGGATCGTTCTTCGGCGTCGGCCAGCAAAAACCTTACGGTACGCTTCGGGCGTATTCCCGTTTTCATGAACGCTTCGGCCGTGGAAAGTAGCGCGGCCACTCCCGAGCCATTGTCGTCGGCGCCCGGCATATACTTTCCCGTAGTGTCGTAATGGGCCACGTAGGTCACGATCTCGTCGGGCCGTTCGCTGCCTTTGATCTCCGCGACGATATTCACGCCCCCGGTTCGTCCCCCTTTGAAGAGCTGCCCAAACACCGTCTGGTCTTCTTTCAGTTTGAGCTTGAAGGGAAGGTGTTCGGGATTTTCGAAGCCCATTCCTTTGAGACGATCGGTGAGGTAGCGGCGGGCCTTCTTGAGATTGCCCGCGCGAAATCGATCGGTCATGACCTGGCTCCACCAGCCATTCGCCGGGGTAAAGCGCTCGGTGCCCGCCAAAACGTTCAGGTCGGTTTCGTACTGCCCTTCGTCGATAGCCTGCATCAGCCGATCGAGGCGCGTCTCCGCGCGCAAGGGGGCCGAACACAACAAGAGTACGGCGAGAGTGAATTTAAGCAGGACGGCCACGTGGCCGTTAGTGTGCAAGCGGCAGGCCCCGCCCTCACGGGCCTAGCGACCCGTGAGGACAGAGAGTCTACGATATAAAGACTGGTCGGCTGCTAAGCCAATTACCAGCTACAAACCCAGGCGGCCGCTTTGCAGCCAGGAGTTTTGCCGTACTTGCACGCACGCATGGCATTGCTGACGGCCTGGTGCTTCGTGGTGTGGTAACCCCACGAAATTTTCTGGCCTTCTACGGACTGCGCGGCGGCGGCACAGCCACCCTGTACCCAAACCACCGGTTTGCAATCATCTACGCCGCAGTTGGCGGAGGCCGCGTTCGTGGCGCCGTTCTGCGAGTTGTAGGTCCACGCCACACCGAACACGTTGTTCTTCGGCGAGTACGCGATAGAACCGTACGTCGCGTAGTACGGAGCGTAGTTGTAGTACGGGTAGTACGAATAACCGTAAACCGGGTAGTTCCAGTAAGAGGTGTACGGATACCAGCCCCAGCCGGCGTACAGACCGTTACCGTAGTTATTGTGCCAAAAGCGCACGCCAGTACTGATGCGGATGTTACGGTGGTGATGATGGCCGTGGCCTACGTGAGCGTGGCCTCCGGCGTTGTGATTCGGATTCGCCTCGGCGGCGACCCCTACGAAAAATACCAAAGTGAAAATAACGAACAGCTGCTTCATATACCCAACCTCCATGTACGTTGATGAGAGCGCCTACAAACTAGAACGGAGCCGGGCGATCTTTCAATGTCTCTATTTTGTGATAACGCGTCGCATAATTGCCGAGCGCTCTGTCGACGTATAAATTAGTCCGTCATCATTCAAGGAGAACCCATAAATGAAACATTTCGCGTTAGCTCTAGCTCTCGTATCCGGTTTCGCGTTTGGCGCGGAAACCTGGACGATCGACGATACCCATTCCACTGCTCGCTTCAAAGTGAAGCATCTGCTCGTGACGAACGTCTCGGGTGAAGTAGGTGGCGTGCAGGGTGCGTTCACGGTTGATGGGGACGACCTCACCAAAATGACCATCGACGCCAAAGCCGACATGCGCACCATCAATACGAACAACAAGAAGCGTGACGAGCACCTTCGGGCCGACGATTTCTTCAGCGCCAAAAAGCATGCTTGGACCACGTTCAAATCCAAGTCCGTCAAAAAAGAGGGAAGCAAGTATTTGATCACCGGCGACCTCACTTTGCGTGGCGTGACCAAAGAAGTGACCCTCGAGTCCGAAGGTTTGACTCCCGCCGTGAAGGATCCGTGGGGCAGCCTCCGCCGTGGTTTCACGGGCACTACCAAGATCAACCGCAAAGACTACGGCGTGTCGTTCAACAAAACGTTGGATAACGGCGGAGCGGTGGTCGGTGACGAAGTGACCGTCGAGATCGAAGCGGAGCTAAAAACCGACGCCCCCAAAGAAGCCAAGAGCGAAAAGAAGAGCTAACCGTTTTCGCCAAGGCTCACTCACTATCGACGCCGGCCTCACCCTTTGGGAGAGGCCGGCGTTTTTTTTCGTAGGGGTAGCGTTTGCCCATAGCCTTCCGCGCTATCCTCCGTAGCCGATTGACCGGCGTAGCGAACACATGGTGTCTCCCAATGCATTCCAGGGAGGGAATCGTATGAAGAATCATTTGTTGGCCATCGTGGCCTTTGTTTTCGGCGTAGCCGGTTTTGCGAGCGCCGAGGAGCTACTGCTGAAACTCGACTACCGGGTAAAGGCGAACCGTTCGTACCAAACCAATTTCAAACGCGTAAATGACGGCCCGGTGGCGGTGAACCGCATCCGTCTGGCCACGCGTGGTGAGTATTGCAACCTCATGATCTCGAAGGTCGAGTACTTGGTGCGCAACCACTCGGTCGCTCAGCGGGCGGTCTACACCGGCTGGTCGGGAACGTACGACATTCCGGCCGGCGTGATGAGCTCGGTCAATGTTCATTTCCGCCAGACGCAGTATCGGCACGCGGACTGTGAGCTGCTGGTTTACGGCGTTTACTAGTACATCATCGGGCACGGGCCGGCCTTTTCGCGAGGAACGGCCGGTCGGCTCAACCGCACTTCAGCATCATCGCGCCGGTCACGATCGTAATGATGGCGCCTACCTTAAGCGGCGTCGCTTTTTCGCGCAAAAAGACGAAGCCCAGGATGCAGCCGAAGACCACCGAGAATTCGCGCACGGCGATCACCGTCGAAGCGGGAACGGTTTTGAAGAGTATTAGGATCAATAGGTAGCTCAAGAAAGATCCCGCCCCGATCACCGCGCCCACGGCCCAGTAAGCGCGGCCCGCTTCCATCACGCGGGCTAGCCGGTTTTCGCGCAGAAACAGGAATAAAAACAGGAACGAGGAAAAATACATTCCCCACAGGTACGTCAGCGGCGAGATATGGGCGCCGGATATTTTTCCGAGGTAGAACGCGATCCCGAGCAGCAGGCCAATCAGCGCCGAGTAAAGTACGCCCCGGCTTTCTGCCCCTTTGAACGAAGGAAAGGCCAAGCAGCTCGTTCCTAAAGTAACCGCCACGATTCCCGCCACGGAAAGCGGGCTCCACGATGGTGGGCGAAACAAGGATTCCAATACGAAGATGGCGAGAACGCCTAAGCCCCGGCTCAGCGGATAGACCAACGTAAGGCTCGCCACCTGGTAACCGAGGTATAGCAGCGCCACTTAAATCGCCTGTATTAAACCGGAGACGTGGGCCATCCCAATTCCGGTAAGGGAAGGAACCGACGTCTCGAAAAACAGGGCGGGCAGGAAAACCAGCGACGCCATCCCCAGCCCCACCGTCACGATCTCGAGCTTCTGCGGCGCCTTCTTGGCGTAAAAATTCCACCCGGCGTGAAGCAGGGCGGACAAGGTCACCAGAATGAATTGGGAGAGTAGCAACGGCTTACTATACCAGAGTCAGCTTTACCTCTGCGCAAGGTGACTTTGTCCGACGATCGGGCCATAAATTCTAAAAAGCGAGAGGGGCTCATGAATCAAACGATCAACACCAATGGCAAATGCTTGTGCGGCGCGGTAACGGTTGAGGTGAAAGGCGCCAAGCCTACCTTCGGCGCTTGCCACTGCGGAATGTGCCGCACCTGGGGCGGTGGTCCGCTACTCGCCGTGGATTCCATTCATGAAGTGAAGTTTACCGGTCAGGACTCCGTCGGTGCTTTCAAGTCGTCCGACTGGGCCGAACGTGGCTTTTGCAAGAAGTGCGGCACGCACCTGTTCTACAAGCTAACCCAAGCGCAAAAGTACATTTTGCCGCTGGGGCTTTTGGCCGATGCCGCGCGCTTCGAGTTCGACCATCAGGTCTTCATCGATCACAAGCCAGCTAACCACGACTTTAGTAATCGCACGGCCACCATGACGGAGGCCGAAGTCTTTGCCAAATATGGGGCCTAACGCTTTCACCGCTCCACCACTTCCCGTGTTCCGTAAGTGTCTGAAACTATAAAATTTAGTCGTCCGGTGGGGCAGGCCGCCTCCTTAAGGCTTGCGGCCCAACTCGCTTCTCTCCTATAAGCCCAGCTCATATGCAGACTCGCGTTCTTACTCTCCTTGCGGCAACGCTACTGGCGTCGATGGCGCAGGCGCGTTTGGAGGTCTTATTGGCGGACTCGGCCGAGAAGGGCTCGGCCCAAAGCTGCTCTCACTACCTATCCGTGGGTTACGACGAGGCCACTTTCTACAGTCACATCAAGGAGGTGAACGCTAAAGTCATGGTGATGACCCGGGCCGAGGTACGTGACATTTACCGCGCGATCCACATCGCCCCCGAGGCCGAGCTTTTAGCGATGGACCTGGAGGAAAGCGACTTTCCCGCGCAAGCGGTCATCTACCTCCGCAGCGTTAACGATGAGACCGGCAAGGTGGAGGGGATCATGCGCTTGGTCTCCGGCCGGGAAACCGGAAAGCACTATTTCAACAACCTGTTCAGTCACCGGAGTGCGGGCCATTCCGCCTCTCCGTTGCCGATTTATCAAAAGTACTCCGATCCGCTTTCTCGGCGTTTTCTGAAAGAAAATTTTCCCAACTCTTTCGAGATGGGCCGGGTGGTGTTCGCCAAAGGGGTGAACGAGTTTAGGGTGTTAATCGATCTGGGCACGCTAGCCACCCTCTTGATGTCCACTAGCGATCCCAATCGCCAAGGGTCACTCATCGTCGAGGCGGTTCCCCAGGCGCAGCACCGTTACGAAAATCTGGGGCTACGGGTGATCCCGTCGCCGATTCCCATTAAAGAGGGGCGGGTCCTTATGGCCGCCACGGTGCGGGACCTCTACGATCGTTATCTGGGGCGCGCGCGGAAGGCGAAGTTGAAGTTTGATAGCGCCCATCCTTTAGATGAGAAAACCCGTAGCGCCGCCCGCGACGAAATCGATGCGGCGATTCAGGCCTTTTCGCAAAGTTCCGCCTTAAATCGGTTTTACGCTTACGGATTATTCCTGCGGGCCCAGATGGCCTACGATCAACGCGACTACATCACCATGCTAAAGGACGCGCGGGAGCTTCTCCGGCGTAATCCCGATGTGCCCAACTACCTTGTGTTGCTCCTGGCCGCCGAAGTCGGCAGTCGATTCGATATCCTGACGGGGGAGGGCGATGCGGCCGCGGCCTTGGCGTTTCTCGCTCAAAGCACCGTTCAGGAACAGTTCGCCGACGAGCGGCTTCCTCAGGATGGTAGCCATCCGGGGCTCATCGATTTCTATCGCGGTCTGATCCATCTTTCTTCGGGCAACTACTCCGCCGCGGCGACCGCCCAGCGACAGATATCCCTCCACCCCCAGCTGGTTCAAGGCCGCCGGGTTCCGTTAGAGATTTTGGGGGAGGCCGAAGTCGATACGCTTCGACGCCACTGGTTTGATCCCGAAAACTTTGACGCTCTTCAGGTTGACCGAGATTTGATTCGCATAGGGCTACGTACCCAGATGCTGTCATTCCCCTTGGGCTTAACGAGCGCCTACCACGAGTATGCTGCTCACGCCCACCGGGCGCTTGGTTTTGACGCCGAGGCGGCAAAGCACGCGGACATGGCTTCCGCTCTCCGAATAAAAACCGAGTAAAGGGCGGCAGAGGGGTTTCCTCCACCGCCCCATCCCACTGATTATTGGGTTAGCTCTTCGATGTACGCCGAGCAAAGCAGGTCGGTATCCGGAATCTGGGGCTTCTCGGATTTACCTAACAGCAGAGGCTTCTTGCCCCCTTCGGAGGGGTTTAGCACCAGCGCGCCAACGTTATCGAAGTGATAGAAGTACACTTGCCGAGCGGTGGCGACGGTGGCCGCCTTAGACAGCCGTTCGATCGTGATCGCCACGTGACTTAGCTCGGCACGGTATTTTTCCATCGCCGCGACGAGCCGGGCCAATTTTTCGACTAGTCCCGCGATTAGGCTCTCGGTGGCGGACTGTTGCTGCAAGGCCTGCTTCAGCTCGGAGCGGTTAGTCGCCAAGCTTTGGGCTACGGACTGAGCGGTCGACTGAAGACCCGACAGGAACTCCGACTCTTTGGCTTGCCGTGCGGTGAGCTCGTTCACGATCATCGCCAGCTTCTGTTTGGCCGAACTGGCGGCCTGATTCTGGGCCTGGGCTTCGGTCAGTGACTGCGACTCCATCGCCAGTTTCTTGGCGACTTCGTTACTCTTCGTTTCCCATTCAGAAACTCGGGCTTCCGAATTTTTTTCTTCAACCTTAAGGTTGTTGAGTTCCACCACGTAGTTATTGCGTTTACCCAGAGCTAGCGTGAGAGCCTCTTTGGCCTTTTCGAGCCGGTGTTTGCGATTTCCGAACCAGTCCCAGCCCGTCTCTTTCTTGATGGCTTCGACCTTTTGGGTCAGCACACGGATCTCGGCATCACTGTTCGTTATCTTGAGCTGCCGGTCCGCTAACTGCGCTCTGATCTGGGAAAGGACTTTTCGCTCCAGCTTTAGCGAGTTTTCGACCCGCGCTAGTTCCGAAGTCAGTGCCTTTACCTTGAGACTTAGCTCGTTCACCGAAGCGATCCACTTCGACTCGGTCTGGGTGGCTAGTTTCAGTTCGTTGGTCGTTTTTTCCAACCGTTGATTGAGTTCGGCCAGCGAAGCCTTCTTTTCGGTAACCGAATCATTCAGGCCGGTAAGCTGAATTTCCTGCCGCGCAATCTTTTCTTGCAGCTGGTGCACCGCTTTCTTCACCGTCTCGAGTTCGAGGGTGGCGGCTTTGTGCTTTGCCTCACTCGTTACTTTATCAACCTCGGCCTGGGCCAGCCGCCCTTTGACCTCGGTCTGTTTGGCCTCTAGCGGGACAATCTTCTTTTTGGCGGCTTCGTCAATCCACTTGAAGAAGTCGGCCCGGGCAATCGCTTCGACCCCTTTGCCTCCATCATTGCGGCATTCGAAGTATTCGGGCTGAAACGTCATTAGTTTGCTCGCGGTCGTTTCAAAGTGCATCAGCTCGCCGTAGGTCGCCGACGGCGCGCGCTCATTCCGCCACTCGTGCCAGGCGTATCGGTTCAAGTCCAGCGACAACGCGTGGTTTTCGCGGGTAAAGGTGCCGATGAAGTCGCTTTGAAAGTCTTTGCCGTGGCAAATCACTTTGCTTTGAAGATTCGAATCGATTCCCTCTTCGTAGGTTCCGTTGCCATTTACATCGGTCCACGTTGAAAGTCTGACGGCCTTGGCACCGCAGCTCGGTTCTTTTGCGATCTCCTCCAGTTGGAAGGCGGACGAGGTTCCATTCTTGCCATCGCAAATCGCCTGCTCCTGATAATTGGTGTCGACATTCGCATCGTATTTTTGGTTCCGATCGACATCGATGAAGCTCTTGATGAGGGTGGCGGCCGCTGGACATGCGGGGTGTTTGGCGACCTTCTCCGACGTGGTAAAGGGGGTGCTGCCGTCTTTACCGTTACAGGTTGTGAACTCAACGACCGCGCTGTCGCTATCTTTCTGGAAAACGCCGTCTTTGTTTTTGTCGATCCAGAGTTCGAGTTTAAATCCGCCATACGCGCAGACCTTGATGTCGGTCTTGGATAGCAGGTATCCCAACTGGGTGTTTTTGTCGGTGGCGAGGGCAATGGTGCCGGCCTTTACCGAACTATTTTGCGGCTTGTTCTCCTCGCCGCAAAATCGATGCTCGACGCGATCTTGATCTAGCTCAGGATCGTATTGTCCATCGAGAGTGACGTCGTTCCAAAAGGCCAGTTTCGAGCATTTTTCGTTTTCTTCATTCACCGCGCGAAACTGAAAAGATCGGCTAATGAGTTTGATCTCGGCCTGCGTTTGGGGCTCGGTTTTTGATTCCTGACCGGCTAATCCGCCGTTGGTTGACGAGTTCGAAGTGGGAGCGACTTTCCCACATGCGCCCAAGAGCAACAAAAGGGGAAGGTAATGCACAATTTTTTTCAACGTGATCTCCTTAAAATGAGTTTGAACTATAAGAGAGCGTCGCGGCACTCCTCGTCAATTTGGGGAGATCGATCGCGTTTGCAATCGGCGAACACGACCGTGACTCGAACTTCGATTGGTTGATTGCGAAAAGGTTCTCCGCGCTTGCGAGCTTCTCTCGAAAACAGAATTTTGAACTCCCGACTCAAGTTTTGCGCCAGACGGTGGGGGTTGGAGGGAAAGTCCGATTTTAGCGAGAACTCAAACTCGGTTTTCGGTTTCGGGTCGAGTTCCCTAAGAATGGCGGATTGGGATCTTGCGGAGGTCGCTTTCGAAATCCTCACCAACGCGAGAAAGATCCGGGTTTTTTCTAAAGACCACCCGCACCGCTCGGCAATCTCGTGGGCCTTGCTTTCGGCGAGGTTACGTTTCCCACGCAGTACTTGGCAGAAGTAGGAGGCGGAGAGATCCAGGTCGCGGGCGAGAGCGCGCATCGAGTAGTGGGGATTGCGCGACATGCGCTCGCATAGCTCGTTGCTCAATAGGCGACGATAGTCCCCTTCCGACTGAATCAGGTCCAAGTCCACCCTTACTGATTCGAAGGGTTAGGCTAGTTGCGTCAAAGGGTTTCAAAAATTTGATACTAGTGACTAAAACTAGGCAGGATAAGTTTCGACTAAAGTGAATATGGCGCGCTTGAGCCGAGGGTAGTCGGTCATGGGGGCGCCTTTTTTATTGCTGGAAATAAAGTTGGTGAGGTGCCCAATCAGGATATCCCGGATGAGCTTGGCGAGCTCCCGTTCCCGACGGCTCGGGGTTCCTTTTTTGCCGAAGTGGAGAATATCGGCGATACGTGCCTCGCCGACTTCGCGAATGCTCCGATTGAGCGCGGTAAATCCTTCGTCCACGATACCGTAGTAGTGCAATAGCGCCATGACGGGCGGGTGGTGCGGGTACTCGCTCATCCAGCGGAACAACGATTCCAGATAGGCTTCGAGGCATTCGGCGGCGTTTTTTTTATTTACGACCGCGTTGAGCACCAGTTGCTGTCCCTGGGAGATGACCTCTTTCACCGCGGCCAGAATGAGGTCCGTTTTCTGAGGGTAATAATAAACCACGTGCGATCGGCGCAGGCCGGTGACCTTGGCGATCTGGAAGGCGCTTAAGCTCTCGGCCCCTTGGGTAGAAAGAATGGATAAAGTGGCATCCACGATCTTTTGCCGGGTTTTGCCCTCGTTGAGTTCACCCAAGTGTTGATGCTTTCGAACTACCCCTTTTCGAGCCATGTTGACGCTTCCTAATTGAGGTTTATAGCGCCTGCACTACGAGCCGCTCATTCGCTACATCGATCGCGCGCGCGCGGATCACCCGTTTGGTCTCACCGTTCTCGAGGGCGACGAGGGTTGGGGCGTAGTTCTCGGTGTGGCCGGTCCAAAAACCCGGGCGCTTGGTCGAGGGTTTTTCGAGCAGCACCGTGAACTCTTTACCCACCTGCGCGGCGAGAAACTCGTTGTGGCGCGCTTCACTCAAAAGGCGCAGCGCCTCCGAGCGGCGGGCAATCTCCTGCGGCGTCACTTTGCCTTCGAGACCGACGGCTTTCGTGCCTTCGCGTTCGGAGTACGAGAACACGTGTAGCTTCGTCCAGAAGCTCCGCTTCAGCAGATCGTACGTCACCTGAAATTCCGTTTCGTCCTCGCCGGGAAAGCCCACGATCACGTCCACGCCGATGAACATGTGGGGCATCGCCGCTTGCAGCTTGGTGGCGACCTCTTCGTACTCTTTTGCTTTGTAGATCCGGCGCATGCCGGCCAGCACCTTGTCGCTACCCGCCTGAATGGCGATGTGCATGTGCGGGCAAAGGCGCTTGGGGTGATCTTTAAACAGCTGAATCATCTCGTCGGGAATCTCGAACGGGTCCAGCGTGCTCACGCGGATACGCGGGGCCGAGGGCAGGGCTACGATCTCTTTCAATAGCGCCATCAAATCGGTTCCGCGATCCCAGCCATAGTGGGCGATGTGGATGCCGGTGATGACGACCTCTTCAAAACCTTCTTTGTGCGCGTCGAGGATCTGTCCCAGTACGTCCCCCATCGGCAGACTGCGGCTGCGGCCGCGCGCGGCGGGGATGATGCAAAAGCTACAGTTGAAGTTGCAGCCGTCTTGAATCTTGATCGGCGCACGGGCGTTGCGCGAGCCGGGAAACTTTTCGGGAAGGTAGCCCAACGGCTTTTGCACCTGATCGCGGTCTACTTCGAGCCCTTCCCATTTTTTGGAGAAGAGGTCCAGCACGCGGGCCTTCTCCGCGGTGCCCAGCACGAAGTCGACCTGGGTCATGTGCAGCAGATCGTCTTTGGCGACCTGCGCGTAGCAGCCCACTACGCTGATCAAAGCGTTGGGGTTCTTGCGGCGATACCGCATTACCTGCGATCGCGCGTCGCGATCCGCGTGGTGGGTGACCGTGCAGCTATTGATCACGTACGCGTCGGCGGCCTGGTCTTCGGCGACCACGTCGAAGCCACGGCGAATCGCTTCTTGATAAAGCGAGTCGGTATCCACCGCGTTGGCCTTGCAGCCAAAAGTTTTGAACGCGATCTTCTTCACGCGTGCGCCTCGGACGACAAGCTGGGGCGCCCGGGCAGCGTGACCGGCTGGTGCGCCGTCTCGGCCGTTTCGATCCAGCCGCCGCCCAGCACGCGATTGCCGTCGTAAAGCACCAGCGCCTGACCGGGCGTAATCGCCCGCTGCGGCACTTCGAACTTCACGTTCCAAAGTCCATCTTCGCGCGGCTCCACCGTAACGGGGGTGGCCTGGGCGCGGTAACGGATTTTTCCCTGTAACGGGCGGCCGCTCACCGTGGTGGGATCGATCAGCCAGTTGAACTCTTTCGCCAAACAATCGTTACGGAACAAGGCGCTTTCGGGCCCCACGATCACGGAGTTGCTTTCGGCATCGAGCCGCACCACGAACTGCGCTTCCAGCGACTGAATGCCCAAACCTTTGCGCTGCCCCACGGTGTAACGGTGAAGGCCGGTGTGCTGGCCTAGGTACTTGCCAGTTACATCGACCACCGGACCGCCTTTGAGCCACGTCTTGGGCGCTTCTTGCTCGACGAACTCGGTGTAGCTCTTCGACTGCACGAAGCAAACGTCTTGGCTATCGGGCTTCATCGCGGTGGCGAGCCCCAGCTTTTCGGCCATGGCGCGCACTTCCGGCTTACGCATGCTGCCCACGGGAAACAACGTGCGCGCGAGATCTTTCTGCTTCAGCGTGAACAGGAAATAGCTCTGATCCTTCTCCGGATCGGCGCCCGTGATGAGCGCGGGGCCGTCGGCCCGGTTCACCACCTGGGCATAGTGACCCGTAGCGAGAAAGTCCGCACCGAGATCCAGAGCCCAGTCCATCAGCGTGTGAAACTTCACCGTCTCGTTACAGCGCACGCACGGGTTCGGCGTGCGCCCCTTGGCGTACTCTTCCACGAAGTTTTCGATGACCCCTTTGCGGAACTCGGCCTCCATGTTCGAGAGGTAAAACGGAATGTCCAGCTTGCGCGCCACGCGCCGGGCGTCGTTCAAATCTTCTAACGAGCAACATGTTCCAAACTTACTATTTGCACTTTTTGGTTCGGTCGCGGGAGTCTTCTGGGCAAAATCATGGAGCTGCAAGCTGATGCCGATGACCTCGTGCCCTTGCTCTTTCAGAATGCCGGCGGCCACCGAGCTATCCACGCCACCGCTCATGGCGACGACGACTCTGGCTTTTTTGTTTGGCGCTTCGGTCATGCTCTTCTTCTCTCACGGATGCGGGACACGTGGCTAGCCACCAGCCCCGCGGCTTTGATAACTTCGTCTTCAGTCGTTAGCGATCCCCAGCTGAACCGAACGCACTCGCGGGCGTGGGCTTCGGACAGCCCCATGGCCAAGAGCACCGGGCTGGGTTTGAGCGATCCGGCCGAGCAGGCCGATCCGGCGGAAACGTAAAGGCCATCGAGGTCTAATGCGCTCAACAGCACTTCCGACGACACTCCGGGAAAACGAAGATTCGACGTGTTCGGAGTCCGCTTAGCGGCGCCGCCGATGACCGAGAAGTCTTCAAGCCGTTCGGACAGCACCCGCTCGAAGGTGTCCCGAAGGGCGCCGACCCGTTCTGCGCAGTCCGGCTTCAAGGCCGAGCAAGCTCCGGCAAACCCGCTAATCCCGACGAGATTCTCCGTGCCGCCGCGCCGTTTGGTTTCCTGGGGGCCACCAAAGTGGGTGCGGTCCATCTGCAGCCCCTCGCGGATGAGCAACGCGCCGGCCCCCTTTGGCCCCTGAATTTTGTGGGCGGAGACCGAAACCAGGTCGGCTCCGTTCCAAAACGCCGGTGATACCTTACCCAGCGCTTGCACGGCATCGGTGTGCACGATGATGCCGCGGGCGCGGGCCTCGCGAACCACCTCGGGAATCGGCAACAGCACGCCGGTTTCATTATTCGCCGTCATCAAGGAGACGAGATGCGGCTTGAATTCATCGAGCTTCGCCAAAAAATCGATCCAATCGAGCTCCCCGGTGGGAAGCACCTTCACCATGTCGAAGGCTCCGCCGAGCCGGTTTAGCCCCGCTAGGGTTCCGCGGATGCTGGAATGCTCGATGGGGGAGGTTAGAATGCGCAGGCCGGGACGGCTTAGGGCCATGCCCCAAAGGGCCATGGTGTTGGCTTCGCTGCCGCCCGAGGTAAAGACCACATCTTTTAGGTTTCGCTCACAGGCTTTGGCGACCAGCGTGCGGGCCTCATCCAATAGCCCCCGGGCCTCTTGCCCAAGTCGGTGCGTGGAGGAAGGATTTCCCCATGATTCCATGGCTTTAAGCATCCACTGCTTCGCCTCGGGGCTGGGCTGAGTGGTGCCGTTATAGTCGGCGTATATGGCGCGGGGCATAGAGGGGAAGGTTTTAGCGGAAATCTTCTTTAATCTCCACCTTATCGCGCACGAAGGTTCCGGACCTGTGTCATTTACTACCCACATCCTGTGTGAAAGAATCCCGGGTTCATGCCACCTTTAGAACCCGGAGAATTAGTCCGCCGACGACGCGACCGCATCATGGCGTTCGTCGTGGTGTCTCTGCTGGTTGGCCTGACCATCGTCGAGGTGCACCTGCTTCGGGTGGCCACCTCGCTGCCGTTCGTGAACAGCATCTTTTTCTTTGGCCTGATGAACCTGAACATCGTGCTGATCATGGTTCTGCTGTTTCTGGTTTTCAGAAACGGCGTGAAGCTGATCCTGGATGAACGGGCCGGCCTCTTCGGCTCGCGGTTACGTACGCGGCTGGTGTTTTCCTTTTTGCTGTTCGCCTTGGTCCCCACCATTTTGCTTTTTTCGATCTCCGCCTTCTACATCAAGAGCAGCTTCGATAAGTGGTTCAGTATCAAAATCGGCGGCACCCTAGAGCGCAGTATCGACGTCGTTAAGACCTATTACGAAACGTCGAAGGGCAACGCCACCCACTTCGCCAACAAGATTGCGGGTCAGCTGCCGGCCAAGCCGGTCGACAAAACCAAGCTCGAATCGATGCTGGAGAAAATGCGGTCGGACTACGGCCTCGACGCGGTGGAGTTTTATGACGGTCCGCTGGCCGATCGCGTGCTGGCCATCTCCAACGAAAAACGCGACCGCGTGCCGGCCGCGCCGCTAGAGACTTTGCAGGCGGTCTTCGCGGGGCAAGACCAGTGCCGCGTGCAGCACGTGGGCAACGGCGAACTGGTCCGGTGCGGCGCCCATCTGCCGCAGAGGGCGGGGGTGGTGATCGTGGATCACTTCATTCCGCTAGCGCTGGCTTCCAACCTGAGCCTCATCCACCTGTCGTACAAAGATTTTCAAACGTCGAACCCGCTCAACTACCCGATCAAATCGACCTACTTCGCCATCCTGTCGATGGTGACGTTGCTGATTTTGTTCTGCGCCCTATGGACGGGTTTTTACGTGGCCCGCCGCCTAACCGTTCCCTTAGAGGACCTCGTACGCGGCACGGAAGCCGTCGCCAGTGGCAACCTCGACTACCGTCTGTCGCCGGCCGGAGGTGCTGAGCTGACCAAGCTGATGCACTCGTTCAACGACATGACGAGCGACCTGCAAAAGCACAAGCGCGACATCGAAGCGACGACGCACCATCTGCGCAAGATGAACGACGAGCTGGACAACCGCCGCCGTTACATCGAAGTGCTGCTCGAAAGCGTGCAGTCCGGCGTGATCTCCCTCGACGAGGCCGGAAAAATTTCGATGGTGAACCCCGCGGCCGCCAAGCTGCTGCGCACCTCTACCCACGAGCTTCTCGGTAAGCCGTATCTGGCCATCATTCCGAAAGAGCACCGCGCTGAGTTCCGCGAGCTGCTAGCCTCGCTGCACGACACGGCCAAGCCCGTGCGCCGCGAGATTCGCCTGCAGCATCCGCGCAACGAACGGCTCGCGTTGCTGGTTACTCTCAGCGTGCTACGCGACGAAAAGAAACGGCGCCTCGGCATGGTGGCCGTGCTCGACGACGTAACCGACATTCAGAAGATGGAGCGTATGTTCGCGTGGCGCGAAGTGGCCAAACGTATCGCCCACGAGATCAAAAACCCGCTCACCCCAATTCAGCTTTCGGTCGAGCGCCTGCGGCGCCGTTACCTCGACAAGATCAACGACGACGGAATTTTCGAACAGGCTACCGGCATCATTCTCACGGAAGTGGATGCGTTGAAGAACCTGGTGAGCGAGTTCTCCAACTTTGCCCGGCTGCCCGAGATTAAGACGGAACCGGAAGACCTAAACGAGATCGTGTCCGAGTCGGTGTCTCTGTTCCGCGCGGCCCACGAGCGGGTCACGTTCACGCTGGAGTACGACGACTCTATCGGCCGGCTCCAGGTCGACCGCTCGGCCCTGAAGCGGGCACTCATCAATCTCTTTGATAACGCGGTGTCCGCATTGTCCGGCAGCGGTGAGGTTTCCATCAAAACGTTCTTCGATCGCACGGCCGGATTCATCCGCGTGGAGGTCGCCGATCAGGGCTGCGGCATCCCCGAAGGGGCCTATAACCAGCTTTTTGAGCCGTACTTCTCCACCAAAGCCGGGGGAACGGGACTGGGATTGGCCATTTTGCAGCGTATCATTGCCGACCATGGCGGGTTCGTACGGGCTCACCCCAACGAGCCGCAAGGTACTAAATTTGTTATTGAATTACCGGAGCGTCTTAGGGTTTTCACCGACCCGATGGACATTGGGCTCAAAGCCCGGGGAATGGCTGGCGGACCGAACCCCTCTGGGGTAGGAATGGCATAACACTATGGTTTTGCGGAGAGTTTTGGTCGTAGACGACGAGTCCAATATCCTGGCCTCGTTAAAGGGAGTCCTCGAAGACGAGGGCTATGTGGTGGAGACTGCCTCCTCCGCCGAAGAGGCGTTGAAGAAGTTCAACTCCTTCCAGCCCGACATCGTTCTACTCGACATCTGGATGCCGGGCGAAGACGGCATCTGGGTTTTGGAGAAGATCAAAGGCAAAGACCCGCAAGCGTTGGTGCTCATGATGTCCGGCCACGGCACGGTGGAAACCGCCGTGCGCACCATCAAGCTAGGGGCGTTCGATTTTCTCGAGAAACCGCTGCAGTTCGACAAGCTGCTGCTGATGATGGACCACGCCTTCGAGCTGAAACGCCTCAAGGCCGAAAACCAGTATTTGAAGACCGAACTGGGCAGCGACGAGCCGATATTGGGAAATAGCAATCCCGTGCTGGCGTTGAAGAAATTGATTGGTGTAGTCGCTCCGTCCAATGGCTGGGTGCTGGTGCACGGCGAAAACGGCACGGGCAAAGAGCTGGTCGCCCGCTCGCTTCACCGCGCCAGTCCGCGCGCCCGCGGCCCGTTCATCGCGGTGAACTGCGCGGCGGTGCCCGAAGAGCTGGTGGAGAGCGAACTGTTCGGCCACGAGCGCGGCAGCTTTACCGGCGCGAACGAACGGCGCATCGGCAAGTTCGAGCTGGCCCACAAGGGTACGCTTTTTCTCGACGAAGTGGGCGACATGAGCCCCAAGATGCAGGCCAAGATTTTGCGCGCGCTGCAAGAGTGTCACATTCAGCGCGTGGGGGGTGAATCCACCATCGAAATCGATGTTCGCGTCATTGCCGCGACCAACAAAGATTTGAAACGCGAGATCGCCCAAGGCCGGTTCCGCGAAGATCTGTTTTACCGCCTTAACGTGATCCCCATCGCCATGCCGCCGCTGCGTGACCGCAAGGAAGATATTCCAGAGCTGGTCGACTATTTCGTGCGCCGTTACTCATTAGGCAAGACCAAGAAAGTTTCGCCGAAGGTGCGTGATTGGATGCTGGGGTACGACTGGCCGGGCAACATCCGTGAGCTTAAGAACTGGTGCGAGCGGGCCTGCCTGCTAAGCCAAGACGAATGGCTCGAAATCCCGGACTTGAATCCGGTGACGGAAGCTACCGAGGCCGGTGCCGCCGATGCGGAGGCCAAGTCGCTCAAAATCGCGCGGGCCGCCTTCGAGAAGCGGTTCATCATGCAGATTCTGTCGGAAAACGGCGGCAACATTTCGAAGACGGCACACTGTTTGGGGTTAGAGCGCAGCCATCTTCATAAAAAAATTAAGGGCTACGGCATCGACGTACAGTCCTTGGGGGGTAACTCATGAGCATCAGTTTGATGAGCGGTATCGCACGGCGCAAAACCCGTGAGATCACGGTGGGCGATCTAAAACTCGGGGCCAACAACCCCATCCGCGTGCAGTCCATGTGTACGCCAAAGACGGAAGACATCGAAGGCATCGTGAAGCAGGTGGACGAACTCGTAGCCGCCGGTTGCGAAATCATCCGCATCACGGTGAACGACCAAGAGGCCGCCGATGCGATGCCCACCCTGATGACGCGGATCAAGATCCCCGTCATCGGCGACATTCATTTTGACTACAAGATGGCCATGGCCGCCATCAAAGCGGGTGTACATTGCGTGCGCATCAATCCCGGCAACATCGGCCCCGAGTGGAAAACGCTCGAAGTGGTGAAGGCGGCGAAGGATGCCGGCATCGCCATCCGCATCGGCGTGAACGCCGGCTCGCTGGAAAAGCCGCTGCTGAAAAAATACGGCCACCCCACGCCCGAGGCGCTGGTGGAAAGTGCGTTGGCCTCCATTGCGCTCGTCGAGGCTCAGGGCTTCTATAATTTCAAAGTTTCGATCAAATCGTCTGACGTCGTGAATAACTACCGCGCCTACGATCTTCTCAGCCAGAAGACCGAAGCGCCGTTGCATCTCGGCGTCACCGAAGCAGGAACCCGCCACTACGGCGCCGTAAAGTCGGCCGTGGGAATGGGCAGCCTGCTCCTTGCCGGAATCGGCGATACCATCCGCGTCTCGCTCTCCACCGATCCGGTGGAAGAGGTAAAGACGGGCGTCTACATCCTGAAGTCGCTGGGCCTTAAAAACGATGCCCCGGAAATTATCAGCTGCCCGAGTTGCGGACGCGCCGACATCGACGTGTACAAACTCGCCGAAGAGGTTGAGCGAAGAGCGTTGGGGCTCAAGAAGAACATCAAGATCGCGGTCATGGGCTGTGTGGTGAATGGTCCCGGAGAGTCCATGGAAGCGGATATCGGCATTGCCGGCGGCAAGGGCGAAGGTCTCGTCTACAAAAAGGGTAAACCCATTGGGAAAGTGCCTGAAGACAAGATGCTCGAGTTTTTAATGGCTGAAATCGAGAAGATGTAATGCCCGAGAGTCGTTAGTAGAAAGTAGAGAGTTTATGGCAGAGAGAATTACGCCCCGAGAGAAAGATTTTTCGCAGTGGTACCTGGATATCATCCAGCAAGCGCAGCTGGCGGACAACTCGCCCGTGCGTGGTTGCATGGTGCTTCGCCCCAACGGTTACGCCCTATGGGAAGTCGTGCAGGAACACCTGAACAAAGCGTTTAAGGCGACCGGTCACCGCAACGCTTATTTTCCGATGTTCATTCCGCAGAGCTTTTTGCAGAAAGAGAAAGACCACGTCGACGGTTTTCTCCCGCAGTGCGCGGTCGTTACCCACGGTGGCGGCAAAGAGCTGGAAGAGCCGCTGATCGTTCGCCCCACGTCGGAAACGATCATCAACGCGATGTACTCGAAATGGATTCAAAGCTATCGCGACTTGCCGGTGCTGATTAACCAGTGGGCCAACGTGGTTCGCTGGGAGCTACGCACGCGCCCGTTTCTGCGTACGGTGGAGTTTCTTTGGCAAGAGGGTCATACCTGCCACGAAACCGACACCGAAGCGCTGAAAGAAACGCTGAAGATGTTGGACGTGTACCAGACGTTCATGCGCGAAATTTTTGCGATCCCGACCATCGCCGGTGAGAAGACGCCGAGTGAAAAGTTCGCGGGCGCGGCGCAAACGTACTGTCTGGAAGCCATGATGCAGGACAAGAAAGCCTTGCAGGGAGCCACATCGCATTACTTCGCGGATCGTTTCGCGAAGGTGTTCGACATCAAGTTCCAAAGCCGCGCGGGCAAGCAAGAGTACGTGCACCAGACGAGCTGGGGTATTTCCACCCGCATCGTCGGCGCGCTGATCATGACCCACTCGGACGACCAAGGGCTGGTGATTCCTCCCAAGGCCGCACCGTTGCCGGTAGTGATCATTCCGATTCTGCCCAAGGGCAAAGAGCCCGCGCCGATTCTCGCCGTGTGCGACAAAATAAAAACGGAGCTCTCCAAGCACCTCGTCTGCAAAGTGGACGATCGGGACAACGTCAGCCCCGGCTTCAAGTTCAACCAGTGGGAAGTCGAAGGCATTCCGCTGCGTATCGAAGTGGGACCGCGCGATCTGGAGAACAACCAGGTGCAGCTCGCCCGCCGCGACGGCAAAAAGCGATTGGTTAGCGTCGACAGCGTCGTAACCGAAGCGCTCAGCGACTTAGACAATTTTCAAAAAGACCTCTACGCGAAAGCGTCGGCGTTCTTGAAAGAAAACACGTTCCTCGAGGACGATTACGAGCAGTTCAAAAAGAAACTCGAGGAGAAGCCGGGCTTTTACCAGATGCACTGGTGCGGCAAGGACCAATGTGAATTGAAAGTGAAAGAAGACACCAAGGCGACGATTCGCTGTGTGCCCTTCGATCAGATCAAAGAAAAAGGAAAATGCATCTACTGTGCTGGCCCTTCGGGCGGCCGGGTCATTTTCGCAAGAAATTACTAATTTTGAACCCTTAGTGGAGACTTTATGAGCAAACAAATTTTGGTGAATGCGAGTTCTTACGAAACTCGCGTAGCCATCCTGGAAGACGGCGAGATCAAAGCGCTGCATATCGAGCGCGAAGAAGACAAGAACGTCGTCGGCAATGTTTACAAGGGCGTAGTGAAACGCGTGCTGCCCGGCATGCAGGCGGCCTTCCTAGAGCTGGGTTTAGAGCGTACGGCGTTCCTGTACGTCGATGACATCATCGACGAGCCCTTCGGTCGCGACATCGAGTACCTCGATGACGATGAAGACGGTGAAGGCAGCGGCGAAAGCTACGACGACGAAGAAGACGGCGACAAGGAAGAGGGCGAAGAGGCCTCGGCCAAAACCGCCGAAGAGATTGAGCGCGATACCGAGCGCTTTGCTCGCCGGCCGCGTGGTCGTTCGGGCCACCGTGGTACCCCGCGCGCCCCGCGTGACGAAAAGGAAGTCAAAGAGGCCAAAGAAGAAGTCGGCCGCGAGACTCCCGCCGTCGCCAAAGAGGCTGCACCGAAAAAAGACGCCGCTCCGAAGAAGGACGAGGCGAAGCCGCTAGCCGCTAAAGCGGACGCCCCGGAAGGCGCTTCCGAGGAAGTGGACGAGGAAGAGTATCCGGAACTCGAGCCGAGCTACGAGCGCGGCATCGAAGACGAAGATGAAGACGAAGACGAGGACGACGAGGATTGGGACGGCGAAGACGACGACGGTGACCTTGACGAAGACGACGCCGACGATGAAGACGAGCCGGAAGCGGTAGTTCCCGCCAAAAAGCCGGTTCCGCCCACGCGTGAAGCGCGTAAACCGACTCCGCCCGTTATCGAGGCTGGTCCGGTAAAGGCCGAGGGTGGTGAAGATCGCCCGCCGCGTGAAGAGCGCGGACGTGAGCCGGCCCCCTCTCGGGGCGCCGAGCGGGATCGTGGCGGACGCGGCGGTGGAGATC
>JBGSST010000250.1:0-6708 GCA_041736915.1 Bdellovibrionota bacterium
TTTCAAAAGGAAGCGGGTACCTGCGGGAGGGGCTCGTATTGTGGTTTACTCGGGCGGGACGAAGAAGCGGCGGGCGCGGGCGCCGAGATCCGTGCCGATCCAGTCGGGGACTTTGCCCTCTGCGTCGGCCGGCTTTTGCTTATAGGTTTCGGGGTGGGCGTAGAAATAGAGGGCTTTGCGTAGTGTCTCGACCTCGTTGGCGAGCTTGGCCACCGTCAGCTGAAGCTCGGCGTCGATTCCGTGCAGCTCGGCGGCGCCGCCCGCCGCTTTGAGTTCCCGAATGGTTTCCACCAGTTTGGGCACGTCTTCGCGGGCGTTCTGGATAAAGTCGAGGTTAGCGTCGACGCGGTGGCTCTCGATATCCAAGTCGATGTTTTTGGTCGGGTCGAGGTGCACCACGGTGGTGGCCGTCCCGGCCTTCAGTACCGCCCAGCCGCTACGCATCGACTTGTCGAAGCCAATGGTCCAGGGTCCCGGCGTGGCCTGTTCGGCCCGGTCTAAGATTTGCTGAATTTCGAAGTCTTCTAGCATGGGGCCTCCCACTCACAAGGATGGTGCCAACCTGGACTGAGGTTGCCACTCCCTGTACCGGTCATTATACTCTCCAAGTCCTTGAAACATTTGGTTTCCGTAACCGTAACGGCCTTTTCGCCATCTCTTGGAGGTATAGACCCATGCGCCGATTTTTACCCCTAGTTCCGGCTATCACGCTCGCGCTCTTCGTGTCCGCTTGCGGCCATAAGGAGTTCACCGAGGGCAAGTACGACGACATGTCCGAAGACCGCCTGCTCGATGACAAGTTTAATGAAAGCGACATGCGGATGATCGCCGATACGATGATCAAGTCGCTCGTCGAAAGCCGCGTGGTTGCCGAGAGCAAGAAGGCCCCGGTGGTGCTGGTGACGCTGGTGAAGAACCGCACCGAAGAGCACATCGACATGAAGAGCATGACCGACAAGATTCGCGTGGCGCTGGTGAAGAGCGGCCGGTTCCGGTTCACGGAAAAAGAGACGCGGGCCGATCTCGCCGAAGAGGTCGAGTACCAGTCGCAGTCGGGCTACGTGGACCCGTCGACCGCGCGCCAAAAGGGCAAGCAGATCGGCGCCAACTATTTCCTGAAGGGTGAAATCACCGATCGCGTTCAGCAGGTGGGCGACAAAAAGTACGTGTACTACAAGTCGACCTTCGAACTGGTGAACATCCAAACGGGCATCCTCGATTGGACCGACGAGAAAGAGCTTCGCAAGTTCTACAAAAAGAAGTCCGTGGGCTTGTAACTTTAGCGAAACGTGAAACGAAGCCGCCACATTCTACTCGCCTGCCTCCTTTGGGGGCAGGCGCTGTTTTTCCTATCGGGCTGTGCCCTGTACGCGGGTCGCATTCGTCAGCCACGTGCAGACTTCGAAGCGGGACGATTCGATGCCGCCATCGCCAAGCTGAAAGAGTTCGCGGATAAAAAAGACAACGACGAGCTACTCTACCTGATGGATTTGGGCGTCGTGTACCACACCGCCGGCCGTTACAAAGAGGCCATCTCCACCTTTCTGCGCGCCGACAAGATGGCCGAGATCAAAGACTACACCAGCATCGCCGCCGAAGCGGGCAGCGTGCTCTTGAACGACGAGATCAAAGGGTACAAGGGCGAAGACTTCGAAAAGGTGATGATCAACATGTACCTCGCCATCGATTACACGATGCTGGGGGACTACGAGAACGCGTTGGTCGAAGCTCGCCGGGTAAACCGTAAGCTCGATCGGATGATCACCGAAGGGAAGATGCCCTACCAGAATAACGCCTTCGCGAAGTACCTGGCGGCGGCCCTCTTCGAAGCGCGCCACGAGGACAACGACGCGTTCGTCGACTACCGGCAGCTACTCAAGTGGAACGTGCCCCAGGCGATGCCGTACCTGGGGGTGCCGTTGCTGCGTCTGGCGGATCAGATGCGGGCGATGGAGGAGTACGAGTCGTACCAGAAGCGTTTCCCCGGCGTGAAAGATTACAAGCTGGGCCCTAAGGAAGGGGAGATCGTTCTTCTCCTCGAGCAGGGCAAGGCTCCCTATAAAGTGCCGTCGCCGCAGTTTCGTTTGGCACCGGAGTTCCGTAAGAATCATTATGCGACACGCTCCGGCCGCATTGGCTTGGAGGGGTCGTCGTTCAAAGTGGAAAGCTCCGCGCTTTACGACGTGGAGGGAACGGCCATCAAGGAGCTCAGCGGAAAACTCGCCGGAATCATCGCCAAAAAGATGGCCGGCATCGCGGCGAAAGAAGCCGCGGCCTACGCCGCGGAAAAAGCCAGTGACAGCAAGGCGGTAGGATTCTTCACGAGCCTCTTTTTGCACGCGACCGATACGGCGGACCTGCGCAGCTGGACAACCTTGCCGGCTACGTTACAAATTGCACGATTCAAGGTGCCCGCGGGGGAGCACAACCTGAGCTTGGACATGGTGATGAATTCCGGCAACGTGATCAAGGGCGCCAAGCGGTGGACTAAGGTCAACGTAAAGCCGCGATCGATCGTTTTCTTGAATTATCGTAATACGGATTAATTGTTGAGGTGGATGTGAGCGAGTTTCCAAACCAGTTTGAGCCAACCGAAGTCGAGCCCCGGCTGTACCAGTTCTGGGAGAAAGAACAGATCTTCAAAGCGGACCCGGCCTCTCCGAAAGAGCCGTACGTCATCGTGTTGCCGCCGCCGAACGTAACTGGCGTGCTCCACATGGGCCACGCACTCACCTGCACGTTGGAAGACATCCTCATTCGCCGCAAACGCATGCAGGGCTACAATGCCCTTTGGCTGCCCGGCACCGATCACGCCGGCATCGCCACGCAGATGGTGGTCGAACGCCACCTGCAGAAGACCGAAAAGAAATCGCGCCACGACCTGGGGCGCGAAAAGTTTCTGGAAAAAGTTTGGGAGTGGAAAGAACAGTCGCAGACCACCATTTTGGGGCAGCTGCGCCTGATGGGCTGCAGCCTCGACTGGACGCGCCTGACCTTTACTCTGGATGAAGGCGTGTCGCTCGCCGTGCGCGAAACCTTCACGCGTCTCTATAACGAAAAGCTGCTCTACAAAGACACGTCGCTGATTCAGTGGTGTCCGCGCTGCCATACCGCGCTTTCCGATCTCGAGGTGAAAGCCAAAGAGAGCAAGGGCAAGCTTTGGCAGATCAAGTACCGGCTGAAGAACGATCCCAATAAGGTGCTCGTCGTGGCTACCACGCGGCCCGAAACGTTGCTCGGCGATACCGCCGTGGCGGTCAATCCGGACGACGATCGCTTCAAGGCGTTCGTGGGCCAAGAGGTAATGGTTCCGCTGACGAATCGCGCGGTGCCGGTCATTGCGGATTCTTACGTCGACATGGCGTTCGGCACGGGGGCTTTGAAGATTACCCCCGGCCACGACATGAACGACTATCAGGTCGCCAAGCGGCACAACCTGCCGATTCTTTCCATCTTCGACGAGTCGGCCAAGCTGAATCAGGAAGGCGGCAAGTACCAGGGGCTCACGCGCGAGAAGGCGCGAGAGCAGATGCTGCTCGATTTGGCGGAACAAGGGCTTCTCGGCGAAGAGAAGGACCACCTTAACAACGTGGGTCACTGCGATCGCTGCGATGCGATCTTGGAGCCGCGATTGTCCCAGCAGTGGTTCGTCGACGCGGCCACCTTGGCCAAGCCGGCTATCGAAGCCGTACGCAACGGTGAGATCAAGATTTTGCCCAAGGAGTGGGAAAAGACCTACTTCCTTTGGATGGAGAATATCCGCCCGTGGTGCGTAAGCCGCCAGCTGTGGTGGGGCCACCGCATTCCCGCGTGGTACTGCCCGGACGGGCACGTGACCGTGGCGGTCGAAACGCCGAAGGCCTGCGGCACCTGCCAGAGCGCTAGCTTGAAGCAGGACGAAGACGTGCTCGACACGTGGTTTAGCTCGGGGCTATGGCCGTTCTCGACTCTGGGGTGGCCCAAAGAGACCGCCGACATGAAGGCGTTCTACCCCAACCAGGTGATGGAGACGGGCTTCGATATTTTGTTCTTCTGGGTGGCCCGCATGATCATGCTGGGCATCAAGATGGTGGGTAAGTCGCCGTTCCACACGGTGTACCTGCACCCGATGGTGCGCGACGAGCACGGCCAGAAGATGTCGAAAACCAAAGGGAACGTGAAAGACCCCTTGGAGATCGTGAACAAGGTCGGCGCCGATCCTTTGCGCTTTACCTTGGCCGCCATGGCGGTGCACGGCCGCGACGTGCTCTTGAGCGACACGCGTATCGAGGGCTATCGCAACTTCGTGAACAAAATCTGGAACGCCACGCGCTTCGTGATGATGCATTTTGGTGACGTGAAGGAAGCCAAGTCCGACATGGGTAACGACGTGAACCAGTGGATCTGGACGCGACTGGAGACCTGCAAGAAGGACATCAACCTTGCCCTGGACCAGTACCGCTTCTTCGACGCCGCCAACCGCATCTACTCGTTCGTGTGGAACGACTACTGCGACTGGTACATCGAGCTCATCAAGACCGAAAACGAGATGAGTGCCCGCAAGGCCGCCAAAGACTCGACCGCCATCGAAGTGCTGGAAGAGGCGCTGCGCCTGCTGCATCCGTTCATGCCCTTCGTTACCGAGGAGCTGTGGCAGCGCATGCCCATCAAAGCGCAGGGCAGGTCGATCTCGCTTGCTCCGTATCCGACGGACGATCCGGAAAAGCTTGCCGGCCGCGACTTCGATGGGCTCTCGGTGCGCCGGGCTTCGCAAGAGATGGGCCGTGGGGAGTTCCAGGCCGGCTCGGACCGCATCACGACCGGCACCACGGTGGTGGAGGCCATTCGCTCCCGCCGCGGCGAGTGCGGGTTGAATCCCAACTCGGAGATCCGCGTGCAGATCGTGGGACCCAAGAAAAATCTCGATGCGTTGCAAGGGGCCGACTGGGTGAAGCGCTTGATTCGCGCTTCCTCGTTTACTTTAGGCGGCGACAAGCCCGACCCGAAGAAAAACGTGCTCATCGCCATTGGCGAGATGGAAGCGTTCGTGCCGCGTGAAGACCTCATGGACGTGAAGGTGGAGATCGCCAAGACCGAGAAGGAGCTGGCGGGCCTCATCGGCGAGCTGGAGCGGGCCAAGCAAAAGCTGACCAGCCACGAGTTTGTTGGCCGCGCGCCGGAGAACGTGATTAAGGGCGTGCAGGATCGTAAGACGCTGCTCGAGAAGCAGGTCGAAACGCTGCAAGCGCACCTGAAGAATCTGAAGGAAGGCTAAGCGAAGTGCTTACCGTCATCATCCCGACTTATAACGAGCAGGAGAATATCGAAACCTGCTTGGCGTCGGTGATGGCGGGCCATCCCGACGAGATAATCGTGGCGGACGGGGGCAGCTCCGATGCCACGATGTACCTCGCCAAGAAGGCCGGCGCGCGCGTGGTGCTGACCGAAAAGGGGCTGGCCAAGCAATGCAACGCCGCGGCCCGCGAAGCGTCGGGCGATAGGCTTCTGTTTCTCGCGGCCGACGTGGAGATCGAACCGGGCTACCGCATGGTCGTCGACGGTGCGCTAGACAACGAGCAGGTGTCGGTCGGTGGCTTCAAGCTTGGCATCAAAGACCCGAGACCGGTTTTCCGCCTCATCGAAAGGGGGGGGAACTGGCGCAGCCGCCGCTATCAGTTCACGCTGCCGGACCAGGGGCTGTTCGTACGCAAGTCGCAGTACCTCGCCTCGGGCGGAATGGACGAGACCTCGCTGATACCTTTCGCCGGCGTGTGCGATGCGCTTCGGGTGTGCGGCAAGTTCATGGCCTCGTCGCTGCTGGTAAAATCCTCTCCGCGTAAGTGGAATCAGCATGGCGTCTTAAAGACCTGCCTCGATCACAATCTAACCTTTCTTAAGTACCGGTGGGGAGTGCGCGCGTGAAGCTACTGCGCTTTCTCCTTCGTAAGTACTTTTTCCCGCGGGGCGTAAACCTACTGTCGTTCGCGGTGCTCTTATCGGTGATCGGCGTGGCGGTTGGCGTGCTGCAGCTGATGGTGGTGTTGGCGGTAATGACCGGCTTTCAGGACCTCTTTCGTGAAAACTACACCCGCATCTCTTCCGAGCTCGTGGTGATGCCGCGCAATTTGAATCGCGGGGAAGGGCAGCTCGAAGCCCGGCTGAAACAGATTCCGGAGCTCGCGGCGGTGTCGCCCTCTTTACTGGCCCCGGCCATGGTGATTCGCGGACCCAAGGTGGGGGGCGTGATCTTCGAAGGGATCGATTTCGAATCGTCCAAGGCGGTGACCCCCTGGGACAGTATCTGGGTGGAAAAGCCGTTGGAGGGCTCCTCGCCACCGGGTGGTCAGTGGGTGTGGCTAGGTGTGCAGCTCGCCAAAAAGCTCAAGGTGAAGGTGGGCGATACCGTCGATATCCTCGTGCCCGAGGGAAGTAAGCAGAAGGTGATTCCCATGCCGGTTACGGGCATCACCAAGTTTGGGATCTACGATCACGACCTTCACCACGCCCGCATGAGTATCGAAACGGTGCGCACGGTTTTCCATAAAGACAATCAAGAGCCCATCTACAAAAACAAGATTCGCGCGGGCGAAGATTTCGACAAGGTGGCGGCTAAGGTACGCAACACCTTAGGCGAGGACGCCAGCGTGCGGCTGTGGAAGGACGTCCACCAGAACATCTTCATGGCGGTGGAGCATCAGAAGAAGAGCTTGTTTCTGGTACTCGAGATTC
>JBGSST010000254.1:0-6123 GCA_041736915.1 Bdellovibrionota bacterium
GTTCAGGAAGAGGCCCCGGTCGAAACGGCTCAGGAATCGGTTCAAGAGACCGCGCCCGAAGAGATGGAATCGCAACCAGCCATGGAAGTGACGGCGGAAGAAGAGACCGCCACGGCCGCTCCGGAAGCCCCGGTGGCGGAAGAGGAGCCGATGGAACCCGAAGTCATCACGGCGGCCCCCGCAGTGCCGGCCGCACCGGTAGCCCCGGTTGCCGAAGTGAAGGCCGCGCCCGTTAAGCCGGCTACTCCCACGGTGCCGCATACCGCCCCCGGTGCCCGCAAGGTCGTCGAGGTCACTCCGGTTCCGCGCCGTAGCTACCCGTCGATCATCAAGCGCACCACCACCGAAAAACATTTGAGCGACGCCATCGGCCCTAAGATGGAGCGTCCGGTACGTCCGCCCGCCGCCAAAACCGACCCCAACGCCAGGCCAAAGCCGGGCGCACCGGGTTCGACGGGCACGACGACGGGTGGCTTTGGCCTCCGCCGCGTAAAGGAAGTCGAGATGGCGCCGGTAGTGGCGGATCCTTCCAAGGACAGCAAGGGCCGTAAAACCAGCCGCGACGGTACCACCGGCAAAGTTTTCCGCAGCACCGATTATCTGAAGCGCGAGCTAATCCACGCGACCAAAAAGCGGCGTAACGCCGTTTCCCGTCCTCTGCTGAAGACGCAGATCACGACGGCCGCGCAGCACAAGCGCGTCGTCCAGATGGGCGAAACGATTTCGGTGGCCGATCTCGCTAAAGAGATGGGTGCCAAAGCCGTGCAGGTCGTCGGTAAGCTGATGGGCATGGGCGTCACCGCCACCATGAATCAGCAGATCGATTTCGACGCCGCGACCCTCGTCGCGCAAGAGTTCGGTTTTGAAGTGAAGCAGGAGATGTTCAAGGAAGCCGACTACGTCGCTGACGTGGACATGGCACCTGAGAATTTAAAGCCCCGTGGCCCGGTGGTCACGATCATGGGCCACGTGGATCACGGTAAGACGTCGCTACTCGACGCCATCCGCAAAACGACGGTAGCGGCCGGCGAAGCGGGCGGTATCACGCAGCACATTGGCGCTTACACGGTGAACACGGCGAAGGGTAAAATCACCTTCATCGATACTCCTGGTCACGAAGCTTTCACGGCCATGCGCGCCCGCGGCGCCAAGGTCACGGACATCGTGATTCTCGTCGTTTCGGCGACGGACGGCGTGATGCCGCAGACGCTCGAATCGGTCGCCCACGCGAAAGCGGCCGGCGTGCCGATTATCGTGGCGGTGAACAAGATCGATCTTCCGGATGCCAATCCGGACAAGATCAAACAGGTATTGGCCGGTCACGAGTTGAACCCGGAAGAGTGGGGTGGCGACACTCTCTACGTCCCGGTTTCGGCGAAAACGGCGAAGAACTTGGATCAGCTGCTAGATGCCATTTTGTTGCAGGCCGAAGTTCTGGAACTCAAGGCGAACTACGACATTCCCGCTCGCGGCAGCGTCGTGGAAGCGCATCTGGACAAGAACCGCGGACCGATTGCGACCGTACTCGTGCAGCACGGAAAGCTTCAGCCCGGCGACCTCATCGTATGCGGAAGCGTGATGGGCAAGGTTCGCGCGATGGCCGATTCGTACGGCAAGAAGCTGACGGAAGGTTTGCCCGGAGATCCGGTTGAAGTGTTGGGTCTCACGGAAGTCCCGTCGGTTGGTGACGAATTGAACGTCATCGAGGACGAAGACGACGCGAAGGAGCTCGTTAGCGAGCGCCAGCAGGCCAAGCGCGAAAAGGCGCAAGAACGTCCCAAGCTTACGCTCGAGCAGATGTTGGCCGGCGGAATCCCGTCGACCGAAAAAGAGCTGCGCGTGATCATGAAGGCGGACGTACAGGGTTCGGCCGAAGCATTGCGTGAATCGCTCATCAAGATTCCGTCCACCAAGGCGAAGGTGAAGATCCTTCACGTAGCCACGGGCGGTATCGTCGAGAGCGACGTCATGTTGGCCTCGGCTTCCAAAGCGGTGATTTTGGGCTTCAACATCCGTCCGGATTTGAAGGCCTTGAAGTTGGCCGAAGCGGAGCACGTGGTAGTGCGCACCTACACCATCATCTACGACCTCATCGAGGACACGAAGAAGTTGATGGAAGGGCTGCTCGACAAAACGATTCGCGAAAAGGTCATTGGCCGTGCGGAAGTCCGCGAGGTCTTCAGTGTGCCCAAGGTCGGCGTCATTGCCGGCTCGTCGGTACTCGACGGCAAGGTCATTCGTGGGTGCTTCCTGCGCCTGCTCCGCGACAACCGCGTGGTGTACGAAGGTAAGATCTCGTCGCTTCGCCGTTTCAAGGACGACGTGAAGGAAGTCGCACAGGGTTACGAGTGCGGTATCGGGCTCGAGAACTTCAACGACGTGAAGCAGGGCGATCAGTTCGAAGCTTTCCTCAAAGAGGAGATCATGGGCGCGCTCTAAGGCTACCCAAGTTTTTGGTGGTGTATGCAGTCCAGTCGACGTTGTTCAAAAATGGCCGAAGTGTTGAGGCAGGAGCTTTCCCGCCTCTTGCTGGTCGAGATCGAGAAGCCTGAGCTTTCCACCGCGTGGATTAGCCAGGTGAAGGTCACCGGCGACATGAAGCAGGCCACGGTGTGGTACCGCCTGCGTGAAGGCAGTCCCCGCCAGGCGGAAAAAGAGTTCCCGCGCGCCGTCTCCTTCTTCCGCCGCCGTCTGGCGCAGGAGCTGGACATGCGGTACGTGCCGGAGCTCAATTTCGTGTATGACGCCGAGGGCGAGTCGAGAGATCGCGTCCTGGGACTTTTGCACGGTTTCAACGGTGAAAAGGCCCCGATCAACAGTCTTCCGCCAGACGGAGGACTCGATGAGGCCCACTGAGATCCCCTCGCTTTTGATCATCGACAAGGCGGTCGGCCCGACCTCCTTCGACGTGGTTCGTTCGATCCGCCGCCGTTTGGGGCGCGACGCCAAGGTAGGCCACGCCGGTAGCCTCGATCCGTTTGCGAGCGGCGTGCTCATCGTTTTGACGGGCAAGGGGACGAAATCGTCCAACCTTTTGCTCAATGCCGACAAAAAGTACCTGGCTACCCTCAAGCTCGGGGAAGAGACCAATACGCTCGATCGTACGGGCGAGGTCACCGAAAGCGCTCCCGTTCCTCCGCTGGGAGATGAAAAGATTCGTGAAGTGGTCCAGTCGTTCGTAGGGGAATGGTGGCAGACCCCGCCCATGTTCAGCGCCAAGAAGAAAGACGGAGTTCGTCTGTACGAGCTGGCGCGTAAGAACATCACTATCGAAAGGGAGCCGATTGCGGTGCAGTTGTTCTCTCTCGTGGTGAAGCGGATTGAGCTACCCTACCTCGACCTCGAGGTTCACTGCTCGAAAGGCACCTATATTCGGTCGCTTGCGGCCGACATTGGACGCCGGCTCGGTACCTTTGCCCATCTGACGGAGCTAAGGCGCCTGGGCGTGGGAGAGTTCAAGCTAGAGGAGAGCCTAACGGTTCCCCAGTTCGAAGAGGCGGTGGAACCTGCTATGCAGCAGGGGGTACACAACTTTTTGAGGCTAGCTTCTATCGGTAAAAATGAGGGTGGTCTTAAAGGCGTAGTGCCCCGGCCGCTAAGCGAAATCACTAAGAAACCAGGCCAAATGGGTGCCGGTTTCGTTGCCAACCCCTAGGGATGATGGTATCTGCCTTAGGCATTAATTAGAGTTGAGGTAACTTAAGTTGAGTCTTACGAAAGTAAAAAAAACGGAAATGATTAACACCTATCGCACTCACGCGAGCGATACGGGTTCGCCGGAAGTGCAGATTGCGCTCTTGACCGAACAAATCAATGCGCTGACCCCGCATTTCAAAGAACACAAAAAAGACCACCACTCGCGTCGTGGTCTCTTGCAGATGGTTAGCTCGCGTCGTCGCCAGCTCGACTATCTCAAGAAAACGGACGAACAACGGTACAAGACGCTCATCGAGCGCTTGAACATCCGTAAGTAATCCATTCCTTACAATTAAAGAAAGAAGGGCTTTCCATGGAAGTCGTAGAACTCAGTGTAGACTACGGGGGGCGCCGTCTTACGCTCCAAACAGGCAAACTGGCCAAACAGGCTGATGCCTCGGTCCTAGTGACCTATGGCGAAACGATGGTTCTGGTAAACGTCTGTTCGAGCAAAGAGCTCAAAGACAACCAGGACTTCTTCCCACTCACGGTAGATTTTCAAGAGAAGTACTACGCCGCCGGACGTTTTCCGGGCGGCTTCTTCAAGCGTGAAGCGAAGCCTTCCGACCGCGCGACGTTGTCGGCCCGTCTGATCGACCGGCCCTCCCGCCCGCTGTTCCCGGAAGACTTCCTCTGCGACACCTTCATCACCGCCACGGTGCTGTCGGTGGATGGCATCAACGAAGCGGACATTGCTGCCAGCATCGGCGCCAGCGCCGCTCTGCACATGTCGGACATCCCCTGGGGCGGACCTTTCGCCTCCATCCGCATTGGTCACATCGATGGCCAGTTCGTAGTGAACCCGCCTCCTGCCGACTTTGAAAAAAGTCGCATGGAAGTTCTGATCTCCGCTCTGAAAACGGGCGTGGTCATGGTGGAAGGTTCTGCGAAGGAAGTGTCCGAGGCCGAAATGGTCGAAGCGCTCGAATTCGCCCACAAGAGCATGATGCCGATTCTGGAGCTTCAGGAAGAGCTGCGCAAAAAGGTCGGTAAGGCCAAGCGCGACTACCCGAAGCCGCCCAAGAACGAAGCGCTCAAAAAAGAGATGCGCTCGGCTCTGACTCCGGATTTCAAAAAGGCGTTCGCCATCAAGCAGAAGCTGGAGCGTTACAACGCTTTGGCCGAAGTGAAGGCGAAGGCGAAAGAGAAGTTCGGCAAGAAGGACGCGACGACGAAAGACGACGCGGCCCACAACAAGCTGGTCTCGACGTACCTGGAAGATCTGAAAGCCAGCTACGCGCGTGACCTCACTCTGAACAGCGGCCACCGTATCGACGGCCGCGACTACAAAGACATTCGTCCTATCACCTGCGAAATTGGTTTGCTCCCCCGCGTACACGGCTCCGCCTTGTTCACGCGCGGTGAGACTCAAGTTTTGGGTGCCGTGACGTTGGGTACTTCGGATGACGAGCAGAAGATCGACTCGATCAACGGCATCTACCAGAAGACCTTCTTGTTGCATTACAACTTCCCGCCGTTCTCGGTGGGTGAGGCCCGTCCGTTGCGTCCGCCCGGACGCCGCGAAGTGGGCCACGGCGTTCTCGCCGAAAGAGCGTTGTCGTACGTGATTCCTTCGAAAGAAGTGTTCCCGTACTCCATCCGTCTGGTCTCCGAAGTGTTGGAGTCCAACGGATCTTCGTCGATGGCGACCGTGTGTAGCGGTTCCATGGCGCTAATGCAGGCCGGTGTGCCGATTCCGAAAGCCGTTGCCGGTGTGGCGATGGGCTTGATCAAGGAAGAGGAAAAATACCGCGTGTTGTCGGACATTCTGGGTGACGAAGATCACTTGGGTGACATGGACTTCAAGGTTTGCGGAACCAAGGATGGCATCACGGCCTTCCAGATGGATCTGAAAATCGGCGGCGTTTCCCGCGAAATCATGACCGAGGCTTTGGACCAGGCCCGTGAAGGCCGGTTGCACATCTTGGGCAAGATGGCGGAAGCGATTGCCGAACCCGCGAAAGATTTCTCGCAGTACGCTCCGCGTATCTTCACCGTGAAGGTTCGTCCGGAAAAAGTACGCGAAGTCATCGGTAGCGGTGGAAAAGTGGTTCGCGGCATTATCGAAAAGACGGGCGTGAAGATCGACATCGAAGACGATGGTACGATTCACATTGCGTCGGTCGATCAGCAGGCGGCCGCAGCGGCCATCAAGATGATCGAGAACATCGTCGAAGAGGCCGAGCCCGGCCGCATCTACGAAGGTCGCGTCAGCCGCATTGCGGAGTTTGGCGCCTTCATCGAGATCATCCCGGGTACGGACGGCCTTTGCCACATTTCCGAGCTGGATCACCATCGGGTGCGTCGCGTGGAAGACGTGGTGAAAGAAGGCGACGTCATTCAGGTGAAATGCTTGGAAGTCGACCCGAGCGGCAAGATTCGTCTCTCGCGCAAAGCGCTCATTCCGCGTCCTGAAGGGGCGCCGGA
>JBGSST010000411.1:0-4612 GCA_041736915.1 Bdellovibrionota bacterium
CTTTTTGCATGCCCCAACGGACTGCTGGTTTTGAACGCTTCCGCCGAAGTTTTGGCGCGCTGGCCTGCGTGCTCCAGCTCGAAGAGTCGGAGCTGAAGGGAGCTGACCTGCGGGGCTCGGCTTTCGAATTCCGGATCGTAAAGGCGATCTCCCATTACGGGAAATCCCTGGTGCGCTAAGTGAAGACGAACCTGATGCTCTACGTGAGAAGCCATCTGAATCTCGGCCAGAAAAAAACCGAGCTGACCCGGCCGCTTGTGCCGTTCCGCCACTCGCACCACGGTAATTGCCTCCCGGGCCGGCGGCTCGAAGGCCACCTCGGGAGACACCACGAGCCACTTCACGTTATCGCCCTTGGGGTGAGCGATTTGCGTAGAGATAAAAAAGCGATGCGGCTTGGGATCTCCCCAGCACCACGCCAGATAGCTAAACGTGATGGCCGGTTTTTCGTAACGTTCTTTCCACAGGGCGAAACCTTTGGCGTGCTTGGCCACTAGCACGAGCCCGCTGACCTCGGTCTCGATGGAGTACGGGGTCAGGGTGGGCTGCGGATCGGGAAACTCTTTCGCCACGCCGGGGCTGCGGGCGATTGCCCAGTGGGTGAGCGTCTTCGTGTCGAACAGCGACTTAGGAAAACACGCCACGCCGGCCGGTTTATCCACGACGATCACGTCGGGGTCTTCGCCGACGATCTTCAGGCGGAGGGACTTATCCCCGCGGGCCAGCGACTCTAGCTGCTCGGACAGGCGGCGGGTTTGAATTTCGGTAGGCGGAAGCCGGTCCCCTTTTTTCAGCCGATTGCCGTCGGCGCCGATGACCAAGCCGCTCTCGATAGCCTCGTCGACAAACTTGCGGCCGAGCGAGGCGAAACGCTCTTTCACCACGGCATCGACGCGCTGAGTTTCGGTAGAGTCGTCTTTCACTCGGCTAGTTTTACACAAAGTGCCTCGCTAGAGGCAGAAATTCCCTGTTTGTCCGCAAAAGACACGCTGTGCAATCCCGCGGGCTGCCGCAAATCGATCGGTCCGGTCGCCGGCGCGCGCCCCGGCCCTAGATCGCTACTTGGCGCTTCGCTAGAAACGCTGCTTACCAGCCCTGGTGCGTAACGTACTGCTGTCTCGTCCAAATCGGCTCGCCGCCCTGTTGCTGTAGCTCGAACCAGCAGAACGTCGCCGAATCCTTTTCCATCGGGAGGTCCGCCAGGCACATCGACTTGGGCAGAGGTTTAAGCAGCTTTTGGTTAACCCAGATGAAGTTCGCCGAGGGAACCGGCCACTTTACGAAACCAAACGACTCTGGATTCGACAGAAAACGATGAAAGGCCTCGTCCTTGAATTCCCAGCGTTGAGCCTCGTTCGGCGATCGGGGAATGAAAAAAAGAAGGTCGTTCCGCTTCAGCCGTTCTTCGAAAGAAGGCGGTCCCCCGTTGATCATCTCGTAGTTCGTTCCCAGGTACGCAACCAAACGGGGATCGCTCGTCAGCACGTTCATGGGGGCGTTGGTGACGTTCGGGCTCAGCCGCTTAATGGCCTTCACGATCTCGAGCCTGGGGCGGGTGGGTTCGCCTCGCTGGTTCCACGACGAGTTGAATACCGGCATGATCAGGAACAGCAGCAAGGGGCTCCACCGGGGAATCGCCGGTAACGAAAGCGATGAGCCCTTCTCTAAAGTTGCCGCCAAAAATACCCACGCGAAGAAACAAAAAGGCACCACGTGCCGAGGGAAGGGAACAATCAAAAGGCAGGTTACGGTGGTAAGCAGCAGCGGCGCCAGCAGACCGAAGTTTTCGGGTCGGGAAAAAAAACGTACGGCGTTTCGGCCCAGTTCCCGCACTCGCTCGTGTTTCTTGAAAGTCAGATACGCCAGCAGCAGAAAGAGCAGCGCGCTTTCTAGCGCCCGGGCTTTGGGAAGACTCGTTGGCACCAAAATCGGCAGATGAGAAAAGACGCCGTGAAAGACTTCGGCTGGTAGCGCCAGCAGGTTCTTTATCAGGTGAGTTATGACTAACCACGGGTGTTCGGCGACGGCGGAAAGGATAGAGTTCGCTTTGGGGAAAATGCTGAACATGATGCGCTCGGTATCGAGCCAAATGCTGCCATCAACGGGATTAGTTTCCACCCAATTGTATAAAAAGTGGTGAGAGAAGGCCCGCCATGACCGGTTACCCCCGGTAGGCACCCCGAAATAAACGACGAGCGATCCGGCTACGATCGTCCACGAGGCAAGAACGCCCGACGCTTTGATCGCCATAGTGCGAACGGCCTCCTTCTTCTTTACGAACAAAAGGACGAGCGGCACGAGCAAGCACGGGACCATGAACGTGAACTCGGGGCGAATGTAGGCGGCCAAGATGATGCCGATGCCGGAGAGCAGTACCGACCAGTAAGGCGAGTGAACGAATCGGCCCACGAGCCAGCCCGTCACGGGCAGTAGCAGCGCCGGCATTCCCACCTTGGTCCAAACGGGAACATTGATGTCCGACAGCAGCGCGAGAAACGCGAACAGCAGCGAGATACCGGGTGAAGCGAAGGCGCGGCAGGTGAGGTAGACCACCACCGAAAAGACAGTCGTGAGAATCTTTAGGTTCCAGTAAAGCGCATCGACCGGTCCCACCAGACTGGCGAGCCACGCGTACCACATACTGTAGAGTGGGCTCGACTGCGCGGGTATGGGGTGGCCCTTCGTCATCCACATCGTGCCAAACCGCAGCCAGTCCTGCTCGTCGCCACCCACTAGGTCGAGCATCTCGTCCGCACGAAAGAAAAACTTCGCGGCGCAGGCGGTGATTAGGGCGATGAAAAAGAGGTCGACGAATAAGAGATCGGTCCGGGGCTTGGTAGAGGGACGCGGGGTCATGGGAGAATCATATCATTGAGCCAATGGCCGCTTCGGTCATGGTGCGCTCGGAAATCTGGCGTAGAATGGCGGCAACGTGTGGCACCAAATTTTTCTCGGCTCTTTGCTAACTCTGTCTTCCGCCCAAGCGGCGCCCGTCGACTGCCTCGTTCGCTTTTCCACGCTAGGGGCGTTGAGCGATGATCCCGAGGTGCGGCTTCATTTGATCGAAGACACGTTTGAACGACTAATCGATTCCGCCGGCGAAAAGATCTCGCCGGAAGCCTTGCGGGCCATGGCGGAGTCCGACGATCCTTTTCGTCCCGTCGAGGGCGACGCCGATCTGCTGGCGCTGGGGCGGCGGCTGGCCGATTTCAAAGGGATGCTCGAAGAAAAGGGGTGGTTGAACCCCAACGTACGCAATCGGCTTCGGGCGCGCTTAAAGGCCCGGGCTGACGGGGTTAGTAGGGCCGAAGACTCTCGCCGGAGAACCATCGCGGAAACGGCCCAGGCCGATTACTTCATCGAAGTCAGCTCCACCAGCCCCACTTACGATTTTTCCCCCGACGGTAAGCTAGCTATTTTGGACGTGCCTTCCAACTCCGTGCGCCCGGGGCCGGTGCGCCTGCAGATCGTGGACATCGCCACCAAAGCAACGCATTCCGACGTGCATGATCCCGGCGTTAGCCACCTGTACGGTAAAATGCGGTTTCTGTCCGACCCCGCGCGACTAGAAATCCACACCGGAAAAAGCACGAAGGAAGGCATGCTCACCGTCCCCTTAACCGGGCTAATACCTAACTGGGCCAAGGCCTCGTCCGGTCCGTCACCGAGCCAGCCTTCTTCGCTGCCCAAGGTGCGAGAGGGGTTGAAGGTCAGCGAGCTTCTGTGGGTACGCAACGAGTTTGGCAGCGAGCTTCCCCAAATGAAGTATGCGATCTGCACGAACGACGCGGGTGAGGGCGAAGTGCTGCTGGTCGAGTACGACTTAGACGGTAAAATACTCACCCAGAAAAAAGTGGCGGGCTTGCTGCCGGCGAGCCGGGCCGAAGGTATTTTTTGGACCAAGGGGAGGGGGTTTTTAACCTCCCAGGGCGGCACCCTTTACGAGTGGCCCACCGTCGATCGGGGGGTGCCCGTAGTGACGTTTCCTAAGAAGCTAGCGAGCGTTTTTGGGGAGATTGAGGGAGGAAGTGTCTTTGCCCAGTCCGATCAGGCGGTGGCGTATTACCGCCAGTCCGGCAAAGAGCGGTTCGCCGTTCACGCCGATTTGAAAACGGGCGAAGTCAGCAAACCGTTTCGCTTACCCGACTTGGCGACCGACCTCATGTTTTCCCCCGACGGCCTTCGTCTCGTAGTGCAAGCGGAAGGAAAGATTCACCTGCTGCTGCTCCAAAAGCTTTTGGCGCAATAGGCTTACGGCTCGTTCGTCGCGGGAACGGCGAGGCGCTTAGCGTCTACCCAGGCTTTGTACTGCGTGTGAAACTCTAGCGATGTGCGCGCGAGATTGTCTTTCCCTTCGTGGCTGAAGAGCGCGCGTAACTTGGGATCGGCGCTCGCAAATTGCGCAAAATCGCTCAGGATGGTTTCCGTACTGGCGGAGGCCAGCCTTTGATCTCTATCTCCGCCCACTTTGCGTTCGAGGAAAGACCGCCAGAGCCGGTGGTTGGTGAGAAACTTTTCCACCTTTGCGCTAGCCACTTTATAGCTTACGGGCTCCATAGCCTGCCGGCGGAGGGCGGCGATGTAGCTTTGGTAAACCGCGCGTCCGGTGGGG
>JBGSST010000292.1:0-7515 GCA_041736915.1 Bdellovibrionota bacterium
GCGGATGGATAAAGTGAGGCCGCACCTTTTGCCGCACCTTTTGCCAAAGTGAAGCCGCACCTTTCTCCCACCCACCAGCGTACGCACATAGTCAGGTGCTTCACCCGATATTCGCGGGCCCCTGTACAACCCCTCCCCCCGTGAACCGGCAGTGGTCGTATTCACGCGGAATACCGCCTTCAGAAAAGGGCCCCTGGTTTGCACTCATTCAGTGTGGGGCAACATGGGCAGGGGCAATCACTTTACATGGTTTTTTGTCATCGTTTTCGCAGTGACGAGCGGTGTCGCCACCGGGGAAGTTGAAAACCTCGAGCGGATATTCCACGGTAAACGCCTCAGTGGCCTCAACCCCGTCGCCCGCACGATTAGCCGAATTGCCGCCCCCCTCATTGCGGCGCAGATGCGGCTTCATCCCGAAAGTCTGGCCGCGGCCCCCCGAGTCGTCGTAATCGATTCGACGACGAGTAACGCGGTACTGGCCAATAGTCCGACCGGGCCCCTGATCGGCATTACCACCGAGCTGATAGAAGCGGCATCCCGCGAGGCCGATGGCCGCATCACCGAAGCCTCGGCAAACCGCGGCTTGGCTCGCATCGCCGCCGTCTTAGCCCACGAGATCTCACACTCCAACGATGAAGTGCCAAAAGAGATCAATTGGAACACCTTCCTGGCCGAGCACGAAAAATCCCAGGCCAATGAGCTGCGCGTGGATTCGGATGCCAGCCACTTGCTGCGCGAAGCCCGCTACCCCGAAGAAGGGCTCTTCCAATTGAACGAGCTACTGGCCCCCACTAAAGAGCCATCACGCATCGGCATGTTTACCTCGCGGATTAACACTCACCCTCAACAGAGAATGAGGAGCGTCTTTAGTGCGCTCACGGTAACGCTAAACCGATACCGACTCGGGCGGGCCGCGGATGATGCGTTGCCAAAGCCCGTGGCGCGATACCTGTCGACCTTACAAGCGTTGCGCTTGGCAAACCCCGCCATGACTCCCCTTACGACGAGCGAACTTTCGACCCAGGTGCACAAGATCCTAGCTCACCAGGGTAGGTTCACCACCTCCGATTCGCGAGCCCGAGCCGCCCTAGAAGAGATCTTCGCGTTTGCCCGAACGCGCGGCGAGCGGTTTACCGAACCCGAAGCGACCGAACTGGGAAAGCTAGCGGCGACCGTGGCCAAGCAGCGGGAGAGTATCGCCCCCTTGCCGGAGTCAAAATCGTCCCCCCTCGTCGAATCGAAGCCCTATCGTCGTGCCTTGGTTCGGCAAGTGGGCCGGACCCGGCTGGACGTAATGGTGCACGCGTTGACCCCTCAGGCCTTAAACGCAATGGGGGATGAGCTTGCCTCCGACGGCATGGCTACGTTGAAGAAATGGCGCACCAACGAGAATCGGTACGAGCAAACGCACCAGGAAGATTCTCGGATGAAACAGGCTAAAGCCGAAGCCGAGCTTCAGGCCCGATTAAAGGCCGAGGGTGACCCCAAGCTATGGTGGGAAGCGGATGCGGAACGGGCCGCCCTACCGGCAACGCCGACCGAAGCACGTACGCCGAGCAGCCTTGCTTCAGAGGCGCAGTACCTGGAGGCACTAACGCGTTTCTTAAAGGAGGCGGTCGCCCACCGAGGGGCAGATTTTACCGTGGCCGATGCGGACCGGGCCCACTCCTTGGCCTTCGAAACCGTCAGCCGATCCTTGGGGGTGAGCAGCGAGGACCTTGGCACCAAAGTCTGGGGTGATGGTTACATTGTAAAGGTAGCGGCCATTCTCGCCGCGACTCTGCCCCCATCTAGGAAGGCGGCGATTCTGAGCGAAATCTACAGCCAGACGACCGTAAATCATGACCGAATTTTTTATAAAGGGCGCGAGGATATTTTTATTGGCCAAGCCCCCGTTTTTCACGATCTCGTTCGTCGACTTCCGCTGAATGAGGTTCAGAAATTGTCGAAGGTGCTAAACGAAAACGGAGTGCCGTTCTCCATTGCGGAGCTGACCCATTACCCCGGAAAAATACCGGGTGCTCTTCACGAAGAATTTTTTAGATATCAAGACGCCATCAAGGCAGAAATTCGGAGTCGCCTTGCTCAGGTCAAGGCCCGGCCGGCCGATCGAGCCAGATTGATCCCGCTCGTGCAAAGGGCGCTGAAATACGCGGAACAGCGCCCGGGCAGCTCGCCGGCCAAGCCCATTCTTGATTTCGCTAGCGACGTCTTCTCCCTGCTGAGAGAGGTGCCCCTCGAACCTGCGGAGCTTGAGGCAGCCCACCGCTCCCTAATCGTCCACGCGGCTACGAGCGAGAGCGATCGTTTCTTTATGGACATGATCGCCAAACTCCCCCCGCAAAAAGAAGCGGAGAAACGCGCCGTCATCGAGCGGGCACTGAAAGAGCGGCGAATGAGGTCGGAGCCAATTCAGCTCAAACTCACCGAAGCGATCTTTACCCCGGAAAACCAAAAGGCGGATCAGTTTGAATCGGCGCTATCGCGACTCACCGAGCACCTTCCCCAGCCGTCGGAGGGCCGCGACAAGCTCATCGAGCGGCTGCTTTGGGCTACGAAGGCCCAATCGGACGAACAGGTAAAAAAAGCCGAGGAGCTCAAATCGTATAACCCAAAACAGGGTGATCCCCGACTGGTCAACGACCTCTCTTCCATGGCCGAGACACTAGAAAAGCTGACCCAAGCCGAGCGGGTACGCCTCATGAATCACCTCAACGACCCCGAGCGTGCGCGTAAGGGGCTGCCGCCCGAAATAGAACGGGCCCTGCACCGGATTCAAAGAATCGCCCAGGGCGACGATTTGGCGGATACGCGCGAGAGCATCCTCAGTGGGGAAAAAGCTCGCACGGAACACCGAAAACGCATCGCCAACCAAGCCGAGCAGCATCGACACAACCTCGTTCACTGGAGCAACGAAGCCTCACAGAACGAACGTTTGGCGCTCTACGCGTTTTTGCTCTCCAGCGGAAACGATCCGTTGATTAAAGGCGCGGGGGTTGGCGAGCGATTCAACGCGGAGATGCTGGGCGTGGACAACTCCACCGATAAAGGAAAAGCGCTGTTGGCGTTCTGGGACATTACCCCGCCGGAAGAGCTGGCAAGCTCCATGGCCTACTCTCTCTCTCGAAAGCAAGCGGGTGGAGGATTCGATTGGGCGGACATCTTTCAGATTTTCGGGACGGTGGGAATAAAGGGAGGCCAGCTGGGCTCCATCTGGAACGTTTTTGGCGATGAAATTTCCCGGGCGGTGGCGCAGCTCAAGGATCAGGCCGATCCCTTGACCATGCAGCAAGTGCTCGAGCAAATGCATAAGGAGCTTCCGGCGGAGCTGGCCGCGAAGATCAAAGTGGAAAAGATTTTGAGCTGCGCGAGTGTGAAGTGCGTAGTGAAGGTCCTCATCGACGGAAAAAGCTACGTCATGGGAGTACGCCGCCCCAACGCCGAAGCGCAAATCGCGTGGAATTTAGGCAGAATTCGAAAGCTACACACGGCCCTCGTTGCCCGCGGAGTCAACGCGGTATCAAGTCTACTGGGCCCCCTTATTTCGGGGCTCGAGGCTCAACTCAAGGATGAAATCGACTTGAATCGTGAGGCGGAAAAGCTGACGCACGCCGGAGAGTTCTACTCACGAATGAACGAGGAGCTAAAACCCAAGGCGGCGGGTTGGGAAATTAGAACCCCTAAGCTTGCCCCCTACCGGCACGGCAGCAAAGGCATCATTCTAATGGAAGAAGTTCAGGGCAAGGCCTGGAAAGACTTAAGCGATGCCGAAAAAAGAGAGGTGGGTCCTCTGGTAGTTGAGTCCGCTTTGCGCGGTTTGATTCGGGAAGGCTATTTCAACCCCGATCAGCACACGGGAAATCTGCTGGTGAATACGAAATCAAAACAAATTCACATGCTGGACCCGGGGCAAAATGGCACGTTACCGCACACGGGTGGTTTTTGGGGAACCGACGATCGCTATTCATTCGTTCAGCTTCTGCGCGCTCTGGGAGAAAAGAACGTCAAAAACATTATTCTTCACGGAAAGAGTTTAAGTAAGTCCACCGCCGAGCTCACGAATGAATCGGGATTGGAATTCGAACTACAACGACTGCTGGCCCTTCCGCGAGCCGGCAAGGCGCCGGCCGAAGCGCAGAAAGACTTAATTACCGACGTCACCCGGGCGTTTGGCGACCACCACCTGGAACTGAAGGATAAGGTGATGTTCACCGCGTTAAAAGGGCTCATGGTGCTACTCGGCGAGAGCTACGTTCCGATGGAACAAGCCGCCGCCATCATCGAACGCGAGGCCACCGCCCTGCTGACCGGCCCCAAAAAGCTAAGGACCGCCCTGGATGAGATAAGACCCCTTACCTGCGCCAAAGCGTTTTCGCTGTTCCGTTCTCTGGCTAAGCTGCCTCTGAACCAAGACGGGTTTGCTAACAGTTCGGTTGCCCGAAAGTTTTAACCTTTGCGAAACGGTCTCAGCGCACGCAAACGCGGTTGCGGCCTTGGTTCTTGGCGTCGTAGAGGGCCTTGTCGGCCGTCGAGATCAAGTCCTCGGCGGACTTGATTGAGGAGTCGAGCGAGCACACGCCCAAGGAGATAGTGACGGGGATGGGCTTGCCGTCGAAAACAAAGTTATTCTTTTCGATGGTCGAGCGGATACGCTCGGCTACCTCGACCGCGATGCGTAACGGCGTTTCGCGTAGTACCAGCGTAAACTCTTCGCCGCCGATCCGGCCAAGCGCGTCTTTCTGGCGGGTCATGCGGTTCTTGATGAGGCCGCAGGTTTCCTTCAAAACGTAGTCGCCGGCCGGGTGGCCGAACATGTCGTTCGTTTTCTTGAAGTGATCCAGATCGAACACGAGCAGCGTGAGCGGCGTGCTTTTACTTACCGACCGCGCATACTCCTCGAAGATGATTTCCGTGATGGCCTTTTTATTGAGGGCGCCGGTGAGGTCATCCACATTCGCCAGCTGGTACATCTTGTCGTAATGGATGTTCTCGATCTTACCTTCGCGCAAAAACTTTAAAATCGTATTGCCGCAGCGGACGAGGTCGCCGTCTTGAAGCATGCGCTCCTCTTCGGCCTTCTGATCGTTCACGTAGGTGCCGTTGGTCGAGCCCAGGTCTTTGACGTAAACGCCTTCGGGGGAAAAACGAAATTCAGTATGGCGGCGCGAGATGGAGGTTTCGCCAATACTGATGTCGGTAGTGAGGTCACGCCCCAGAACCATCGACTCTTTATTGATGAAAAAAGATTTGCCGAGCGGCTTGCCCGAAATCACCACGAGAACCGGCGATGCGGTCTTGGCCTCTTCGAGCCGGATTCGCAGCGTATCGCTCTCCGCGACTTCGGTCTTGTCGGCCTCGTGCGGACCATTCTCTTTCGGTTTGGCCATATAAAAATAGTATATCATCTTGGACAAATGTCCTTGGTAACGGGTCACCAGCAAATCTTTATCCACCAGCGTCATGAAATCGGGGAATGGCTCGGTTTCGAAACGCGGAACAAGTACGAAATCTTAGATGCCCAGCGACGCCCGATTGGGTTTGCGGCGGAGCAGCAAAAAGGGATTCTGGGGTTTTTCCTTCGCCAATGGCTCGGCCATTGGCGGGTCTTCACCCTGATGATCTTTGATAGCCAGCGGCAGCCTTACCTGCGGGCCGAGCACCCGTGGCGCTTTTGGTTTCAGCGGCTCGAGGTTCACGATGCCACGGGAAAATTCCTGGGCGCCATTCAGCAACGCTTTTCGATCTTCACCAAGAAGTTCGACGTCGAAGACGCTTCGGGGCAAACCATTCTCGAAGTGGCCTCCCCAATCTGGAGGATTTGGACCTTTCCGTTCGTGCGCCACGGCGAGACGCAGGCCACGGTATCCAAGAAATGGTCAGGCGTGCTGTCGGAGATGTTTACCGACAAAGATAATTTCCTCGTAGAGTTCACCCCACGCCTGAAAGAAACGGAACGGCAGCTCGTGCTGGCCGCGGGGCTTTTTATCGACCTGCAGTACTTTGAAGAAAAAGCGTCGCGGAGCGGAAGGTGAAGTGGGCCGGCCTCGTTTTGGCGGCCGGGCTTTTGGGCGGCTGCACACTGGGCACGTTCCCGGCTAACGTTACGATCACCGTGAAAACGGACGGCTCGCGGCCCGGCCCCCCACTGGCCGGCTTCGACTACTACGCGCTTTCGGTCTCGGGGCAGATTGCCGATAGCGTCGCTTCGGCGAACGTCGGCGGCCGATCGACCAGCTGCCTGCGGCTCAGCGGACAAGTGCTTTTCCCCCTCACCTACTCCGCACTTACCAGTTCCGGCGTGACCGTGTCGCTGCCCAGCGGCACCTACACGTTTTCGATCTTGGGGGTGAAGAGCGCCATCACCGGGGCGACCGCGATCTCGGCCCTTTTTCAATCGGCGGTTCCGGAGATTTACCTTTTGGCCCAGGGCAACGCCAACACCGCCGTTACCACCAGCGTGAGTTTGCCGGCGACCTACACGACCGAAACCGAGGATCGGGTGGCGGCCTGCCCGCCGCCGAGTGAAGATGAGTGGTCCAGTGTTTCGGCCACGGGCCAAGTTCCGGGAGCTACCTTTACCCACACGGCGGTTTGGACCGGAACGCGCATGATCGTGTGGGGCGGCGGCGTGACCAACGGCGCGTATTACGATCCGGTGGCGAACGTCTGGACGGCCATCGGCGCCACGCCCGAAACCCCCGAGAACCGGCAAGGTCATTCGGCCATTTGGACCGGAACGCGCATGATTATTTGGGGCGGCTACAATGGCGTACTTCGCGTTAACTCGGGCGGAATATTCAATCCCGCCGCGAGCGCTTGGACTGCCACCTCCGAGGGGACAAACGTGCCGGCGGCCCGAGAAGATCACACCGCAGTTTGGACGGGGTCTAAGATGATCGTGTGGGGAGGGACGGATAATTTAGGCGACAATCTTAATACCGGTGCCCAATACGATCCCGCGCTGGATTCTTGGACGGAGGTCGATCCGGCCGGAGCCCCTTCCGTACGTTACGAGCACACGGCGATTTGGACGGGTTCCCGCATGATCGTCTGGGGCGGCTACGACTCTTCCCCCACGAACACCGGCGGCCAGTTCGATCCCGCTGGCCCTATCGGCAACAGCTGGACACCCACCGACACCGGGCCGGGCGCCCCCTCCAACCGCTACCGGCATAGCGCGGTTTGGACCGGATTGGAGATGCTGATATTTAGCGGTTACACCAACGGCAACGTCATCGTGCGCCAGCTCAATCGTTACCTACCCGAAACGGACGCCTGGATTCCGGTCTCGTCAGAAGAACCCATTATTGAGGGCCGCACGTACCACAGCGCCATCTGGACCGGCACGAAGATGATCATTTGGGGCGGAATCAGCGGAGCGTTTGCCCCGCTTAGCGACGGGGCCCAGTACGATCCCCAAACCACTATCTGGACGCCGATGTCGGAGGGGTCAGTCGTGCCCGGCGCCCGGTACCGGCACTCCACCGTGTGGACGGGACTCCAGATGATCATCTG
>JBGSST010000309.1:0-4254 GCA_041736915.1 Bdellovibrionota bacterium
GTGGCGCAGGGTGAGCTCGGTGGCACCAACAGCTTTTCCCTCGGCGCCCAGTCGCCGCTCCTGCCGTGGAAAGCCGCGATCAAGGGCGGGCTGAAGAGCTGGCGCGAGGGGCAAGCCGAGCTGGAGCTACCACTCCATTTCTTCCCCGAACTTTCCTCGCGCCCCTTCTGGGAGTCGAGCTTCAAGGAATGGGAGTTAACTGCGGGAAAACTTACCGCCGCCGCCGAGGCCCAGTGGAAAGACGGCGCGGTGAAGTCGGAGGTTCGCCTCTACGGCCGCGGAGTGGAGGGCAGCTGGCAGGGGATGCCGTTCGAGCTCGATACGCTCCGCTTCGCCGGCGAGCTATCGCCGAAGTTTCGCGCGCTAGGCGAAAACGGTCTCAAATTGAAATCGATCGGCGACAAGATCGCGGCTAAGAACGTGGAGCTGTCGGTGGGCTGGAGTAGTAGCAAAGCCTTCGACATAAAAAAAGCCACCGCCCAGTTCGCCGGCGGCCGCATCACCCTTTTCCCCTTCACCTTCTTTACCGGGGAGGGACCGTCGCGCTCGAAGGTGGTGGCCGAAAAGATCAATCTCGCCCTCTTGGCGCCGCTACTGCTCGGCCCGAACGCGCAGGCCACGGGCACGATGACCGGCGATATCCCCTGGCACCTCGAGAAGAGCACGCTCCACATCGACGACGGCATCGTGCACAACGACGGCCCGGGCCGCATCAGCTACCGTGACGCCACCACCGCCCATCTCCCCGAGAAGATAGACTTCCTCGACCAGTTCAACGCCATCCTGGCCCAGGGGCAGCAGGTATTAGTGCTCAAGGCGTTGCAGAATTTTGACTTTAGCGTCTTAAGAATCAGAATGAGTCGACACGGCCATGACGACATGAAAATCGAGCTCGACCTGAAGGGTCGCAACCCCGATTTGGCTAAGGGCCAGCCGTTCGAGATAAGTTTGCCGGTTAGCGGCAAAGTGGAACCCTTGATCAAGGAGACGATATGGAAGGCCTTTTTCGGCGACTCGGACTAGCGATGGTCCTGGCGTCTGGCGCGGCCTGCACCCACAAGGTGCAGATCGAGCCGAGCGATAAACCGTTCGTGGTGAATCTCAACGTAAAGGTGGATCACGAGGTGCGGCACAAGGTGGAGTCGCAGAACGAAGATCTGCTGAACCTGGAAGACCAGGTGATCAAAAAGAAGCCCGGTTTGCCCGGTAAAAAGAGCAAGAAAGGATGATGAAGATGAAAAAATTCTTACTGTTCGCGATGGCCTTTGTTGCTTTTGCGGCAACCGCCGAAATCGAGTCGATGAAGGCTCGCCTGCCGACGATTATCGACATGAAGAGCAAGGGGCTCGTCGGTGAGCAACCCGATGGTTACCTCGGCGTGATCAAGAACGAAGGTGGCGCCCAAGCCGTGGCCAACGCCGAGAATTCCGATCGCAAAGCCGAGTACACCAAGCGCGCGGCCGCCCAAGGCCAAACGGTGGAAGTGCTAGCCGGCGTGTTGGGCGAAGCCCGCGTCCGTCAGGAAAAAAGCGGCCGATTCGTGCGCCAAAAAGACGGCAGCTGGGTAAAGAACTAGTTTTTGAATGGATCGAAGGCGTCGTCCCCTCGCTTCGGGGGGACGACGCTTTTAAAAAAAAGTCTCCTATGGTTCACTGCAAGCGATGTTGAAGATCCTTCATTACCCCGACCCCCGCCTCGCCGAAGTCAGCGTGCCCGTCGAGAAGTTCGACGCCAAACTTCATAAGCTGCTCGAAGAGATGACCGAAACCATGTACGAGGCCGACGGCATTGGCCTCGCCGCCCCCCAGGTGGACCAACGCATCCGCGTGTTCATCATCGACCTGGGCGATCAAGAAGGTCAGCCGAAGAAGAAGTGGGAGTTCATCAACCCCAAGCTGTCCAAGGGCGAAGGCAAAATCGTATTCGAAGAGGGCTGCCTGAGCGTGCCCGGTTATACCGAAGAGGTCACTCGCAAGGCGCGGGTGACCATCGACTACCAAGACCGCAACGGCAAGGCGCGTAAACTGGAGGCCGAGGGGCTGCTGGCCGTGGCCATTCAGCACGAAAACGACCACCTCGACGGTATCGTCTTCGTCGACAGGCTTTCCCCCATCAAGCGCCGGCTGGCTAAGCGCAAGCTGGCCAAACAAGTCACGCTTTAGACCTCTTTAGCTGACAAGGCGTTTCGCCTCTTTTATTCTCCTCCGCATGTTGCGTTACGTGTTCTTAGGCACACCAGACTTTGCCTCCGCCATTCTGGAAAATTTGTGCAACCGGTACTGCGTACCGGAGCTAGTCGTGACCCAGCCCGCGCGGGAACGAGGCCGGGGCCGCAATGTAGAGCCTACCGACGTCGCCCGGGCCGCCCTGGCGAAGGGGCTGCCGGTCATCGAAACGGACAACGCCAACACGCCCGAGGTGGTCGCCAAGATCCGCGCGACCAATCCGGACCTCATCCTGGTAGCGGCTTTCGGTCAGCTACTTAAGGAAGAGCTATTGGCCCTGCCCAAGTATTGCCTCAACGTTCACGCCTCGCTATTGCCGCGATACCGCGGCGCCGCACCGATTCAGCGTGCCATCTGGAACGAAGATAAGGTTACGGGCATCTCCATCCAAAAGATGGTGAAGAAGCTCGACGCGGGGGACATCCTCGTGGCGCGCGAGCTGCCCATCGAGAGTACCGACACGTCCGAATCTCTTTTCAAAAAGCTCGCGGAGCTGGGCGGAGAAACGTTAATCGAGGGAATTAAACTCATCGAAAGTGGCAATCCACAGTTTCGTCCACAAGACGAAAGTCTCGTCACCTACGCCAAGAAGATCACCAAGGAAGAGGCGGTCATCGACTGGCACCAAACGGCCACGCTCATCCACCACCAGGTGCGGGCGCTTTACCCGTGGCCCGTGGCCTATACCGAGGTGGGCCGCGAACGGCTGAAGCTGTTGGAAGTGCGCACCGCGCTACGGACCGCCCCGGGCAAACCTGGCGATATCCAGACCGATCACCGTTCGTTTCTCTCGATTAGCTGCGGCGACCAAACGACGCTTGACCTTCTTCGTATCCAGCCGGAAAACCGAAAGCCAATGACCATTTCGGAGTATTTATCGGCCTTTAGGGGCCACTACCCCTACCACAGGATGGAGCGGTTATGAGCCCCTCGAAAATTCAGATCGCCCCGTCGCTGCTCGCTTGCGACTGGGGGCGCTTGAAGGAAGAGATCGTTAAGGTGGAAGAGGCCGGCGCGGACGTACTCCACGTCGACGTGATGGACGGGCAGTTCGTACCCAACATCTCCATCGGGTTTCCCATCATCGAGGCCATCCGCAAAATCACGCGGCTGCCCATCGATACCCACTTGATGATCGCCGATGCCGACCGGTACCTCGAAGCCTTCAGCACCGCCGGCTGCGATTGGCTCTCCGTGCACGTCGAAGCGTGCCCGCATTTGAATCGTACCCTGGCGCGTATCCGTGAGCTGGGCATGAAGGCCGGCATCGCGATTAACCCCGGCACGTCGCTTTCCGCGCTCGACGGCGCACTGTTCGACGCCGACTTCGTTTTACTGATGAGCGTGAACCCCGGTTACGGCGGCCAGCGTTTCATTCCCGCGAGCATCGAGCGGCTCAAAACGCTCAAGAAGATGATCGGTAGTAAACCCGTGCAGATCGAAATCGATGGCGGCATCAAGCTCGAGAACGCCAAAGAGGTTACCGCGGCCGGGGCCGAGATCCTCGTTGTGGGTACCGGGCTTTTCTCGCAGACCGATTTCAAAAGCACGATCGCCAAGCTCAAGAGCTAGGCTCAAGAGGTAGCAGCATGATTGCTCTCGACGGTAACTCGCTTACCATTCCGGATTTTCACAAAATCGTTTTCGGGCGCAACGAAGTGAAGCTGTCGCCCGCCGCCTCCGCGCTCATGGTGAAATCCCGCGGCCACGTCGAAAAGGCGATCAAGACCGGCGAGAGCATCTACAGCATCAACACCGGCTTCGGCGTGCTCAGCAAAGTGAAGATTCCGCCCGAGTCCCTCGACGAGCTGCAGGTGAACCTCATCCGTTCGCACTCGGTCGGCGTGGGTCCTCTGCACTCCGAAGAGGAAAGCCGTGGCCTCGTGCTCTTGCGCGCGAACGTGCTGGCGAAGGGTTATTCGGGCGTGCGGCCGCTCATCGTCGAAACGCTCTGCCAGATGCTGAACAAAGGCGTGCATCCGGCCATCCCGTGCAAGGGATCGGTCGGCGCGAGCGGCGACTTGGCGCC
>JBGSST010000312.1:0-6528 GCA_041736915.1 Bdellovibrionota bacterium
CAGTAGCCCCGGCAGCTCGGTTGCTTCGACGAGGATCAGCACCATCAGCGGCAGCGCGAACAGCGCGTACCAGCGGCTACAGAATGAGAATAGGCCCGGCCACTTGTCCGAGAACACGACGATGAACGAAACCAGGTAAAGCGCCAGCGGAATCACCCACAGCAGGGGCACGGGGCCGATCTCGGTCGATACATAAAGCGTGACCCCCATCAGTAGACTCGACGGCAGAAACGCGAGGGCAATCCAGGTGGCCCACTGACGGGCGTCCGGCTTTACTTGAGGTTGCTTGGCCGTCGAGGCCTGTCCGTTTCGGCAGGCCAGCCCGCACGCGATCACGAGCGCCGCCCAAAGTCCGTAGCCCCAGCGCCACAGTTCGTTCTGCCGGCCGAGATCCAGCCAGGGCTCCCAGACGAACGGGTAAGCGAGTAGGCCCAAAAGACTTCCCACGTTACTGGCCGCGTAGAGGAGGTATGGGTTCTTGGCGCTGGGATGGGGCGTGCACGAGAACCAACGTTGCAGCAGCGGGGCTGAGGTCGACAGCGCAAAAAACACCGGCCCCACCGTGAGCGACAAGGTTTTCAACAACCACCAGGTCGGTGACTCGTTCCCTTCGATGGCCGTGGGCACGTGAAAAGGCAGGATGAAAAACAATCCCGCGATAAGCCCCGAGTGCAGCGCGATCTGCGCTTTCAGCGGCAGCCGCACCACCAGCAGGTGAGCGTAGGCGTAGCCGGCGAGCAGGGCGAACTGAAAGAAGAACAGGCAGGTGTTCCACACCGAGGGCACTCCGCCGAGCAACGGCAGCAGCCATTTACCGACCAGCGGTTGCACGCAGAACAGAAGAAAAGAGCTTAAGTAGAGGGTGACCGAGAATAGGGGTAGCACCCTATTATTTTACACGAGCCGGATGCCATCCTTGTCGAATTTGACCCGGTTTTGCTTGAGTAGGCCGCCCAAGGCCATCTTGAACTTCTTTTTGCTTACGCCAAAGTGGCTGTAGATCTCGTCGGCCTCGGAGTAGTCGTTCACCCGCAGAAACCCGCCGGCCTCTTCCAGGGCCTGCAGGATCGTTTCCGCAATCGAATCCCGATCCTTCACGCCGGACTGCTGCAGCGACACGTCCAGCTTGCCGTCTTCGCGCACTTTCTTGATGTAGCCGATGCAGACTTCGCCGAACCGAATGGGGCGAAAGACCTCCGTGGCGTAAAGTAAACCCTCGTCGCGGCCGTTCACGGAAACGACCCAGCCCAGGTCGGTCTCGCGGCCAATACTTAGCTCCACCTGCTGTCCAATACGGTACTCGCCGCTAGTGGAAACCGAGGCTGATTCGTCGGGAAACTTACGATTCATGAGGCCCAGGGACATACCATAAAAAGGGGGACGGCGTCGCGACGTTAACGCTAATCATGCCTAGCGTTGACGCAGCCTTCCCCACGGCTTATTTCCCAAGGCGAACGTCGAATTTACCAATTGGGGGTAGGGTTTATGCGGAATTTCTTCTTAGCGGCCGTTACGGTCGCGTTTGTTTCCACGGTCTCGCCGGTACGGGCGGAAGACACTAAAGTCAGCGTCGGTAAGATCAACGCCGTTCTCACTTCGATTCTCGAAGAGGTGATGAAGGCCAACAATGGCGAGCTGGGCTCGTTCTTCACCAAGGCGTCCTTCAAGGTGGACGAAGCTGGCACCGACTTTTCGTCGAATGATTTCATCAAGGCCAAGATTTCATCGCGCGCCACGGCCACGGGCGCGGCTTGGGCGGGTAATCAGGACACCACGTTGCAGCTCGACGTGACGTTCGCGGCCGATCGCAAAAAGCAGACGGCCAGCGGGACGCTGGGCATGAAGCTCGATACCGATACCTTGGCCATGTTCCGGTTCGCGGCCGACAAGGTCACGCCTAGCTGGTGCACGCCCCGTGAAGGTGGTCCCGAGCAGGACCCCACCGGTAAGGCGGTCTGTGAACAGGTAAAGGCGATCGCGAACGCGGCCGACATCACCGCCGTATTTGCTTCGTTCGGCCGTATTTCGAAACTTTACGTGGTGGATGCGCAGGAGCGGGTGACGGCGGCGGAAAAAGATCTCGCCAACGCCACGGGTGAAGACAAAACGTGGCTCGAGCGCCGCTTGAAGAGCGCCCAGGACAGCCTGAAGTTCGCGGTGGTGCTGCAAACCTTCCTGTGGCAGTCGTACCAAAAGGGCAAAGACACCGGAGCCTTTTCGGTCAAGATCTTCGACCTGCCGATTTATGCGTCGACCGAGGTGCCGGAGCTCGAGCTGTACCTGGACAAGGGAAAGTTCGAAATCGACGTGCGGGTGATTCAGAAGAACATCAAGGACATCGACTCGTACTTCGCCCAGAAGGCCAAGTTCGAGAAAGATCTTTTGAAGTTACAGAATCAGGATCCGGAAACCGTTAAGTCGGCGCAGAGCACGATTCAGTTTTTTCTGGAGATCACCAAAGAGATCATCGGAAAACCGCAGTTTTAAGGCGGTCGGGATACCGTTCCTTGCTAAAGGGTGGGGCCAATTGGCTCCGCCCTTTTTTTTTGGGGGGAGATTTTTTCCCTTTTCCCGGGTGGTTTCCGCGATAAGAAGGTGGTTCTGAATTTGCACCGGGGACTGGCGGAAACGTTTTAAAAACGGGGGATAGTAGAATGAAAAAACTTTTCTTGGTTCTTTTGGCGGTAACGGCAATGCACTTCGCTGCGGGCGAGGCCAAGGCGGAATGCCTGCAGGATGCGTGGGGCAACGTAAAGTGCGGGGCCGGCATGTGCGCCAAAGACGCCTGGGGCAACGTGAAGTGCAGCGATGTGTGGGGCGGAGGCTGCGCGAAAGATGCCTGGGGCAACGTCACCTGCGGGGCCGGCCAATGCATTCAAGACGCGTGGGGTAACGTGAAGTGTTCCCCCTTTCCCGGTGGCTCCTGCCTGAAGGACAGCTGGGGCAACGTGCACTGCGGCGCCGGACCGTGCACGAGCGATGCGTGGGGCAACGTCACCTGCGCGGCGTCGCCGGGCGGATCGTGTCTGAAAGACGCGTGGGGCAACGTTAAGTGTGGCGCCGGCCAGTGCCTGAAGGATGCCTGGGGCAACGTAAAGTGCAGCAACGTGCCGTACGGCTCGTGCGCGAAAGACGCCTGGGGCAACGTAGTCTGCCAGTAGCTTGAGCAACCAAAAAGGGAGGGACTCCTTTTTTGCGAATTTATTCGTGGCCCAAGAGGCGGGCTAGCCAGTGGGTGCAGGGGGGCGCATTGAGCCGTCTCAGTAGGGCTTCGCCGTCGAGCGGAGGCGTGCGCTGGTCCGGGGGTAGGGTGGCGTTGAGTGCCAGGATGGTTTTCACCACTTTATTGGGGGCGAGTTCAATCAGCCTATCGAGCAGGGCCGGGGTGAGTAGCTTTTGGGTCTTAAGCGCCAGCTCCGTAACCGCGGTCTCTTCCGGAAGAGAGAACCAGTGCATCAGCTCGGCTAGCTCGGCCTCGGCCGAGCCCGTGCGGCGGCGGGTTTCGAAGTGCCTGGCGTCTACCTGTCGCACGATACCGCGCGCGTACAGATTTTCGGCGAACTGGGAGGTACGCGAGTTGTCGAACAGCTCGTTCGCCGCATTTGCGTCGAGTAGCCTGGCGAGTACGAGGCGGTTGTACGCCGCCAGCGTTTTACCGATATCGCGCCGGTCTTTGCGGCTTAAGTGCAGGTGATAGGAAAACTCTACCCCCGGATCGAGGGGCCGTTCGAGGCGATCTTCGATACCGGCCAACGCGGCGAAACGGCGAAGCTTGTCCAGGTAGGTTTTAGGATCCGCCATGGGCCGCACGTTCGTAAACTCAAGCTTGCCGTTGTCTCTCCACCAGTTGAGCCCTTCGAAGACCTCAGCGATTTCCGGCGCCAGATCGGCGCGGAGCGGAGGGTAGAGCGGCGCCGTGCCTTCACTGTCGCGCGCCAGCTCGATGGCAATCGAGGCGAGCAGTTTGGGGCGACGATCCTTTAGCGGGCCCGTGCCGGACTCAAAGGTACGTTGCAATCTGGGATTCAAGATCTTCCGGCCGCTTTCGAGATCGCTTTGCACCTTCTTCCAGTCAAAGTGCGGAACGAGCTTCTGTAATAGCACCGGCTGTAGCTCAATCTCCATGCCCATCTGGTACTGCCCCGCGAAGGCGGCAAAGCGATCCCCTTCGGCGCGCGCGGGCGCCGTCAGCAGAATGCAGAGTAGAAATGAAATGAGTGCGCGGTAAACCAAACGAAATCCTTTCTCCTATTTTGGCGACAGCAACAGCGTTCCCGATAGGTAAGTAACCCGGGGGGTGGCGTCGTTCGTATTTCCCTGCAGGGACGATAAGTACATCAGTAGCTTCACTTTTGGGTGATTCCACTCCAACGTCATCTCTTCACGGGTGCGGTTGGTTTCCGCACTGGTTTTCAGGCGAGTCACGAGCTCCGCCAGAGGAAACCTTTGCCCTACGCCGCCCACTTTGATTTCGACTTCGGGAGGGTACGAAAGCAAAAAGACCTCCACCTTGTTCGCGGGATCTTTTTTGTCATCCCACACGATGGTTTTGCCCTTGTCGTGATTGTTCAGATTCAGCTCAACTACGTAGGCATAGTGGCGCGTGGGGAGCACCGTGTTCGAATCGTACCCGCTGTAGCTGCGGTGAAAGTAAAAATCCTTCGTCTCGCGCTTCTCCCAGCGATTGACGTACGTCAGCCCCATCTCGTGCATCATGTGAATCGTACGATTGCTGCGACTGTCGAAAAGGCCGCGGCGTTTCTTGTTTGGCTCCTTAACCTCTTTCTCGAACACGGTGGGAAACCAAGGTTGGATGCCCGCCGCATTGTGCATTTCGTTCAGGTAGTCCAGACGAGACGAGATGTTCCTGCGGGTCTCGAGATCGACGGGGTCTTTTACGCGCGCAATCTTACCGTCAACGAGGGCCCCCACGCGCACGAGGTCCGCCGTGAGGCGCGCCAGCTGGTCGCGGTACGATACCGAATAAGCGCTCCATGGCCCCACGGCCGTGAGCAGCACGAACGCGAACAGCGAAATCGGGATGAAGCGGATGTCGCGCCGGCCGGCGGTAAAGTACGCCGCCACCACCGCGAACCAAACCCCCACCGCACTGAGCAGGTAGCGCTTCTCCGTGATGCCGTACTCCGATACTCGCCGCCATGTCGCCAGAAGCAAGAGGGCCACGAGGGGAAATAGGGCCAGGTAAAACACTCGGGTATAGATCCGCACCCACTTCGTATCGCCCGTGTCTTCCGCGAGGGGATGGATGAGTAGCAGGGTGAAGATGCCGAGCACGGAGAAGGCGGTGACCAGGTACCCTACGGTACCCTTCGGCCATTCCTGCGCCAGTCCGATCTTCACCATGTAAGCGTAGAGGATCAGAAAGTAGAGGGTGACTAGAGGAATCAAAAAATACTGCGTCAGTATTTTTAAGTTGTGCGGGTAGCTCGTCGCCGGCTGCCGGGGCAGGGGACGCGGAATATCCGATAAGAAGAACCAAGTATTGAAGACAAACGCCACGCCAATCGCCAGCCGAAAGTAGGTGTTACTTTTAAAGTCGAAGTTCAGCAGCGAGTGCGCGGCCAGCATCGCCACGACCAGACCGAAGTAAAGCACGGCCGAAAAAAATACCGACGCGACGAACCGCTGAAAGAGCGCCTCGTTGTAGGACCAAAAACCGGCCCCTTCCGCTTTGCGGGTATAGGGCAAAAAAGCGACGAGCAGATGGGCCGCCAGGTTGAACTGAAAAAAACGGTAGAAGAAGTGCTCGGGCGTCTGCAGGTGGAAGCTTCCGTAGTGCACGAGCATCAGGCCAAACGAAACGGCGAGCGTGATGAGCCGGGCCACGCCCCGCGGGCGCGCCGACCCTTCCGCCATGTTGGCGACCGCGAAGGTGAGGGGAATGCCGAGACTTAGCGTCGACATCAGCCGGATGAGCAACAGCTCGTCGGTGATCCACTTCTCCAGCGCCATCCACGAAAGCACCCCGCAAAGCAGACTGGCGAGCAGTACCTCGGGAAACCGTTCGGCGCTGGCTTTGGCTTCGTCGGAAATATGACGCAGGGACAAGAACTTTAGACGCATGGTCGCTTCCTCATTGGCTCGCGGTTGGTTGCCGTGGCCGTATTATCGCCTTACCTTCAGGGGATGAAAACCATGACGGCAAACGGACGAACTCTCGGCTTCACGGACACCGGCGGCGGCCAAGGCCATCCCCCGGTAGTGCTCATCCACGGCTTTCCCCTGCACGGCGCCGTGTGGGATTCGACGGTAGCGTCGCTTAGCGACACTCACCGCGTGATCGTTCCCGATCTGCGCGGCTTTGGTCGTTCCGGTCCCGTGACCGAGGTCAGCCTGATGAGCGATTTCGCGGATGATGTCCTTGCCCTTCTGGACGGATTGAACGTCGGGAAAGTGACGCTGTTCGGCCATTCGATGGGCGGCTACGTGGCGCTGGATATCGCGCGCCGGTTTCCGGAGCGCCTGGCGGGGTTAGGGCTCGTGTCGACGCGGCCCGGGGCGGACTCG
>JBGSST010000417.1:0-3531 GCA_041736915.1 Bdellovibrionota bacterium
GTCTCGCAGCTTTCCGCCGCGCTCAAAGCCCTCTACCGTTCCCCTTCCGCCCAGAACCGCAAGGTGGGGCGCGATTACGTCGTGAACACCTGGGAAGCCGAAAAAGGTTTCGACGAGCTCGCCCGCGATCTCATCTCCCTAGCCCGCCGCCGCTAGCTCTTCAGCTCGGTCCACATGCGGCTGACCGTTTGCAGGGAGTCGCCGATGTCTTCGAGGTACTGCATCTTCATCAGGTCTTTGGGGTCGGGGTAGACCGTTTTGTCGCCGCGCTCTTCGGGGCTAAGCTTTTCTTTCGCCGCGAGGTTCGGCGTGGCGAGCTTTTTCTCGCGCACGATCTCTAGCGCAATCTCCGGGTCGAGCACGAAGTTGATGAACTGGTGCGCCTCTTTCGGGTGGGCCGCTTTCACCGGGATGGCAAAGTTATCGGTCCACATCGCGCCCCCCTCTTTGGGGATGAAATATTTGATCTTGGGATTCATCGCCATCGCCTGGGCCGCATCGCAGGAGAAGATGTGGGCCACGTTCAGCTCGCCCTTGAGCAAGAGCGCCTTGGGCTCGGAGTTGAACATGAGGATGTTGTTCTTCAGCTGCGCGATCTGCACGCGGGCCTTCTCGAGCGCCTTTACGTCCGTCGTGTTCAGCGAATGGCCGTCCGCCTTCAGCACCGCACCGAAAACCTCACGCATGTCGTCCAAGATCGACGTGTGGGACGGGTCCGGAGACTTGAGCAGTAAATTCCACCCCACGCCACCGGCCGGCACCTTTACCTTCTCGGTGTTCACCGCGATGCCGGTGGTGCCGTAAGTAAACGGTACGGAAAACTTACCGCCCGGATCGTACGGCGGATTCTGGTAGGTAGCCTCGAGCTGGGAAATATTCGGCAGCTGAGACTTATCCAAAGCTTGCAGCATCTGCAGCCGAATCAGCTGCCGCATCATGTAGTCGGACGGCTGAATCACGTCGAAGCCCGTGGCCCCGGCCCGCAGCTTGGCAAACATCTCTTCGTTCGATGAAAGGTACGACAGCTCCACCTTAACGCCGGTGCGCTCGGTGAACTTCTTTAGGATGTCGTCCGAAAAATAGTTACTCCACGTGTAAACGCGAAGGGTGGGAGTCGAGCTCTTCTTGCCCGAGCGTAACAGGGTAAACACGCCGCCAAAGATGACGACGAAGGCAAGAACCACCCCGAACTTACGAATCAACGTTTGAGGACCCATTCCCGGCTTTCCCTTCTGAGTAGTAAGGCGATGACCAAACAGACCGAAAGTAAAATCATCAGGAACGAAAGTCCATTGAGTTCGGGGCTGATCCCGAGCCTCATCAAAGAATAGATCTTGAGCGGCAGCGTCGTCACCCCGGCGCCGCTGGTGAAAAAGGAGATGAGAAAGTCGTCGAACGACAACGTAAAGGCCAGCATCCAGCCGCCCAAGATACCCGGCAGCACGTTCGGCACGGTGATCTTCCAAAAGATCTGGTCGGGACGGGCGCCCAGGTCCTGCGCCGCTTCGGACAGGTTGGGGTCGAGCTTACGCAGCTGCTCGGTCACGATGAAGTAAACGAAGCTGGCGGAAAAGCTGGCGTGGGCGATGGCCACCGTAAAAAAGCCCAATTCAAAGCGCAGCAGCAAAAAGAACAAGAGCAGCGACAGCCCGGTAATCACCTCGGGCAGCAGGATGGGCAAAAGGATGAGCGTCTGCACCGGCACGGGTAGCTTGGCCGCAATCGGGGTCAGCCCCACCGCCCCCAGCGTGCCCACGAGCACGGCGAGCGTTGCGGACAGTACGCCAATCTCGATGCTGGTCCATAGCGGAGCGAGCAGGTCGGGGTTCTGCAGGAGCTGCAGAATCCAGGCGAGGGTACAGCCGCCGCCGATGTCGTTGGGGTCTTTCAAAAAGGTCTGGATCACGAGGTAGCCGAGCGGCACGTAGAGGTACACGATCGCCAAAATGAAAATGGCGGTCACGAAGCGGTTGGGTTTTTTTAGCGCCTTACCCACGCGTGAACCTCCGGTCGCTCTGGCCCCAGCGGGTCTGAATCCAAAGCGTGAAGAGCAACAGCATGGCCAGTAGCCCCGCGAGTGCTGAGCCAAACGGCCAGTCCTGCATCACGAAAAATTGCGACACCATCACGTTGCCTAGGAAGGCTTCTTTCGCCCCGCCTAGCAAATCCGGGATGACGTACTCGCCCAGCATCGGAATGAACACGAACAGGGCCCCCACCGCGACCCCTTGCTGAATGTTCGGTACGACCACCCGCCAGAACACCTGAACGCGGTTGGCCCCTAAATCCTGCGCGGCCTCACGCCACGACTCGTCGAGCTTCTCCAAGGCCGAGAAGATGGGCACCACGAGAAAGGGGAGGTAGTTGTAGACCAGCCCCAGATACACGCCGAGCCGCGTGTATAAAATCGGCAACGGCTGCGAGATGAGCCCCATCGCCATCAATGACTGGTTCAGTAGCCCGTTGTTTCCGTACAGCGAGATGATGCCGTACATCCGCAGCACGAAGTTGGTCCAAAAGGGGATGAACAAAAGCACCAGCCCCAGGTTTCGGCGCCAGCCGGTGGAACGGGCCAGAAAGTAGGCGACGGGAAAGCCGAACACGAGGCAGCTCATGGTGGCGACGAAGGCCAGAAACAGAGTTTTGCCGAGCACCTTGGCGTAGATCCACTGAAAGCAGCGCGCGTAATTCTCCAGCGTAGGCACCCACGTCAGCGTGCCGTACTCGCCCCGCTGCACGAGGCTCATCGTGAGAATGATGCAAAAGGGCAGCAGGGTGAATAGCCCCAGCCAGGTCAGAAAAGTCCAGGCCGACGGCTTTACGTCCCCAAGATCGATGGCCCCCAGTTTCAAGTGAGGGACTCCCGCGACTCACGCGAGGTGAGGGGAAGGCAGATGGCGTCTTCTTTTTTCCACGTCAGATAGATGCGGTCGCCGCTAGCGAGGCTGCGCTTTTTCAGGCGTTCCAGCTCCGGCTCGAAAACTTTGAAGATGAGCTCGCGCGTGCGCACGAGGTACTCGGTGCGGGAACCCAGGTAGCACAGCTCCATGATCTCGCCCTCGATCATGTTGTCTTGCGTGGTGGACTTGGCACGCAGCAGCCGCATTTTTTCGGGCCGTACGCAGAGCGAAACCAGCTTCGACGGCGGCGTCACCCCCCGGCGCATCTGAAACGTGCCGAGCGGCGAGGTCATCGCCATCGAGTCGCCCTCTTCGGACACGACCTCGCCGGGAATCTCGTTAACCGGGCCAATGAATCGGGCCACGAACGAGTCGACCGGGTCTTCGTAAATCTCTTTAGGCGTGCCCACCTGCAGGCAACGGCCTTCGCGCATCACCGCAATGCGATCGGACAGCTGCAAGGCCTCTTCCTGATCGTGCGTGACGAGTACGAAGGTGATGCCGATACGGCGGCAGAGCGACTTGAGCTCTTCCCGCATGCGCAAGCGCAACGCCGGGTCCAACGCCGAGAGCGGCTCGTCCAAAAGTAAAAGCGACGGCTGATCCACGACCACCCGCGCCAGCGCCACCC
>JBGSST010000383.1:0-3675 GCA_041736915.1 Bdellovibrionota bacterium
TTGGCGATCTTGCGCGCGATGGGAATGAAGGCATCCGAGGTCGTGATGTTCTTTCTGGCCCAGGGAGTTTTCGTGGGCTGCGTGGGCGTGGCGCTGGGACTGGTGCTGGGGTTCGCGGCCTGCGCGTTTATCTCGGCGTACCAGCCGGCGTTGCTGAACGAGTCGATCTATAACGCGGTAAAGTTGCCCATGCGTATCGAGTCCGGCGACCTATTCCTACTCTGCACCGGCGGCATTTTGATTTGTCTCGTCTTTAGCCTCCTTCCCGCGTGGGGTGCCGCCCGCACCCGCCCGGTCGAGGCCTTGCGTTTGGAGAACTCGTAATGGCGTCAGCGAAGTTAGCATTACAAGCCAGCGGTCTGCAGAAGGTGTTTCGCCGTGAGGACCGCACGACGTTAGGGGTGTTGCGCGATCTGGCGATCGACGTACAGCCGGCCGAGCGGGTGGCCATCATCGGCAAGAGCGGATCGGGCAAGAGTACGCTTTTGCACATCTTGGGCACGCTGGAACGGCCCACGGCGGGGAAGATCCTCTTTGGCGGCGAAGACGTCTCGCGTTTCTCCGATAATCGGCTCGCGCAGTTTCGCAACCGGCACATCGGCTTCGTTTTTCAGTTCCACTACCTGATGCTGGAGTTTACCGCTTTAGAGAACGTCATGATCCCGGCCCTCATCGGCGGGGCGGCTCGCGAGCAAGCCAACGAGCTGGCGCGTGGCTGGCTCAAACGGGTCGGCCTGGAAGACCGCATGACGCACAAGCCGGCGCAACTTTCCGGCGGGGAACAGCAACGTGTGGCCATTGCGCGGGCGTTGATGATGCGGCCCAAGGTACTTCTCACCGACGAGATGACCGGAAACCTCGACCCCGTTACCGGCACGGCCATCTTCGAGCTGATGCTCGAGATGCAGAATGAGCACGGCATGGCGATGATCTCGGTGACCCACGACGAAAAGCTGGCGAGCCGTTACCACCGGGTACTTCGTCTCACCGACGGCCGTTTAGTCTGACGGAGAGTTCTCCGCCTAAAAATAGTGGGACAATTCGTCTCGGCCCTCTGACATTAAGTCTCCCGCTCGGCTGAAAACCCCGGAGTGTCCACTCATTGAGTTGGCATGTGACCTGCATTTGCGTGCCGCATACGGAGGATCACGGATGCGTTTTCTCGTGCTGGCGGCTTTGCTGTCATTGCATTGCTTCGACCTTGTTGCGCTCAACCCGGACGATATTTTGCGGAAGGCTACGGAAGCCGAGCGAGTGGCCAAGGGGAAAGAGTCATTTCAAAACCGCTGTTCCGGTTGTCACGGGGCAAACGCCGACGGCCTCGGGCCGGCGTCACCCATGCTAAACCCGCGTCCGCGCAATCTCATAAGCGGAGGTTTCAAATTTCGCAGCACGCCGGCGAGCACGATGCCAACCGACGCGGACCTCATGCGCACGCTCAACCAAGGCGTACTCGGGACGAGTATGCCGTCCTTCAGCGACGTGCCGGTCGAAGAGAAGCGGGCGATCATAAGCTACATCAAAACTTTGCGCCCCGAGTGGGCCGAACCCCCGGCCGAGCGGATGACGGTTCAGCTGCCGCCGCCTCCCAAAGAAATTTTCTCCACCAAGACGGGGCTGCTGGCCGCGGCCAAGCGCGGAAAAACGCATTACGAAGCCGGCTGCCTTTCCTGTCACGGTAACGAAGGAAGGGGGGACGGCCCCGCCGCCGCGGAGATGGTCGACAACGACGATGTGCCGATTCGGCCCGCCAACCTGCGGCTTCCCTACATTAAAAGTGGTCGTGGTCCGGCCGATGTTTTCCGCACGATCACCGTAGGGCTCGATGGGGCGCCCATGCCGGCTTACGAGGCGATGTACAGCCAAAGCCAGCGCTGGGATCTGGTGGCTTACGTTTATTACCTACGGGGGCTGGAGTCCGGCCGCTACGCAGAGGGAGATAAGATTCAATGAGCGAGCTTACCGAACCCAATGACGTCAAACGTTTACCTTCCGCCGGTATTGTCGATTACGAGCTGGTGAAGTGGCACTTCTACGCCGGCGTGCTGTATCTGCTGCTGGCAATTGTAGCGGGGCTGACCTATTCACTGCAGTTTTTGCAGCGGTACCCGTTTCCCGGCATCGAGTTTCTGAGCCCCGGCCGCGTGCGCATGGTGCATACCGTTGTCGTAGCCTACGCGTGGCTGGCCAACGGACTGTTCGGCATTCTGTACTACATCGTGCCGAAACTTACCGGCGCCCCGGCCTTGTCGAAGCGGCTGGGTCGCGTGCTGTTCGCCCTCTACAACGGCTTGGCCGTGGGCAGCGTGGTGATGATTCTCGGCGGCTTCGCGCAGGGGCTAGAGTGGGCGGAAACTCCGGCCATCCTCGATCCGTTCATCGCGCTCGTGGTGGTGGGTATCGTAGTGAACCTCATGAGCCCCATCATCAAGATGCGGGGCAAGCCGATGTACGTCAGTCTCTGGTACATCTTGGCGGCGCTGATCTGGACCCCGCTCGTTTACGTCATGGGAAATTTTCTTCCCCAGTACGTATTCGCAGGTACGTCGGGGGCCACGATCTCGTCGATGTACATTCACGATCTAGTCGGGCTATTCGTGACGCCACTGGGAATTGCCAGCGTGTATTACCTTTTGCCCGTCACCATGAAGAAGCCGCTCTATAGCCACGCGCTATCACTCATCGGCTTTTGGGGGCTGGCGTTCTTTTATCCTTTGAACAGCGCGCATCACTACCTCTTCTCGCCGATTCCGTTGTGGACGCAGTACGCCAGTATCGTGGCGAGTATCGGCGTGCACGTGGTGGTGTACACGGTGGTGTTCAATATTCTGGCGACGCTGGCTTCCGACTGGAAGCAGCTCGTCGATAACTTGACGCTGCGGTGGATTCTCTTCGGCACGATCTCTTACCTCATCACGTGCATTCAGTGCGCGGTGCAGGTAACGCTGTCGGCGCAGGCGATTATTCACTTTACCGATTGGGTCGTGGGCCATTCGCACTTCGTGCTGTTCGGCACCTTCAGCATCTGGATAACGGCCTGGATGTACTACCTGTTGCCCCGCATCTGGGGCACGCCATTCGTGTCGCCCACGCTGGTGCGTTGGCACTTCTGGCTGATGGCGGTAGGCATCTCGGTGATGCAGATCGATCTGCTGGCGGCCGGAGTGGTGCAGGGAATGATGTGGCGATCGCTAGCCCCGTTCATCGACTCGGTGGCGGCTTCCGCCCCTTTTTGGTGGGTACGTACGCTGAGCGGCATCGTGATTTTGGCCGGCGAGTTCTGTTTCCTGACTAACCTTTACCTCACGTGGACGGAGAGCCGGCGGCGTGAGCCCATGCTAGTGGCGGCGGTGAACACATGAAAATGCTGGAACGATTCAGTGGCGTATTTCTCATCGCGGGACTCTTCTTGTTCCTCGTGGCGTTCTTCTCACTGGCCCTGGTTCCGGTGACGATGATCGAAAAGATCCCGTCGACCTCGGGTTTACCGCACAAGGTGCCGGCGAACTTCGTGGACGTTTACGAAACGCCGCAGGCGTACCGCGATGCTCTGGTGCACGGGCGCAACCTGTACGTGCGCGAGGCCTGCTGGCACTGCCATAGCCAGTACATTCGCCCGCTGGGCGACGAGCTGCTGCGCTATGGCCCGGTGACGCAGGCGTCGGAGCTGCAGAA
>JBGSST010000422.1:0-6200 GCA_041736915.1 Bdellovibrionota bacterium
CGATCTCTTTCAAATCGTCTACCGACAGCTTCGTGTCTTCGAGCAGGTGCTTTACGAGCGCGGTGGGACTTTCGGCGAAAACCTTTTGCGTGAGGCTCTTCAAGCTCTGCGCGGCATAATCCTCGCGCCGCAAAATGGGAATGAAGAGGTGGGCCTTGTCGCCCCGCTCACTGCGCACGATTCCCTTACCTTCGAGAATTTTCATCATCGTGGCCACGGTCGTATAAGCGAGCTCACGTTCCTTCGGAAGTTCGGCCTGCACCTCTTTGACGGTGGCCTTCCCCAGCTGCCACACGGCGCTCATGATCTCGAGCTCCACCGGCGTGAGCGTTCGCGTGACTTCCTTCTTCTTCATTCGTGCGACCATAGTTAAATACTACTAAGATTTTAGTAGGTGTCTACTAATGTTTTAGTAGGTGGATGAATATGGCTTGGCTCCGCCGGCGAGTTTGCTTCGGTTCTAGAACGAATTCCCGAGCGTCATCACGTACTGGGTGCCGTTGGAGGAAAAGGCGAGATCGCCGCGCACGATCAAACGGCTGTTCCAGATCAAACGGAACCCCCAGCCGCCGGCCGCGTGCCAGCCACCGAGTTGCAATGGAAAAACGCGGGGCCACACGCGCGCGATATCGATCCACGGCACGAAGCCGAGCGTGATGTCCTGCTTTGCGAACGGAAAGAAAAGGGGATCCCAGCGCAGCTCGAAGCCCATCGCGAGGCGGATGCGATCGAGAAACTGTCCTCCCTCAAACCCGCGCAAGAAGCGGTCGCCCCCGAAAGCGAGTGAAGGGTTCACGCCGCCGATCGCGGACATCTCAAAATAGGGAACGTCTCCTTCTAGAAACTCGAACAGCGTACGGTGGGCGAAGATGAGCCGCCGGTGCAGCAACATGAAGCGCCGGTACGTGTAGGTAAAGCGGTTGAAATCGTAATCACTACCCGTGAAACCGCCGTGATGAAGCGCGGTAATTTCATGATAGCTGCCCCGAGAGGGATAGGGTTCCCAGTCGAGCTGATCGCGAATGAGTGCCACGCCTAAACCGTGGGTCTTGCCCCCCCCAATCCCGGACGGCCGTTCTATGCCAAGTAGGCTGCCCGCGGGAAAGGTAACATCGGTCCACCGAATATGGCCTACCGGACCAAAGCGCCAGTAGTCCGCGAAACGGTAGAGAGCCTGAAAGTCGATACTAGGCCCCGCACGCACGTTCAGATATCGCGGATCGTTCTCGTTACCTAGCGCCGCGAAGTCGATTTCCGTGTCATTGCCACTTGAGCCGAAGTACGGCAGCTCGATGTCGCGGTCGTAGTTCACCCGAAAAGTCAGGCGCAGCCGATCGTTAAAGGCATGGGGGGCGTCGAACTTGAAGTAGTGCTTGTAACGTCCCTTGTCGCTCGTGAGAATTTGCGCTTCGACTTCGAGCTCGTGCGGGTCCTGTCGTACTACGTTTTGTAGAGCCAGTTTCAGCCCCAGGTTAAACCCGCTGGGACCACCGGGGAAGATCAGCGGAAGGCCCTGCATTTGCCACGGATCGCCCCACATCTCGAAAGTCTTTTTCTTGATGATGCGATCGATGCGGCCCGCTACCTGCTCACCGATCTTTTTGATGTCGTTGCCCATACCGCCTTTGCGCTTGGGCTGGCGGGGGACGGGCTCGCTCGTGGTCTCTTCGGCGCGCACGGTCACGGTGGCGGCCAGGCTCAGCAAAATGAGCAGTGAAAACAGAGATGTTCGAGTGGGGAGTCTCACGGCGTCAGGTGATTGTCCCCCAAAGCAAACCGATTGAGAAGACTAATGAATTCGCGGCACTTCGCTCGCCGGGAAGTCATTTATCGTCACCTCGACGGCGTTCTGCGGCGGCTTGGCGTACGTGAACCGCCACCACTTTTTGGGCGACGCCTGAAACCCTTCGCGCGCGAGCGCGTCGACTAGCTTCTGGCGGTTCTTGTTCGCCTCTTTGCGGCTATACGCCTTGGCGGACAGAATGATGGCCTGATCGTGGGGTTTGGGCAGCATCGCGGGCGAACCCGAGGGGTCGGCTACGATCACCTCCACCGTATTTCCCCGCGCCAGATCCTGCCGCTCGCTTTCGGGCAATTTGGGGGACGAGGAAAAAGGGCGGTAACAGTCCAGCACCCGAAGCGACAGTCCGGTCAAGGTGGTGGCCTGCTGGGCCCGCACGAGCGCCTCGGCGACGTCCTTTAGGAGTACGCAGTCCTTAGGCGCGCCGGCATTCATTTGCGACTTGATGGAGTAATCGAGCTGGGCAAGCCGCACGAAATCCTTCGCTTCGGACCCCAGGGCCGTGGCCGAAAGACTTGCAAAAACCGGGAGCATGGGAAAAACTACGCGCCAAATCATCTCGCACCTTTATCTCAGGATGACGGTAAGAAGGAGTAGAAAGTGACCCGCCGCAATTTTTTAGTTCTGACCCTTTCGCTGTTCTCGTTGATCTCGTTTCGCGTCCATGCCGAAACGGTATCGGTGAACGACCTCATCAAGCAAGCCCACGACACTTCGACGGCTCTGGCCTTCGATAAGTATCCGGCGATGCGGGAGCTGGCGGCGGCCGGCAAAAAGCTCAGCACGGAATGGCTGGCGGCTAACGCAACCCACTCGCAGGCCGGAGCCGTGAAACGGCTCGATAAAGGCTTCGAGGCCCTAGCGAGCGACGTAGGCGAAGCGGAATGGCGCAAGCGCGTGGCGGAGCTGCAAGCCGGCCTGATGGAGCTCGTGCGGACTTCGGAAGAGCTGAAAACGCAATGGAATCTCTATTACTGCCCGATGGTGAAGCGTTTCTGGACACAGCCGGCTAAGGAAGAGATGGCGAACGCTTACATGGGCACCACGATGCTCGACTGCGGCGTGCAGAAAAAGTGGGCGCAGCTTCCTAAAGAGATCAAAGGCTGGCCGGCGCTTTAAGCGACGAACGAGCCGATACTTTCTTCTTCGGCGCGCGACACCCGCGCGAGAAATTCCACCACGCATTGGCGCCGGTGGCCCGAGAGGTTCGTAAATTCGATGCCGCCCACGAAGGGATACTCGCGGCTGCCTTGCTTGTTGATGTGGGCAACTTTTCCTTCGAGGGTAACCGACGTCCAGTTCTTGCCCATGGGCAAAGTAACGATGACCGAGTCACCCTTTTGCGCTTCTTTGTCGAGGCGGAACCCCACGCCGCCGATGGCCAGGTCAATCACCTGAATGCGCATCGTTTGCGCATCGCCCATGCGCTTTAGAAAGCCATCGAGCAGACAAACCAGCCGATCGCCCTGGCGTCGATCGTTATTGAGCAGCAGAGTCATCCACTGGCCGGGATTACCGAGCCAGCAGGCCTTGGCGAGCGCGAACAAACAGATCGCAAGTCCCACCAGCGTAAACGCATTGAGTGGCGTTTCTCCCATCGCCCCCACGCCGAGCAAAAGCGCGAAGGTAGGAACGGTGAGCGTGAGCAGCATCAACGTAGTCCGGGTGATCGACTCCACCCGGTAGAAATACGCGGCGCAGCCGGTGGCGACGAACCCCAAAAATACGATGAGGCCGTAGGTGGGAAACAGCGTGGGGTTGAGCGGCAGCTGCGTGTGCTCACCGTGTAGCAAAGCCAGCACGCCGTGGGCGAGGCCAGCCATAAACATCGCCCAAAAGTTGAGGTCCAGGGCCGAGTGCAGCCAGAAAAGCCGCCGGCTGAGCCACACGCCCATTACCTGGCAGCCGCACGCCAGCGCTACGTACAAGAGCCCCAGTGCGGGATTGCCCCGCTCGCTGGCCACGGTCCACACGCCAAAAATGAAGGTCGCCATCCCCAGCACGAGAAGAAAGAGATCGGAAAAGCGATCGGTTTGAAAGCCCCGTATGACTAGCGACAACCAGATTGGCACCGTGCACATCACCAAGGCCACCGCACCCGAAGGCAGGGTTTGCAGCGAAACTTGAGTCAGCAGAGGCCCCATGAAATACACGAGCCCCGACACCGAAATTGCCGCGTGCAAAAGACGCAGTGAGCGCTGGGGAAAACGGTGTAGGAAAATCGCCGGAATGAAGAACAGCGCCATGGCCCCCAAGAGAAAGCGCGCCGCAATGGGCAGGTACAGTAGGTCCGTTACGCGCACCACGATCGCGTTGCACAGCCACGACGTGGACAAGAGCACGCCCAAGAAGAAGATAGTGAACACGGAGTATTTCGGCATTACTCCGCGCCCCCTTTTTCGCCGAACACGAACTCGCCCGTCACTTCGAACTTATCCGCTACGGGAAAGAACAGCATTATCGGCCGGTCCCAGCCGAGCCCAGAAAAAGTAGCTACCGTACTGAGGCGGCACCGCAACGTCTGCTCATCGGCTTGGCAGCTCACGGGCACATTGTGCACGAATTTTTTCGGACCAATGGTCCAGTTAGCTACGAGCTCCACGAAGTCCGTATCTCCTTCGCGCCGCTTAGGCACTAGCGTGTAACTTTCCACCTTCCACGGTGTGGGAGCTCCCATCCACGACTGAATCTTAGCCCCCTGCGGCTCGTCGAACGAAATGCGTCCGGTATCCCCCGTCATTGAAACGAAAACACCGGAGAGTAGCTCGCCGGGCTCGAGCTTCGAAACCCCCGACATGTCTCCGATGTGGCCATGCAAAATTTTGAGTGGGTGGACGAGCGTGAAGTCGACATTGCCCCGCAGAAAAACCAGCTCCTCTCCCTTGTGCTTGAAGATCACCTCCGCGCGTGCCGCAAAGCCCGACAGCAGCAGGCAGAGTACCGATGTGGTCAGGCGCGAAAGGTTCACTTACGCCCCATCGCGCCCGTGCGCAGTGAAGCAGGAAAGTGGTAACGAAAAACGAAGTCGTCTTCCGACGTCACGCCGTCACGGCCGAGCGATCGGATCTCGAAGCCCGCATTCTGAAGCACGTACGCGTAGGGCTGGCCCCAGGGGTCGCGGCCCCACCGCAATCCCGCGCAGTCGGCGATGGTGCTAGGCATGGCGTTCCGCTGTATCCCGCAAGTTTGAATCGATTCCGCCAGCGCGTCGGCGGTGTACCCCATCTTGCCCATCGCGGGCTGCCCCACCACGCGTTCGGAGAGCAGCGCGAACGAAGCAAAGAAGGCAATCGTGGCGACGATGAAGTAAAAGCCAATCCGTCGATCCCAGGCGAGCTTCTGCGCGGGAATTCGTTGTGCGTCCCAAGCCGCCACGGCCATCGGCACCACGATCCACAAACGAAAGTCCGACCAAAGCAGAACAATGAAAAATAAAAAGAAGGGAACGGCCGCGACGAGACGGCGCTGATAAAGCTGCCCCAGGCCGGGCAACATAAAGGACAGCACACCGGCTTGAATCGGATGCTGCTTAAGTCGGGTGAAAGGATTTGGCATGCGAGTGCGGCGCGGCGTTAAGTAGCCCCGTCCACACGAGATTATCCCACAAAAGGGCTACTGGAACATCTGGGCGATGAGCGGATCGATTCCGGAGTTGCCGGCGCCATCGCAGCCATCCTGCTGCTGAAAGGCCTGAACCAGCACCGCACCTTGGGTCTGCGCCGACTGGCGGTCCGAGTCATTGCCGTATCTATTCGATAGGAGCGGGATTAGCTGGAGAAGCAAAACGTTTTTCAGACACGAGGTCATCAAGCAAACGCCCCACTTGAACGTCGCCGCGGCCACCACGTAAGGGGCCCGGATGTCGGGGGTTTTTGCCATCGCCTCTTTCGTGCACTCGTTAATCGTGTGCTGCACGAGCGCGAACTGCTGAATGGGGGCAATCTGCCCATCGCGCATTCCCTGCAAAACCGAGACGGGGAGAAAGACGCCGCCCGCGTCGTTAAACGCCGCATCGCCTAATCCCGAGATCCAGTTGATCGGATTTGAAGCCGTCGGACGCTCGGCCCGCGCGGTAAAGCCAGCGAACATAACCAACGCCATGATGAAGATCTTTGCTGCCATGACTGACTAATTGTGCAAGCGGGGTGCCGTATTCCCGGGGTCAATTACAGGCGTCGGGTTCGTACCAGGAGCGTAACTTTTTTTCACCCCCCTCCCCCGACCCGGCGAGACTAGAAAGGTTTCAGTGACTTAGCCTGCCTAGCCCCTAGCCAGCTCCGGCACCTCGACAGAAGTCATTGATATTAAACGACTTAACAAGTATAGGTTGGTTCCTATGACCATCCCTGCCACCAAACCACGCGTAAAGGCCGTTGCCCTGCTTTCGGGCGGCCTGGAT
>JBGSST010000424.1:0-3509 GCA_041736915.1 Bdellovibrionota bacterium
CGATCTCTTCCCGATGGAAGGGTTCGAACCGGGCTCCGTCGCCCTCAATGCCGCTCATCGCTAGTCAGTGTTCGAGGTCACCGGTCTCCGTGTAGATGACCTGCTTCACGCCGAAGGACCAGCCCCGGGTCGTTCCCACTTTCGGGAAGAGGGTCCCTTCGGTCAGCGGGTCAGTATCGGCGAGGCCGAGCCCGGAGACGCTCATCGTGCCGCCTAACCGCTCTAAGTGAATCTTCTGCGCGGCGGTTAGCTCGTTCAACTCCACGATCTGATCGAAGTTAGGTTTCTTGGTGATTACGTGCGCGGCAAAATACGCGGTGCCTTCGCCAAACACGAGCATCCCCAGCTCCTTCGGCTGCGGCTCGGCCGCGTTCAGCTTTTTGAACAACACCAGCTTTTCAGGCGTTAACGTAGCCCGAAAGATCGGTTTGCCGCCCCGTTCGAAGTGCCCCCGGTAAACCGTGGCCTTGAAGGGTTTCAGCCCCTCCACTACCTCCGGCAGCACGAACCTCTCCGGTTCGATCGTGTAGACCGGCTCGTTCGGATTATCGTTCATGTCCGCCACCAGTTTGGCCTGGTCCGCCCCCAAGCTAACTTTTAGAATCGCCTGGTAGTCGTGCGGGCGATGGTACATCGGCAGATGGGAGACGTAGATTTGCGTCTTCCCGAAAATCAGCATTCCGTGCACCGACGGCGGATCGGCGGCAACCGCATTCAAACCAAACACCCCAAGGACAACCGCTAGTAACTTCTTCATAACCAACCTCCATGTTCATTAGGCTGGTTGTAGCTAGCCCGTCCGGGAAAGGAAAATTCGAAGAAGTGAAGCCGCTATTAGAAAAGTTGGGGGCTAGTTTCCGGTAGGGTAGGAGCTGATCACTTCATTCTTATCGGTCACGAGCACTTCCCACTCGATGGCGCCAGGTTTTTCGTCGTGCTGGTAATTCTCTTGCTCGACGCGGAAGGCTTGGTAACGCAGGAAGGTGATCGTTTCTCCCTCTCGCTTTTCCGACTTGTAGAACTTTCCTCGCGTCACCGTGAGTTTGCCGGCGAACTCCACGTCCTCTTCCGTCCAGTGCAATGGCGCCAGCGTCGAGGTCTTCGGCTTCGACCAGGCGCCGGTCGGAGCTTCCGGCGTAACGACCCACTTCTTAAACTTCACCTTTAGGGTGCCGTTCGGATTGGTTTCCTGGCTCAAAATTTGAAACTTGGCCGGATCATTTAGAATAGTCGGCGAGTGAGCGCCACGAACTTCCTTGGGCTTGGTGGGCTTCGGTTCTCCGGTGAGGATCTTTTCCTTGAGTCCGTTGGGAATCACCGTGGACGAGCTAGGTCCGTAATGGCCGCCGGTGCGCTCGTACTGATCCAGCATCTCCTGTACGGGCTTGTCGGTCAGCGTACAGATGAGCTGAAGCTCGTGGAGCTGGTCTAAATTGATTTTTCCGGTTTCGTAGGCATCGCGAGCTTTTTGGCGGCCTTCTGCGGTGGGCAACGTGGCAATCAACTCATCGGGATTAAGCGCGGCGCGAACGCCCATCGCCCGAAAACTCTTTCCGGTCTCGGGATCCACCGCCGGGTCGAAAGGCTTCGCGACCGGTTTCGGATTTTTCCTTTCCTCCGCGATGTCTTGCAGAATGAGCTTGGCGTGATCCTCGGGCGAAAGGTGCGCCCGGCTTTCGGAGCGCTGGACGATCTTGGCAAAATCGCAATCTCCTAGCTTTTTGATCCAGTCCGGAATGGCAAGCGCGGATGGGCCCACGAGTGCCCCGAAGAAAAAAATTGCCGTGAATCCCCTTTGTTTTCTACGCCAACCCATACCTGCATTTAGTGCAATGACGCTGCCGTTTTTTGTGCGGGAAACCGCCGCGTCCACCCGCAGTGCGCGTCACCCCCCACAACGCCCCAAGGGGAGCACGACGAAAAAAGTTCTTGAAGGGGTCTGACCCCTTTTTTGGGGGCGTAGACTTTTGGTGCGCGCCCGGCGGCACTTTGGCTGACGTAAAACGTCACTGAGCCACCCACCCACTAGCCACCCGCTAGTCGTAGACAGCTGGAAAACATAGCTTTCCTCGTACGTTGGAAAATCAGAGTGCTGGCATCCGCCTTGCTCTAACAGCTGGCAGCGTCGGTCCATCGTTGGGGCCGGGTGGTGTGGGAACAAAGTAGAGCTGGAGTTGAGATGCTGAAGTCGGGGGCTAAAGAGTTGAAAGTCGCAAAAATCGCGGCACTCTCATTTTTGATTTCCGTGAGCGCGTGGGCGAAGCCGTCGCTCACCAAACGTTATGAACAGCTGCAGTACCCTAATCTTCCCCAGGAAGTGTCCGATCGCCTGAAGGGCAAGAAGATCGCGACGCCGGTGAAGAACGACTCCGCGATTGCGAAAGACTGGGCGCTTTCTTCCATTGGATTTTTTGATCTGCTCGCCCCCTCGTTTGCGACCACCCGCGTGGGCGCCACCGAGTGCGGCTCGCCGATTACCGTGGCCGTGGTCGATACCGGTATCGATTACACCCACCCCGACTTGAAAGACCTCGTGTGGACGAACCCCGGTGAGTCGGGGGCGTGGGAACCGCCCGCGGAGCTCAAAGCGCAGGGGCTCGCTTGCCGCGACAAGAGCTGCAACGGCATCGACGACGACAAGAACGGTTTTATCGATGACGTGATCGGCTGGGACTTCGTGCACGACGTTCCGCTTCCGTACGACAATCACGGCCACGGCACGCACATCTCGGGCATCGTCGCCTCGACGGCGAACGCCGGTCTTCCGCAAGGCACGAACTGCCAGCGCGTGCAGATCATGGCGCTGAAGTATTACGACAACTCGGGTGCGGGCTTTAATAACTTGGCCAACACGGTCCGCGCGATTCAGTACGCGGTAAAAGCCGGCGCCGACATCATCAACTATAGCGGTGGTGGTTCCGATCCCGCGGCCTCCGAGCGCGCGGCCATTCAGGACGCCCACAAGAAGGGCATTCTCTTCGTCGCGGCGGCCGGTAACGACGGCCACAGCAACGATCAGATCCCGTATTATCCCGCAAGCTACGGCCTCGATAACATCATCGGCGTGGCTTCGTTGAACAAACAGAACCAGCTTTTGCCGAGCAGTAACTTCGGTAAAACCGTTCAGGTTGCGGCCCCGGGCCTTTCGATTCTGTCGACCCTGCCGGAAGGTAAGTTCGGCACGATGTCGGGTACCAGCCAGGCCACGGCGTTCGTCACGGGCGCGGCGGCTCTGCTCGTTAGCCAGCTGAAAACGAAATCGGGAGACGACTACAAACAGGTTCGCGCTTGGATCTTGGACGGCGTGAAACCGCTCAAGGGCAATGAGAAGAACACGTTGCTCTCGGCCGGCGTGCTCTCGCTTCCCAAAACGATTTTGGCGCAACGCGACGCATTAAAGAAGGCTCCGAAAGTGGTCCCGCCTCTGGCCCAAAGCCAGGACGTAGCGAGCCGTCCGCCCTTCAAGCCGTCCAAGACCTACCGCTAACCAAAAAGGAGTCCCTCCTTTT
>JBGSST010000468.1:0-3914 GCA_041736915.1 Bdellovibrionota bacterium
GGCGCCCGCATCCGTGGTTGCATGCGCATGGCCGGTGGCTGCGGTGGTGGTGGCGTTCGCGTCGGCGTGAACGTGCGTATCGGTGGCGGTGGACGGATGCGTTGCTTCGGCCGCGGTCGGCGCTGCTAGTCAGCGGAACAAGAAATTAGGGAGAAACGGCTCTCGCTTTGCGGGGGCCGTTTTTTTTTACTTCCTTTGCACTAGCTCGCGCAGGCGGTCCATCTGGCGAACCATTTCCGTACGTCTGTCGGCGGGCATCGTCTGCAAGAGCGCCTGACAGGATCGCTCGGCAACGTCTTCGAAGCAGTTGGCGAAGGCCACCTTCGTGACGTGTTTTCCCAGGTCCTGATGAAAACGGTAGCCGCCGATTCCGGCGAACAAGACAAACGCCACGCCCGCTACGGTGGCACGTATCCAACGTTTGTCGGTGATACGACAAGCCAGCGCCAGCGCAGCTCCCCCGATGACGGCGGGAATGGCCACCCATAGGAACTGGTGCAGCGTCTGGGTCAGCGTGTAGCCAAGCCACGATTTGGTGAGCGGCATCTGCGCCAAGAACAAAGTGGGGAACAAAAGCGTCAGCAACACGAGCCCCCCGCCGAACGCGACGGTTTCGGGGCGGAGATCAGTCCAATGAAACCCGAGCGAGCCGGTCATCAAACTTTGGCGCAACCGGGTTAAAAGTGCATTGAGCTCGAGCGTGAACTGGCGACGCACGCGCTTACCGATCCAGCCCTCTTCCAAAAGATTGAGCGGGATGGGCAGGCGATACAACCCCGCCAGGTTCGCCATCCAGCCGGGCAGCATCCACGCCTTAATCTCCATGCGCGATTCAGTACCGCGAAACTCTACGTACTGACGTAACCACTTAGAGTCTTGGTTCTTCACGTAAAGGCGTTTCGAGTTACCTTTCATGGCGACCATGCGGTAGCCATTTTCGGAAGCCCAGTGCTCGATCAGGATCCAAGGCTCACCGATGCGCAGGGAAAAGCTGCGGTACCAACGCCCGTCGCGATCGATCTCTTCGTAACTTCGCTCTTTGAGTTCCATGACTGCGCCCTTACGGAGCAAGCGCGATGCCACGGGTTGATGCGTATTCCACCGGTGCGTTGAGGCTAAGGCCGGACACCGGCGAGTAGGGAGACGATTTACGGCACGGTCCGGTTGTGGGGGTTGACGATTATCACCACGCCGTCCCGGGAGCCGGCATCGAAGACAGACCCGCGGAAAATCAATCGCTCTCCATCGGCAGAAAGATGGGCGTCGGACTTTGCTTTCAATATGAAGGTCGTCTTTCCCGAATCGAGATCCATCCAGTGGTAGGAGTTTTGTCTGCTTTCGGCATCGTAGGAGTAGGTAAGCGCTCGCCGACCGTCGGGGTGTAACTGGTAGTCGACTCGGGCGCCGTTGGGGTGGAGAGTAGCCAAGTCCCGAACGGTGCCATCCTTGCGGTTGATTAGCGAAACCTGCCCCGGCTTCGGAATACCTCGTAAGATAATGTACTGTTCACTCGCCTGGATTGGGCCGTAGAAGCGCTGGTCTTCCGGGCGGGGCGGAAATTCCATGACCGTCTTCCATTCTTCCACCTGCCCCTTGGCCCCGAGGATTCCGGACCGTATCACGAGCCGATTTTTTTTCGGGTTGAGCACGAGAAGCTCGTTCGTGGCCTTGACGAGGCCCCAGCTGTGGTTTTCTTCGGACTTGAATCCCTTGATGAATGGCCCGGTGCCCTTAATCGTGCGGACCGTTTTTTTCTCCAGATCGTAAAGCACCAGCTTGTGCGTGTCCTGCAGCTGCGCCACGATCCAGTTATCGTCTTTGAGCGGCGTTATCAATTCGAGCTGTCTGTGTTTGCGGCCCAACACCTTGCCGACGAGTGAAAGAGGATTGATCGTCTCGGCGTCCGCCGAAATTTTGCCCTCTTCGAACCGGTGAATTTTCAGCTGGTCGCCCACCTGAATGACGACGCGTTTTCCATCGGCCAGCGGAAGGGGCCGGTAAACGACGCCGGTGCGATAGCCAGGCACCGACATCTCGGTTTTTGTCTGCGTGTCGTAAACATAGATCCGATTCGAGTAGTCGGGGGCGGGGCCGTTGCCGCGCGAGATATAGTATCGCCCTCCGGGCATCGCCACGGAATGCTCGGCGTTATGAAACTGAAACCTAACGTCGGATTCACCGTCTTTAAGGGACTGATCCCGGACCTTCACGGCCATTTCCGTCCGCCCGAGCCGCTGCGCTACCTGTGCCAAAAGCCGGGCCCGCGTTTCGGGCGTATTCCAGCCGAGGCGGTCCAGCATCCGGCGAAACTCCTGCGTGTGTTTGGCAACGGTGTAAAGATCCGTGTCTTCCCCGGGAATGGCGAAGGGATCACGGCCCTGCTCGATAGCCTCGAGCACGCGCTCGCGTGAGTTGGGATTCACCGGAAGCTCCAGCAATTTTTGGTACGTGGAATCGATTAGTGAAACCGCCTGCGGATCGTCGGAGGCGAGACCGTAAAACCCCACGAAACACGGGTCTAACCCCGGGGCGGCGCCAAAGCCGGCAAGCGGAGCGAGCACCAGACCGAAAAAAAGCGCCCACGGTCTCACGGTAAGCCCCCTACCTGCCCCCGGTATGAGACCACCCTCACCGAATGGTAGCCACGAATCACTAATGCCTCGCCGTCGGCCGCCAACCCAACAGACTGGGCATCGGGTACGGGGTAAGTGCCCTTGTGTTCGCCCGTCGCGACATCAAAAAAGTAGACCTGTCGTTGGTTGGCCGTCGAGCCAATGACGGGCACCACCAACAATTTTCCGTTGGGGTGAAACAATGGGTTCGCGTCGCCTACCATGTCCGACAGGTCGGGCGGTATCTGCAGGGCCCGCCCGGTACCATCTTTGAGGGCCACGATCGTTATAGACCGATTCCTCGGAAGCAAGGGCACCGCCACGTGGTCGACCGAGGCCGCAAGCTCCGATCGCGCGTGAGCGTACGTCGAGTATTCTGGCCACGCGGCATGGGTGGTCCACTTCCCTACTTTACCGGTAGCGTTCAAGGTGGCCGACTTGAGTACGACCCGACTGCCCTCCTTTACGGTCATCAAGATGCGATCGCCGGTCGAGGTCATGCCCCATCGATTACGGTAACCGCCGCCGGAGTAGTAGGAATCGATTCCACCGGTCCCCGCAAGCTTGTTCACTTTTCGGGTTCCGAGATCGTACAAGTACAACCCGTTTCGGCCATCGTGCTGAGCCAGAACGAAGTTGGGATTAGTCGTGGCCTGCGCGCGGACAAAACTTGCGGGGCCCCAGCCCCACCGCGCCCAAAAATCCGGCCCGCCCACCTGAATCGGAGGGCTAACCACTTCGCCATTCTTGAATTCGTATACGCGCAAAGACTGATTTTGGTTTTCGGTGAAGAAAAGCTTGGTTCCATCCGCGTTGAATCGGGGCTGGCCCAATAGCGGCGTATCCACGGGGTAAACCTGCCGCTTTCCCGTCGACGTTTCTATAACCGTGTATTGGGGGGTACCATTACGTACGATATCACCGACGAGATATCGTACGTTGGGAGAGAATACCGACCCCGCCGCCGCGGGCAGTTCGAACTTGCGGTCCTCAATGGTATCGGCGACATGCTGCTCGATTTTTTCAGCCACCGCGCGAAGCATCCCCACCCTACGCGCCGCCACCTCCTGCAGCGTGGCCCGCATGATGGGCGTGTTCCAACCGAGTGATTCGAGCATTTTCTTGAACTCCGTCAACTTGCGCCCTGCGGTATCAATGTTGGAGTCCTCTGGCGCGCGAAAAGGATCGGCCCCCGTCGCCAGCGCCTCCAGCAAGCGGTCCCGGGCTTCGGCACTCACGGGAAGGTCCAGGAGCTGCTCATAAGTGGCCGTGGCCGTCTGCAGCGCCTTGGCCTCGTCGGCC
>JBGSST010000469.1:0-3520 GCA_041736915.1 Bdellovibrionota bacterium
CCGGCCCCGCGACAGCAGGCGGCCGCGCGTGAAAATATTCCCGCACAGTTCCGCGCGTCGCAGCCGCTGAATCCGATTCCGGCGAGCAAGTCGCTCGCCCGCGTTCCGCGCAAGGCGCCCCGGAAACGCTAAGCCGGATCAGATAAGAAAATAAAAAGGGGATCGTCCGTTGGGACGATCCCCTTTTCTTTTTCGCGTGAGCGAAAAACTCATTCCATCGTTTCGGGCACGAACACCGAATCGGTCGCCCGGCCACCGCGAGCCGTTTTCACGCTCACGTACGCCGGACGGCAGCCTTCCGGGGCCGGCACGCGGACCGTACCGGGGATCAAGCCTTTGCAACGGTCTTGGGTATCATCGAGCGTCACAGTGATCTGTGCAGGATAAGTCTCCATGCACGCACCATACGTCGGCTTGAACGTTTCGAGCGCACAGCCGCCGTAGATAACCTTGACCACGATCTCGTCCGTACGGCCATCGTACGTGGCCGAGGTGATCTGCGCCGCATTGGCCGCCAGAGTGAAAGAGAAAACCAACACCGATAAAAGAACCTTCATGAACTTCCTCCCAACAGAAAGTGAAATAACGTTATAGAGAAACAACGCCTCGCGCCGACGAAGTTCAATACGAAAAGATTTCACCGTGGTTCCGCTTTGGGATTTCGTCCGGTAAGTTCGCGGGATGCCTCGCCCTCTGGAAAAAGAGTTTAAATTACGACTCACCGCAACTAACTGGAAAAAACTGGGGCGTGCCGGAAAGCCGGGAAAAACTCACCAGCAGGTCAACCACTACTTCGACGTGCTGCCTAAGCTTCCTTTCGCGAAACAGGGAATCGGTATCCGCATCCGGCAGGAGGATAAAGTTTTTCTGCTGACGGTGAAGATGCCTTCGTCCACGAAATCCTCGCGCGGTTTTTCCGTTAAAGAAGAGTGGGAATGCCGGCTACCGCCCAAAACGGCGCGCGCCATCGTGGCCGGCAAAGTCCCCCTGGCGTCACTGAAGGTTCGTCCCGTAAAGGAGCTGGCCAAGAAAGCCAAGGCGTTGCCGCTCGCGGAGCTTTCGTATCTGGGGGCGATCAAGAACCGGCGCGTCGGGCGCCACGTGGAGGGGCTTTCCCTCGAACTCGACCGTACGGAAATTTTCGGCAAGGTCACGTACGAGGGGGAATGCGAAACGGTGAATCCGGCGCGCGACCTAAAAATATTGAAGGCCGTCTGGCGCCAGCACGGCATTCCGTTCCGCCCGGAAAGCACCTCGAAACTCGCCCGCTTCCTGAAGGCATTGCGTTCGAAACGCCGCACCTGACCTGTTACTATTTGTCCATGCCCCGCCGGATCCGATCACTACGCGTTATAACTCCGGCGCTCGGCCTTATCGCGGTCGCCATACTGGCTCGCTGCACGTTGGGCACGTTTCGCCCGACGATCACCCTGACCTTCGAGCCGCCGACTTCCCGCGCTCTGGCTGACCTGGACCAGTTCGCGGTGGTAGTTCGTGGCGGGGTGTCCAATACGTTACGGAGCAACGACGTAGGCGGGCGATCGCTTTCGTGTTTGCGCCTGAACGGCCAGGTGGCGTTTCCTTACACGCTCGCGCAGCTTCGCCAGGGCATCCAGCTCACCATTCCCCATGGCGAGTACGAAGCCGAGATCGTCGCCTTCGACTCCGTCGTGGGCGCGCCGGCGACCGTGCCGGCCCTCTATGCGAGTTCCCCTGCCCTAAAGGGTTATCCGGTGGCGAAGAAAACTTTCAGCACCCTCTCATCCTCCAGCGTTCTGTTGACCTCTACTTACAGCGGAGCCACGCAGGACCTGCTCGTGCAATGCCCGGTGCCTCAGGGGATCATTCACGCTTTGGTGCGCGCGAACGGAGAGCCAAAGTACTTGCGCCGAGAAAGTTCAACCTGGTCGATATCGGATATCGAGCCGGGGCGGGCGGTCACGAGCGGTCGCCTGGTGGTCGATGAATTAGGGACCGTGCACGTGGCGTACGGTTTCGATGGCGGATCGGACTACGGGCCGCGCTACGCCAATAACTCTGGCGGCTCCTTCGTGAGCGAGCAGGTCACCGCGGCCGGTCTCCCCAACATTTATAAAACTTCGGGACTAGCCCTAATCGGCGGAGCGCCGCACGTTCTCACGAACACAAGCTGTGTCTCCTGCGTCGGCGCGCTGTTTGTCCGTAGCGCAGCTGTCTGGTCGTTCGTGGACAATTTTTTCGTCACGAGCGGCGGCAACTTATTTACGGACTTCTCGATACACGCGGGACCGAGTTCGTCGTTGGTGGGCAGCCGGATCGAGCAGTCGCTTCCGTCACGCGGCCTCGTGGGCACGCGGACCAGCCCCCTGGCCGCTACCGCTCTGAGGTCGCCGATCACTACCGACGGGGTCACTACCTGCACCTCCGGGATTTCGCAGCTGCAGTCGTTTATGGATGGAGCCGGAAATGTCCACGCCATCTATTTCTGCGAAGGAAGTGGAGAGCGCACCGTGGGTTACGCCACCGACCTCTCGGGGTCTTGGGTGTTAAGCCGACTTACGAGCGCCTCCCCCTACTACGCGTCGCTCGACGGTTACCTCGACCCGGCGGGGTTCCTGCACGTTGCCACGGAAAATTACGGTAACCTTGAAACGCTTACGATCAATACGGCCGACGGCGAAACCTCCTTTCTGCAAGGTATCTACAACAACGGTTCCTATACTACCGGCCGCGTCGCCGTAGCGGCTACCTCACCCAGTGACGCCTTCGTTCTGGTCTACCTCGCGGATCCGCAGGGATCGGGCCTGTTGCTGTTCAGCAACAAGAGTGGGGCGTGGCAGTACGAGCTGACCATCAACGGCTTGGTAAGCCCCGAGGCCCTGGACCTCGACGTTCGCTAAAACCCGTTCTCGGGACGCGGAAGTTTGGTGCCGGGTCCGCTCGTTGGCGGCACCCCGTCGATTGAGTTGAGGTACGGCAGCGTCAGCGCGCGCGGCTTTTTTAGTGAGGCGATCACGTTACGGATATCGGAGGCGCGAACGGATTGCTCTTCGTTGAGCTTACCGATTATCGCGTCGAGCTGATTGAGAACGACGTCGGTTTGATCTTCAAGCTCTTTGCTGATCGCTTCGAGAGCCTTGAGCCGCGCCAAAACCAGGACCGTAAGCTGTTTCTTAAGCGCATTTTTCTCACGCCCGTCGGCCGACTCGTAACGGCTCACCAGCGAGATGAGCTCGTCGGTAACGAGCGGAATGCGAATCTTGTTGTGCTCGTGGTGCAACGTCACCCAGCCAATGGTGCGTTCGTTACCGACCGCGGTCTGTAGAGAGCCCAACGCAAACTTGATTCCCGATTCGTCTTCGCCGTCGCGAACCGCCTGGCGAACCTGCTTTACCAACGCGCGGGCCTCGGCACTGATACCGTTAATGATGTTCGCCTTGCGCCGAATCTCCTTAACCAGCTGGTAACCCTCTTCCGTCGCGAGCCCTGAGCCCTCCGCCTGTTTTTCCAGCCCCTTGGCGTAAAGGATTAAGTTGAGGGG
>JBGSST010000470.1:0-11474 GCA_041736915.1 Bdellovibrionota bacterium
TCGGCACCGACACCGGCGGCAGCATTCGCCAGCCCGCGAGTTTGTGCGGCGTCGTCGGCGTGAAACCCACTTATGGACGGGTCAGCCGCTACGGCGTCGTGTCGTTTGCGAGCTCGTTGGATCAGGTTGGACCGTTCGCAAAAAACGTGTGGGACGCGGCCCGCGTGCTGGAAGTGATGGCGGGTTACGACGGCCGCGACGCAACTAGCTCGCGCGCCCTGGTTCCCAAGTACACCGATTCGCTACAGAGAGTTTCGCTGAAGGGGGCCACGATCGGCGTGCCCCGCGACTGGACGGAAAGCCTCGAAGGCTCCGGCAAAAAGGCGTTTGAAGCGTCGCTGGAACTTTTGAAGTCGGAAGGCGCCAAGCTCGTCGACATCAAGCTGCCGCACGCGAAGTACTCGCTGTCGGTTTATTACTTGCTCGCCACCAGCGAAGCGAGCAGCAACCTGGCGCGCTACGATGGCGTTCACTACGGACACCGCACCAAGCAGGCCGGGTCGCTCGAAGAGGTTTACATGAAGTCGCGCGGCGAGGGTTTCGGCCGCGAAGTAAAGTTGCGCATCATGCTCGGCACGTACGCGTTGTCGGCCGGTTACTACGATGCTTTCTACGGAAAAGCGAACGTGGTTCGCCGTAAGATTCAAAACGATTTCGTGGAAGCGTTCAAAACGGTGCAAGCGGTGGCGGTGCCGACCTCACCCACCCCGGCCTTCAAGCTGGGCGAGAAGACGGACGATCCGCTGACGATGTACCTGTCGGACATCTACACGCTACCGGTAAACTTGGCCGGGCTGCCGGGCCTTTCCGTTCCGTGCGGAAAAGACGAGCAGGGGCTGCCGATGGGCCTGCAGCTCATTGGCAAACATTTCGACGAGAAGACGTTGTTCGAGCTCGCCCGCGGGTTCGAGCTGGCGCGCGGGGCTTTCTCGCTTCCCAAATGGTCGGAGGCAAAATGAGCGCACGTGACGGATACGAAGCGGTAATTGGTTTAGAGATTCACGCGCAGCTGCTCACCAAGAGCAAGATGTTCTGCTCGTGCCCTAACTCGTTCGAGGGAAACCCGAACACGTTCGTGTGCCCCGTGTGTACGGGCCAGCCGGGCAGCTTGCCGGTGATCAACCAGAAGGCGATCGAGCTCGGCATTCGCGCCGCGCTGGCTATCGGGGCGACGGTACACGAAGAGAGCATTTTCGCGCGTAAGAACTATTTTTATCCGGACCTGCCGAAGGGCTACCAGATTTCGCAGTACGAACGTCCCTACTGCACGGGTGGACACGTCACGATTCGCCTGAAGGGTGGAGAAGAAAAGAGGATCGGCATTACGCGCATCCACTTCGAAGAAGATGCGGGTAAGTCGGTACACCGCGGGCACGACACGCTCGTGAACTTGAACCGCGCCGGGGTTCCGCTTTGCGAGATGGTGAGCGAACCCGACATGCGCACGTCGCACGAAGCCGGTCAGTACCTGCGTACCGTGCGCAACCTGTTCCGTTACGCCGAAGTGTGCGACGGCAACATGGAAAAAGGCAATTTCCGCTGCGACGCGAACGTTTCCGTCCGCAAGGTTGGCGCTAAAGAGTTCGGTACGAAGGTAGAGCTGAAAAACATCAACTCATTCCGTTTCGTGGAAAAGGCGATCGAGTACGAGATCGACCGTCAGATCACCGCGCTCGAAAGTGGCGAGAAGATCAAGCAGCAGACGCGCGGCTGGAACTCCGCCAAGAACATCAGCGAAGTGATGCGCGAAAAAGAGCAGGCGCACGACTATCGCTATTTCCCGGAGCCGGACTTGGCCCCGCTGATGATCACGCCGGCGTTGCAGGCGACCATCAAATCGCAGATGCCGGAGCTTCCGGAAGTGAAGCGCGAGCGTTTCAAGACTACGTTCCAGCTGACCGATTACGATGCCGCGGTACTGACGGCCTCGCGCGATCTCGCAGATTATTACGAGCAGGTCGTAAAGATCACGGGCAACGCCAAGCTGAGCGCCAACTGGATCATGAACGAGCTGCTGGGCCGCCTGAATGCGGAAGGCCTGGAGATCGAAAGCTCGCCCGTGTCCGCCGATCATCTCGGATCGCTGGTCCAAAAAATCGTCAGCAACGAGCTCAGCGGCAAGATGGCGAAAGACGTTTTCGAAGAGATGTTTAAAACCTCGAAGGCCCCCGACGTCATCGTGAAGGAAAAGGGCCTGAGCCAGATCTCCGACACCGGGGCGCTGGAAAAGGCGATTCGCGAGGTCATCGCGGCCAACCCCAAACAGGCGGAAGACTTCCGCGCGGGCAAAGACAAGTTGTTAGGATTTTTCGTGGGGCAAGTGATGAAGGCTACCAAGGGTCAAGGGAACCCAGCCCTCGTCAACGAACTCTGCGCCAAACTTTTAAAGGAGTGACATGCGAGCACTGATCACCGGTATCAGCGGGCAGGATGGTTCCTATCTCGCGGATCTGCTTTTGCAAAAAGGCTACGAGGTTTACGGCGTCGTTCGCCGCTCTTCCAATGAGCGCTTCGACCGTATTGCCCACATTCAGGATCGCGTGAAACTAATCCACGCCGATCTCTTGGATCAGGTTTCGCTCTCGAAAGCTCTGGAACGGGCGCAGCCGGCCGAGGTTTACAACTTGGCCGCGCAGTCGTTCGTGCCCACGTCTTGGGAGCAGCCGGTGCTAACCGCGGAGTTCACCGCAATCGGCGTGTCGCGCATGCTCGAAGCGATTCGCGCGGTGTGCCCGAAGACCAAGTTTTACCAAGCCTCGTCGTCGGAAATGTTCGGCAAGGTACGCGAAATTCCGCAGTCGGAGATGACGCCGTTCTATCCGCGCAGCCCGTACGGTGTAGCGAAGGTGTACGGGCATCACATCACGGTGAACTACCGTGAGAGCTACGGCCTGTTCGCGGTGTCGGGAATTTTGTTCAATCACGAGTCTCCGCGCCGCGGGCTCGAGTTCGTTACCCGCAAGATCACCGATGGCGTTGCCCGCATCAAAACGGGGCTCGCTAAGGAATTGCGCATGGGTAACCTCGACGCCAAGCGCGACTGGGGTTTTGCCGGCGATTACGTACGTGCCATGTGGATGATGCTGCAGCAGAAGGAGCCGAACGATTACGTCGTGGCTACCGGGGTGGCCCACTCGGTTCGCGATTTTGCCGATCTCGCTTTCAAAGCGGCCGGTATGAACTACCAGGACTACATCAAGGTCGACCAGGCGTTCATGCGTCCCGCCGAAGTGGACACGTTGCTGGGTACTCCCGAAAAAGCGAAGCGTGAGCTTGGCTGGAAGCCCGAGGTTTCGTTCGAAGAGATGGTCCGCATGATGGTCGAGGCCGATATCCAAAGGTACCGTAAGTGAAATTTTTCCGGCGTTCCCTGTTTTTGATTCTGTTTCCTTTATTCGTTTTCGCGGCGGACGTTTTTTACTGCCCGATGAAGTGTGAAGGGGAGAAAACATACGCGGCCAAAGGGAAATGCCCGGTCTGTCACATGAATCTGGAACCCGTGGGCGAAGGTGGCCGCAAGGGGATGCAGATTCCCGAGGTGCGCGTGGACCTCAAGGTGTCGCCGGCGCCAAAGGCGAAGGCCCCGCTGACGCTCGACTTCTCGTTGCGGAACACCAAGGACGACTCGCCCGTGAGAGAGCTCGAGGTCGTACACGACAAAGTGCTGCATTTGATTCTGGTGAGTCAGGATTTATCGTGGTTCGCGCACGAGCATCCGGAAGTTACCAAGGCGGGTGAGCTGTCGCTGAAGGGATTTACCTTCCCTCAGCCGGGCAACTACGTGCTGTACGCCGACTTCAAGCCGAAGGATCGGAAGAGCGAAGTGATTCCGACCGCGCTGCGTATCGAGGGCGATGCGCCTAAAGCGCAGGCGCTGAAGCTGGATGCTCCGGGCCGGGTGAAGAAGCAGGGGCAGTACGGCGTGGCGCTAACGCATTCGCCGTTGCAGAGCGGGGGGGCCACCAAGTTGGCGTTCGCGGTCACGAAAAAGAACAAGGTCGTGAACGACATCGAGCCTTTCTTGGGCGCTGCGGGCCACCTGGTGGGGATTAGCGAAGACACGACGAAGTACATTCATGCTCATCCCGCCGACCATGGAGCACACGCGGATCACGCTCACCATGGAGCGCCGCCCGCGGGCCAGAAATTCGGCCCGATCCTCGAGTTTGCCACGACCTTCCCCAAAGAAGGGCTCTACAAACTCTGGCTGCAATTCCAACACGACGGAAAGCTGCAGACCGTCCCGTTCGTCGTCTCGGTTAAGTGACGGGGGACGGCGTTACGCCACGGCCCATAGCTTGAAGAAGGCCGCGTGTTTTTCGCGGTATTTGCGGCCTAGCTCGGGGTGAAAGATTCCGGCCAATAGCTCGGCGCTGTCCGCGATACGCGGGCCGCTGCGGTTGAAGAGGGCGTTACCGTCGCAGACGTAGAGCTTGCTTTCGCGCATCGCCGGAAGCTGCATCAGTTTTTCCAGCACCTGCGGCCGTTGCATCTCCTCCAGCGTTCGCTTCACGTCGAAGCCGCAGGGGTAAATGGCCACGTATTCCGGGTTCAGCGAAAGGATCTCGGCCCATTCCACCTTCATGAAGTGGGTAGGCTCGCTCACGATAATGGGGACCGAGCCGGCAATGCGGACTAGCTCCGGAATCCAACCCCCGGCCACGATGGCGGGCTCTAGCCATTCGAGGTTTAGGCTGCGGGGCCACGTCGTCGCGGGCTTTACCGTGCGGGCCACCTCGTCGAGCTGTGCGCGAAAGCGCTTACGCAGCTGGTGGGCGGCGAGCTCGTGACCGGTGGCGATGCCGACCTGCAGGAAGCTCTCTTCGATCTCTTTCAGCGTGTACGGCCGTAGGCTCAGAACTTGGGTCTTCATCCCGGTCCAGTGACAGACCGCCTTTTCGACGTCCTTTAGCGACACCGCGCAGACGTCGCACTGGTCTTGAGTGATAACCAGGTCGGGCTTCAGCTCCGCAAGCTTTGCGGAGTCAATGTCGTATAGACTCAAGCCCTTACGAACCCGCTCCTGCACCTCTTCGTGAATCGCCTGGCTGGGGGCGCCGGCGTTCATTCGGGTGGACGACAATCGGGGTAACCCCTGGATTGAGGCCGGGTAATCGCACTCGTGCGAGACGCCCACAAGCTGGTCGCGTAGGCCCATCTCGCACAAAATCTCGGTCGCGCTGGAAATAAGGGAAACGATTCTCATTATTTGGTCGCCTCTCTCTCGTAGATATCACCTTGATCCGGATGCGGGTAGGCGGCTATACCTATCGCACTTTAAAGGGGCAAACATGTTTGACGCAGGCAAAATCCAAGAGCTCGTGGAGCTCGGCATTCCCGAAAGCAAAGCGGAAGTCCGCGATATGACGGGGACACAAGACCATTTCGAGCTTAAAGTAGTGTCCACGGCGTTCGAGGGCAAAAACCTGGTGGCTCGCCACCGCATGGTTTACGCCGCTATTGGCCCCGCGGTCGGAGGCGAAATCCACGCCCTGACCATCCAGGCCCATACCCCCAATGAATTAGGCCCAAAAAATTAAGGAAGGCAGTAATGAGCGAACGTAATCTCGAAACGGTACAGACTGAAATCGACCAAGCGGTAAAGAAAGACACCGTAGTGGCCTTCGTTAAGGGCAACCCGGCGATGCCCATGTGCGGCTTCTCCAAGGGCGTGATGGACGTGTTCCAGCACCTTGGCGTGGACTTCAAGACCTACGACGTTCTGGAAGACCCTTTGATTCGGGAAGGCGTGAAACATTACACGCAATGGCCTACGATTCCCCAGGTCTTCATCAAGGGCGAGTTCGTCGGCGGATACGACATCGTAAAGGACCTCTACCAAAAGGGTGAGCTCCAAAAGATGGTCGGCGCTTCCGAAAAGTAAGCTCGCCGCACAATAAAAAGGGGCATGAATGAAATCGTTTTGGGGCTTTTTCGTTGGTGTGGTCGTGTGCGCTTCGGCGCTGGCGTTCGGCAACTCTCCTCCCGCCAAGGGCGCTAAGGCGGCCGATAAAGGTGAAATCGAGTATGTGGTATTCGACTCGGCCAGCCCCACGTCGGTGGGCCCCAAGACCGAAACCTCGCTCACGCTGAAGTTCAAGGTGGCGGACGGTTACCACATTCAGGCCAACCCAGCCTCTACCCCGCAGCTCATCCCCACGACGCTCACGTTGCCCGCGGCGAACAACCTGGACGTGGGAGCGCCTATCTATCCCGCCGGAAAGCCCTACAAGCTTCAGGGCTCCAGCAGCGAAATTTCGACCTACGACGGGATCGTCACCATCAAGGTGCCCCTGAGGACGCCGGCCAAAACGGTGGGCAACTCGTTTCCTTGGAAGGGGAAGCTGCGCTATCAGGCTTGTAACGAGAAGACGTGCTTCTTCCCCAAGAACCTGGCCTTCGAAATCCCGTTCCAAGTCATTCAGATTGCCAACTAAAGCCTGTCGGCCCGTTAGCGACTTACTGACATTTTACGTCACCGGATAGCGTAGACATCGAGAATTCGCCCTCTCGGCGTATTCACCGTTCGGGCTCAAAACACCCCCGCCGTTCCTCGGCACTTCGAGTGTTCACGAGGCCGTCGGTTCGCGCGTAATGGCACCTCCGTTGCACTTACTGAGGCGTATGAGCAATGGATTAGGCCAAAGAAACAAAGCGTGGATTCGCCTCTTTTTTATCCTGACGTTAAGCCTAGTGGTGGTGGCGTCGGCGGAAGAAGGTTCGCACGGTGGCTTCGGTACCGCGGGTGGACGAGCGTTCGTGGATCCGAACGGCAACGTGAGTAACCTGCAGCAAATTTTAAGCTCGTGCGCGGTCGGACGGAACGTTGCCGGAGCGGGCGTTGGCAACATCGGCAGCGCATTCAGTAGCATCGGCGGCGCGGGTTTACCGGGTGCCCAGTCCTTTACTAATTTTGGCGGCGGCGAAGGCGTTCTCCAGACCAGTGCTCCTGAAGGAGCGCCCGGCGTAGCCGGGGCCACCGGTTCGGTAGCGTCGAACGCCAGTGGTGCGGCGTTGTTCCAATCAAAATGTCTTTCTTGCCACAGCCCCGGTGGCTCGGCCGCGGGCAAACCCATTACGGCGGCCAAGGGTGCGACGCGGATAGCGGAAAAGACCATGCCTCCGTTGGGGTCGCCGCAAGCTGACGGCTTGTCGGATGCGGATCGCGCCGCGATTGCCGCCTTCTTGCCCTCGCTTGGTCGTTAATTAATCTAGGGGTACACTGTCCCTCGGTGCGAACCCTTACGAAATTTCTCATCATTCCCCTTACTCTGTTAGTCGTCGGATGCGCTGGGCGACAGCCCGCTAAAGGGCGCGAAGCGGCGATGCGCTTGGGCGTTCGCCCACCAATCGTCGACGACCTCACGTTAGAAACCCTCATATCGGGACTGCGCAATCAGATCGCCGTTCATCAGAGTCAAGGGAAGGGCCAGGCCGTGATGACCTTCGGCGAAAGAAAAGTACGGCGCGATCTCTACGCCTTGGCGCTAGGGCAGTTTGCGGACTTTCTGGCGACGAGCCCGGGTAAAGAAGCACTCCACGTCTGGCTCGATCAGCACTTCGAGTTTCACGAGGTTTACGGCAACGAAGGCTGGGGCGAGATCTTTCTTACGAGCTATTACGAGCCCCTCGTGCCCGGCTCGCGCCAGAAAACGGATAAGCTGAGCCAGCCGCTCTACCAATCGCCCGCCGATATCATCGAAGTGGCGACCAAGTCTTTCGAAGAACGCTGTCCCGACATTACGCCGATGCGTGGCCGCCTCGTGCCGCTCGGTTATCCGCCCGGAAAGCTGCAACTCGTGCCTTACTTCAACCGTGAAGATATCGACGCCAAAGGGGCGTTGAACAAGCGCGGTCTGGAGCTGGCGTACCTTTCACCGCTCGATGCGTTCTTCATGCAGATTCAGGGCTCGGGTACGGTGCTGTTTCCTGACGGTGCCAGAATGCGCGTCGCCTATGCCGAGCAGAACGGTCACCGCTACGAATCGATCGGTAAGTTCATGACGTCGCTCATTCCCAAAGAGCAGATGACGTTGCAAACGATTGAGCGGGCGTTGAACGCCATGCCGACCGAACAAAGCCGGGCGTTGATGTTCAAGAACCCAAGCTACGTATTCTTTAAAGAGCGGGAAGGGGAGCCCATTACGCTGTTCGGCTCCCGCACCACGGCCGGCCGCACGATTGCCACGGACACGCGGTTCTTTCCGAAGGGCAGCCTTGCTTTCCTGGAGTTCGAGAAGCCGGTTTGGGAGAACGACACTCAGGAGGCGCCCAACAAGTGGGAGAAGGTGTCGCGGTTCGTTCTCGACGATGATACCGGTGGCGCTATTCGTGGAACGGGACGAGTGGATCTGTTCTGGGGCAGCGGTCCCGAATCAAAGCGCAATGCGGGCGTCATCAAAGGAAATGCTAGGCTTCAGTACCTGGTGCCGAAAGAAGAATACTTAAAAACTTTGGGTGGCTGACATGTTTTGGAAAACCATCGACTATCTCAAGGCAAATCTTCAGGCGCCCCCCGGCTACGTTTTGGATCATCTGCACCTCGACGAGGTCGACGACCTCATCATCCAGCTAGAGAAGTGGTTTCCGGAGATGAAGGTAAGCGGCGAGCGCTGTCATCTCACTAGAGATTTTTATCAGACCAAGTGCCAACTTAAGGGTCAGTCCGAAGACCACCGCATCTTTCCGGTAGTGGTTAAGAAAGATGGCAAGATCGTGTCGATGACGACGGTAGAGAAGGACCGCGATGATCTCACCGTAACCGCACGGTTGGGGGTGGTGGACCCCGCCCATCGCGGAAAGGGTTTGGGTAAGCTCGGCCCCAAGTCGGTCGAAACGATGGGGCGGGGAGCGGGGGCGGAGCTCGCGTATTTCTTCACGACCCTGCGAATCCCCCAGGAGCAGATCCTCTCCGAGAAAGCCGGCTTTACGCTGGTGGGAATTTTGCCCTCGAGCGACCGGGAGATTCAGGCGGACGGAAAAATCCGCCGCGTGCCCGAAGCCATCTACGCCAAAGACCTCACCGGCAAAGGGCTTTTTCAGGACCACGGCCTGAGTCTTACCGACAAAGCCACCGCGCTCTGGTCGTTCTTACAGAACCAAAAGTAACGGTTACCTTTGGCCGGAAGAGGGCGGCACCAGCTCGACTTCGAGCTCGAAGGTTTCCGCGGAAGTCGAAAGGCCGATTGAGCGGGAACGGATGACTTTCATCCCCATCTTTTCCTGCAGCATGGCTTTTAAGGAAAGGTTCACCACGTCCTTAGTTTGAAACACGATCTTGGTCAGGTTGGGATTCGCCTTGAGGCGCGCCTCGGCCCCTTCTAAAACTGCCGTCACCGCTTTGATCATACGGGGATTAGAAGTCTTTTCCGCGTTGTAGGGGTTGAAGAATCCAGCGTGCACGCCTTTGGCGTCTTTGATTGAGCTAGAACCCGCGGGCAAAGGGCTGCCCACCGGAGGGCCAATGCCGTCGAGGTGAATGATGAGCGTGTTTCCGTCTTCCCGCACGGAGCCAGTTAGCTCGAAGGGGAAGCCAAACCTAATCGGCTTTAGTTCGGCAATGGCCTGCACGATCGGCTTTAGCTCGGGCAAGCCGTAGAACTTTTGAAAGCTCCGGCGCTCTACCATGCTGCCGATCTTGGCCCCCTGCTCGGAGCCGCGCAGCCGGTCGAGCAGGATGGGGCAGTAATCGGTCGCCCAGGCGCTCAGCCCCAGGAAAATTCCCAGAAGTCCGACAAACGCCAAGGGCGATGCTTTTTTAGGAATGCGAATCAACGGTCGGCTCATTTGACCTGAGCCAGCCAATCTTTGAGGGACTTGATGTCCTCGGCGCTGGGTTTCTCCCCGGCTTTGAATTTCTTCTCCACCATGCGGTCAATTTGCTCGCTGATGAATTTTGCGGACAGAGCCTTGTTCTCTCCCGCCGACTTGCTTAGGAAAACTCCTTTGGTGCCGATGGTGAAGTCTTGGCCGGATTCCGGATCGTGGCACTCCTTACAGGCGGTAAGTAAGGCCGGCATCTTTCCTTTAGCGTCTTTCTCACTGATCTGATGCGTATCGTCCGGGGCGGTTGCATCCTCACCGAGCTCTTCCGTAGAGGGCGGATTCGGAGTCGGCGGAGTCGGCGGTTGCGCCTCTTCGTTCTGTTTCTTCACCTTCGGTTGTTGGTCACCACCGCAGAGGTATTCAATCTTTCCGGTATCGAGCGACGCCGTTACCTTCATCCAGAACTTCATCGTTCCGTTATCCGGATCTTCCACGGTGCGGAGATCGTACTCGACCTTACTCGGGAAAAAGTTGTGGCTCGCGCTCCAGCTCTTGTTGGGATCATTCGGCTGCAGCAGCGAACGGCGATTTTCATTTTTCTCGATCTCGGCCTTGTCCGCCGCAATGTCTCCTTCATCGAGGCGCAGGTGGTTCAACCAGCCCTCGCCGGCGGGGTTTTTGGCCCGCGACAAAAAGAGGGTCATCGGAACCTGCTTGTCCTTATCCGCGTTCGACACGCACTGCATGCCGATCGGCGCGGTTGGCTTACCGGCCTTCAACAGCTCCGGCTCGGACCAGAGCTTGATGAACGCTCCCACTTTCTCGCCGTTGGGGATGTTTCCTTTTTCGAATTTTTCTTTGAACGCCGTCCACGCACTCGGCTTAGTCGAGGTGTCGATTGGACGAACCGGCGTGTTCGAGGCGCCGCCCGTTCCGGCATGCGATCCGCCCGCGCCCGGGTTGACGGGATTCGGCGTGGTCGCGCCACCCGTGCTGGCCGCCGTTCCGCCAATTTGGTTTTGGCGTGAGGTGACTAAGTTAATTAAATTGCCGGCACCCGGATTCGTTTGCTCGAGGCGCGCCCGATCGTCCTCGCTGATGGCGGCGTATCGGCCGTTAAGGTCGGCCGCCACTCGCCGGTCCACCAGAACCAAACGTCCTTGCGAATCTCGCGTGACGAGGTCGCCCGGCTGGCCTTGTACCTGCTGAAGCTGATTTCCGTTCTGCTGAAACACGGTGCCTCCGCCGGTCACGACTTCAATCGTTTGCGGTTGAAGACCGGGACGCGACTGCGCCCAAGCCCGGCCGCCGTTCGAAAGGCTGACCTGCTGAAGTGAAGCCTCCGAAACGTTGCTCCCCGTAGCCACGGGTAATTGCCCAACGTTGCCCACGCCCTGCTGGTTGGGAATGAATGACGAAGCGCCGTTACCGTTGAATCCGCCGGGAATGAACGACGACGGGCCATTATTATTGATGAAGCCGCCGCTATTGAAGCCGTTGCCGTTGCTGATGACCCCGTTGTTGAAGGGAGAGTTCATGATCACCCGCCCCCCGCACCCTCGCGAACCCGGCGGGCAGCCGCCGCCGCGCATGATAATGGGTTGCCCGCTGCTGATAACTCGTGAGCCGCAGCCGAAGGAGCCGGGCCGGCAGCTACCACCCATAAAGACGGGTTGGCCGCTGCTGATGACACGGCGGCCACCACCGCC
>JBGSST010000023.1:0-7425 GCA_041736915.1 Bdellovibrionota bacterium
GCGAGGCCACGACGAGAAAGGTAACGCCCAATCCTTTGGATGCGAGTTTCATGTAAGTGAAGTTGTACTGGATTTACGCGTAGCGGAAAAGTGGGGATGGTACTTTCTCAGTATACCCTAAAAAAAAGACGCCGGACCTAACGCGCCCGGCGTCTCTCCCAAAATAATTGCGCTTCGTGTTAATCAGCGAAAGTCGCCGTGGTGAAGCTCAGGCCCGTGTTCGCCGCTACCCAAGCCGCGGCCGCGGTGTAGGTGGAGTTCGTGGGGATCAGGAAGAAGTTCCCGTTCGCCGCCGCCGACTTCACGTTGATGCCCGCGTTGCTGGCGCAGGTGCCGCTTCCGCCCATGGCGTTGCAAGCGTTACCCACGGCTGTCCATTCGGTAGCCGTGGGATTGGCGAGGGTGGTCCGGCCGCCGCCGCTGTGGCTATTCTCGAACACTTTAAGCCCCCCGGCGGAGCTGCCCTGGGCCGTCGGTCTTTATCCAGGCCTCACCTTGAACAACGCGTCACACACAAAAAAGGAGTCCCTCCTTTTTTGCGGTGCACCGAGTCGCAAAAAGGGAGGGACTCCCTTTTGGTGCTCCCCTCGCACGCTTGGAATGGGCGTGAATCCTGGTAGGTCCCTTTCATGCCTATTCGCCCTCCCCCGCCGACGTCCGACCGCCCCTACCACATCACCGCGAGGTGCAATAATCAGGAATGGTTCCACCTTCCCCTGGAGCAGACGTGGAGGATCTTCGAAACCGTGCTCGCGGAAGTCAGTGAAGACTACGAGGCCAACGTGATTGCCTTCGTCTTAATGAGCAATCACTACCATTTGTTGTTACAGACTCCCCGGGCGAACATCGGCCAGATCATGAACCGCATACAGACGAACAGTAGCTGCCGCATCTCTTCGGCAGCGGGCCGCACAAATCATCTCTACGGGGGACCGTACAAAGGCTGCTTGATTACCTCCGAACAGTACTTGGCCAATGTCTACAAATACACCTACCGCAATCCGATCGCGGTTGGGCTCTCGAGCAAAGTAGAGGCCTATCCTTTTTCAACTTTGCAAAGCGCGCTCGGCCAAAAGCGACTTACTTTTCCGGTGAGAGATGACATCGCCACGCGGTGGAGCCACATCCCTTCGAGTAACCAAGAACGCTTGAACTGGTTGAACACGGCCCATGAGCCTAAAGTCGCGGACCTGATCAAAAAGGGCCTCCGTCGCCGAATCTTTACCCCACCCCGAATGACGAGAAAGGAGTCCCTCCTTTTTCGCGCCGCACCGAGTCGCAAAAAGGGAGGGACTCCTTTTTTGTTAGGTGTAGAGGAAGTAGGTCAGGAAGAAGTCGGACAGGATGATGGCGACCGAGCTGCGTACCACCGCTTCGGTGGCGGCCTCGCCTACGCCGCGGCTGCCCGCTTTCGCTTGGAGTCCCGCGCGGGAGGAGAGCACCGCGATCAGAATGCCAAAGACTAGCGCCTTAACCGAGGCACCAACGAAGTCATGCCATTTCGAGAAGGCGAACATCGCATTTTTGAACTCTCCCGGCGAAAAGCCGATCGCGTGGCTGGCTAAGGCATAGGAGACAAAGCAGGCCACCGCCATCGCGATCCACGTAAGTGTCACCGTCGAAAAGACGCAGCCCAGGCTTCGGGGGATAACCAGATAACGCACGGGATCCACGCCGAACGATCGCAGGGCATCGAGCTGATCGGTCCCCTTCATCGTGGCAAGCTCGGCCGCGAGGCTAGCGCCGATGCGGCTGCCGAGCAGTAAGCATGTCACGACGGGACCTAGCTCGCGAAACATCATCTGGGTCGCGAATGCGGGCACCAAGCTTTGCTGCTTGAGCACGAGCTTCATGTGAAAAGCGAACTCCACCACGAGGATCATCGCCAAAAAAGAGATCGCTAGCGACAGCACCCCCACGCTCTCCACCGCAAAGAGCGAGCAGGAGTCGATGAAGGTGCGGAAGTCGCGTTTGAGCCGGGCGGAGTTGGCACTCATACGGCAATCCCTCCCCAGCCAAAGAACTCACCGAGGCGATTGAAAATGAATGAGGTCACGTAGTCGGCAATCAAGATCCACACGAGGCACTCCACCGCCGTCCGGCGCACGGCGGCCCCGACCCCCGCACTGCCGCCCTTGGTGAAGAAGCCGCGGTAACAGGATATCCAGGCGATGAGTGTGCCGAACACGAGACTTTTCACCAGCGCCATCGAAAAGCTGGAGCCCGTCACGAACCGCGGGATCTCGCGCAAAAAGTAGAGCGTGTTCACGTCGAGCTGCCACGACGCCACGGCGAGCCCGCCCAGCAAAGTGAAGAGCAGCCCCATCAGTAGCAAAAGGAACGACGACACGACCACCGCGAGAAAACGGGGGGCGATTAAAAATCCGATCGGGTCGATGCCCAAACAGCGAATCGCCTCCACCTGATCGGTGACCCGCATGTTGCCGAGCTCCGCCGAGGTGTAGGCCCCGACCTTCCCGGCGAGTAGAAACGCGATGAGCACGGGCCCCACGTTCCGCAAGGTGACCGAGGTGGTGAGCCCTCCCAGAAAACCCTGCGCGCCGAAGTCGCGTAGCTCTAGCGATACCTGCACGGCCATGATGGCGCCGACGAACGCGCCGGTGAAAATCACAGTGATCATGGAGCCCAGCCCCACCTGGTGCATCTGGTTGATGACCTCGCCGTGCGGCCAGAGCGGGCGGCGATAGGATCGCAGGGTCGCCAACAGAAACTCGAACGGAGCCAGCATAGACGCCATCATCGGTAGCTCCTCTCATTCGCCGCCAAAAACTGTTTGGCCGTCGCATGCTCGCAGCGCGGAAACTCGGAAGGTTTTCCGTCGAAAACGATCTGGCCCGCGTCGAGCATCACGAGCCGGTCGGCCACCGCCAGTGCGCGACGCAAATCATGGCTCACCACGATGGCCGTCATGCCGTGCTCTTTCGTTACTTTGCGAATGAGCGCGTGAATGGCGTCGCTGGCGATCGGATCGAGCCCCGTCGTTGGCTCGTCGAACAAAAGATGCCGCGGCTCCACCGCCATCGCGCGCGCAATCGCTACGCGCTTTTGCACTCCGAACGACAGCTCCACCGGGTGAAAGTTGGCGACTTCGTCACCGAGCCCCACCTGCTTCAGCCACGGCAGCGATCTATCCACCGCCTCCTGCTCGCTCCATTTAGCGAACCCCGGCATGGCCATGATCACGTTCTGCGCCACGGTCAGCGAGTCGAGCAGTGCCGGAAACTGAAACACGATCCCGCAACGGCGAAAAAGCTCGCGGTGCCTTTCCGGCGACAGCTTTGCCAGCTGAAACTCATCCACGGTGACCGTTCCCTCATCGGGCTGCATGATTCCCAATAGGTGCTTGAGCAAAACCGACTTTCCCGTGCCGGACTTGCCGAGAAAAAAACAGATCTGCCCGTCGGGAACCTCGAGCGTCACGTTCCGCAGCACGCGTTTCTCGCCGAAGCTCTTGGAGACGTTATGAAGCGCGATCATGCGTCGGCTCCCGATCTTTCAAAAAACTTTCGCGCGGTCCCGGTTGCCTTGGCGGTGACGTCGGCCACGGTCCCCTCGGCGGTTATCCGCCCCTGCTCCAAAAACACTACGCGATCGCACAGCGGCAGTACTTCTTCTGGCTGGCTGCCCACTAGCACCATCGCGAGTTTTTTTTCTTTTTTGAGCTGAGCCACGAGATCTAAAATGGCCATTGCGGTCACGGGGTCGAGCCCCGCCGTGGGATCGTCGAGAATCACGAGCCTATCCGCCATCAAAAAAGCCCGGGCCACGCCCAGCCGTTTTTGCATTCCGCCCGATAGCGATTCAGGATGAAGCGCCTCGTTGCCCCCAAGCCCCACCGCATCCAGCGCCGCCGTCACCCGATCCCTGACTTCGCCCTCTCCCGCTCCGGTCACCTCACGCAGCGGAAGCGCCAGATTTTCAAAAACGGTTAGCGCATCGATGAGGCCGCCCTTCTGAAAGGCGATGCCCAACGAGCGGGCGAGTGAGCGGCGCCGGGACGTCGCCACCGGGTACAACGGCTGGCCATCAAACCGCACGACTCCCGCGGTCGGCCCCCACAGCCCAGCTAAGACGCGCAGCAGCACACTTTTCCCGCTGCCGCTAGGGCCCGCCACCGCGAGGGACTCCTCGGGCGCCACGGCAAGCGTCACGTCGGACAGAATCGGATGAAGAGAACCCCGCCGCGAGATAGCGAGCGATACGTTCTCGGCGGAAAGGAGGGGTTCGTTCTGCAATTCCGTAGTTTTATCAGAACTTGGGGGCTCCTTAAAGCGAAGCGGCCCTTGAAAGCGCCGCTCCCCTCCATTAGAACCGGTGAGGGCTTTTGACGTTTCAAGCCATTTGGGAGGCACATGAAATTCACGAAATGCTTCGTCGTTCTCGCGTTCATTGGGATTGAAGCCCTCGCGGCTCCACTGAAAGTGGGGCTGGTGCTCGATAAGGGAGGGCGCGACGACAAGTCGTTCAACGCCGCCGCCTTCGCCGGGGCAACCGACGCCCAGAAAAAGCTCGGCATCGAGCTTAAGGTGGTCGAAGCCTCCGACGATACCGCCATCGAGCCTTCCCTGCGCACCTTCGCCCAGCGAAACTACCCCATCGTGATCGGCATCGGCTTCGTGCAGGCCTCCGCGGTGGAAAAGGTCGCGAAAGATTTTCCCAAGACCCATTTTCTGCTGGTCGATTCCCACGTGAATCTGCCGAACGTTCGCTCGGTGATCTTCGCGGAGCACGAAGGCTCCTTTCTCGTCGGCGCCATTGCGGCGCTCACCTCGAAAACCGGTAGCGTGGGTTTCATCGGCGGCATGGACATTCCGCTCATCCGCCGTTTCGAGATGGGCTACCGCGCCGGGGCGCTGGCCGCCAATCCCAAGGCGAAGGTCACGAGCCAGTATGTAGGCTCGACCTCCGATGCGTGGAAGAATCCGACCAAGGCCAAGGAGCTGGCCGCGGCTCAGTACCAAAAAAAGATCGACGTCATCTTTACGGCCGCCGGGGCCTCGGGGCTAGGCGTATTCGACGCAGCCGAAGAGCTGAAAAAATTCGCCATTGGCGTGGACTCCAATCAGAACTGGGTCAAGCCGGGGCGAATCCTCACCAGTATGGTCAAGCGCGTGGACCTTGCCGTATTCCAAACGATTGAGATGGAACAGCAAGGGAAGTTCGAAGCCGGCTCCATCACCATGGGGCTGAAGGATAACGCCATCGACTTTGCGATGGACGAGCATAATAAAGCGCTCATCACTCCCGAAGTGCTGAAGAAGGCGAACGAGTTCCGCGACAAGATCAACAAGGGCACCGTCAAAGTTCCCGACTACTACGAATCGCAAAAGAAGAAGTCGTCCACCCGAGGCGGAACCGGGGCGTGAGCGAGACGGCCGTCGAGTTTGTCAGCCTAACGAAAGTGTACGGCACGTTCACGGCGAACGACGCCGTTTCTTTCGCCGTGCCCACCGGTTCCTTTCACGGAGTCGTGGGGGAGAACGGCGCCGGCAAGTCCACGCTGATGAAGATGCTTTACGGTCTGCAGCCACCCACGAGCGGCGAAATCAAGCTGTGGGGCCGCCCCGAAAAACTTCGCTCCCCCGCGCACGCGATTCAGCTTGGCGTAGGCATGGTGCATCAGCATTTTCATTTAGTGGGCAGCCTGCCCGCGTGGAAAAACGTCGTGCTGGGGGAAGAGACCACTCTCCTCAAAAAAGACGAAGTGCTCCACCGCCTTCAGGGGCTGGCCACCGAAGCCGGCATTACGGCCCCCCTCGACGTGCCGGTGGAACAGCTTGGCGTGGGTGAGCGCCAGCAGGTAGAGCTACTGAAACTTTTGCATCGAGACTCACGGCTGCTCATTCTCGACGAGCCAACCGCCGTACTGACTCCGCAAGAAGTCGACAAGCTGCTCGAACGACTCGCGCGACTAAAGGCCCAGGGTAAAACGATTCTCTTCGTCACCCACAAGCTACGGGAGATTTTAAAGTTCACCGACGGCGTGACCGTTCTGCGCCAGGGCAAGGTCACGCTCAACGGAAAAACCTCGTCGCTCGATGAGAACTCGCTGGCCGAAGCGATCATCGGCAAAAAGCGCACGTTACCCGTGCGGCCCAACGTGGCCGTGCGCGAAGAAATGGCACTCGAGCTGAAAGAGGCCACGTTGCTCTGCGAAGACAAATCGCGTGCGCTGCTCGACCGCATCTCCCTTCGCGTGCACAAGGGCGAGATCGTGGGCATCGCCGGCGTGGAGGGCAATGGGCAGGAAGAGCTCGTGCAGGTCGTCACCGGCATGCGTTCGCTAACGGCGGGCGACTGCCTCATCACCGGAAAAAACTTGAAGGGGCGACTGACCTCGGGCTGTCGCGTGCCCGAGGTGGCGGTCGTGCCACCGGACCGCCACGAGCAAGGTTTGGTGCTCGACTTTCCGGTTTGGGAAAACGCGATGCTGGGCCGCCAACGTGCGACGGAAATGCGGACCGGCCCCTGGCTCGACGCCGAGAAGGCCCGCGCGCACGCCCGAAAGTTGATTGAGGAGTACGACGTGCGTCCGACCGACCCCGAGCGGCCCATCCGAAGTTTGTCCGGCGGCAATCAGCAAAAGCTAATTTTGGGCCGTGAGATCTCGCTCGGCCGATCTTTCTTCGTGGCCTCGCACCCCACTCGCGGGGTGGACATCGGCGCGATGGACGCCATCCACCAGCGCATTTTGCAGCTGAAGGAACAGGGCGTGGGCATTTTGCTGCTTTCGTCCGAGATGGACGAGCTGCTTACGCTGAGTGACCGCATTTTAGTGCTCTACCGTGGCGCCATTCAGGGAGAAACCACCCGTGAGGCGGCAAGCCGCTCTCAGCTCGGCCTATGGATGATGGGCGCAAGACCGGAGGCCGCAAAATGAGCTTGCGTCCCAGTTTAAATAATCCCGTTTGGCGATCGATCATCGCGGTGGCCGTCTCGCTCGTGGTGGCGAGTGGCCTGCTCATGGGTTTGGGCGAACGCCCCACTCTGCTCTTCGAGGCGTTGCACCATTCTCTCTTCACGAGCTTTGGCCTGGGGTACACGCTGTTCTACGCCACGCCGCTGCTCTTTACTGGACTCGCGGTCGCGATTCCTTACCGCGCGGGACTTTTCAATATTGGCGCCGAGGGACAGCTACTTTGGGGCGCTATCTCCGTCGTCATCGCCGGGCGGGCTTTTCAGGGAATGCCGGGGCTACTGGGTATTCCGCTAATCATTCTTTCTTCCGCGCTCATGGGGGCCGCGTGGGGCGGCCTCGCCGGCTGGTGGAAGGCCAAGCGCGGCGCCCACGAAGTCATCGTCACCCGGTGGGCTGCCTACCCGCGCTACTGACGATGAGGGTGAACTACGTTTTACCCGTATTGGAGCCAACGCCCGTACTGTCGGTCGCTCGCTACCTTGGCA
>JBGSST010000035.1:0-8314 GCA_041736915.1 Bdellovibrionota bacterium
CGAGCCCGCTGGGAAGAACGGCCCCGAACCCCGAAACGACCGGGCTCATGAAACGAATACCCCTAAACGAGTTTATGTCAGAGGCATTCACGGACGGGATAACCGCATCCCCTACGTAGAGAGCGCCGTCCGAGTTAGCTCGGCTATGGTCCTTAAGCGTTGAACCGAGAGAGGAAGCCGCGTTCGACAAATCGAACCGAAGCCGTCCCGGCACGATGAGCGCGTGAGCCGGTACGGGCGTTTTCACCATGGCGAAAGTGGTTTGCGTGTAAACGTTGTTACGACGCGACATCAACTTCGCGGCCCCGTCAGGAAACGCATAGGCGGTGATTTGCACCATCGGCACTTGCTGCGGACCGTTGTCGTTCTGCACGCGCTGAATGTTGAACTCGATTCCGGCGAAAGAGGCATCGCGCACGTTTTCCATCAACAGATGGAACGGGCTTTCATTCGTCGATTTACTCTTGAGAACCGTGATGACTAAGCCCGTGCCGTCGATGACTGGCCCATCGGTACCGCACTTCAAATTCTGCGAAGCGAGGCCCGACATCATACTGAAGTTGTTCGCGGGCAACCCCATACGGGCGCGAATCCCCCAGCGGGGATCCTCGATGGCGTCATTTTCCAGCGTGAGCCGCGCGAGATTACAAGGCTCGGTCATTTGTGCGGTGAGGTCATTGGGGGGAATGGCAATGGGCGCTTTGGTGACGGGATGGAGATACGCCCCGGCGGTAATCAGGTTAGCCATCATCTCGACGGCCGCTTCGGTTACCCATTGGTACGCATTCAGGTCGATAGTGGAGCGGCGGGCCTTGGCGACGTAGCGCATGCCACCTAACACCGCCATCGTTGCCATTAAGGTCACGAGCGAAATGGCCACCAGCGGAAAGATGGCCACACCACGCGAACGGGACCGACGTCGAAAGCGTTTGAGAAATCGTTTCAGAAAGTGCCTCGCGCTAATTTTATTGGACGGGGATTCTTTGGGGTCGAATGCTGGGATGCCGACGGATGCGGCTTTCAAGAAAAACAAGAAGTGAGCACATTCAGTGTAGCTGGTTTTCCACCGTCTTATCAATAGGGTACGGCCTTTACAGTCGGCCGCCTCAGTTAAGTCAGTGAAAGCAGGGGGGAATCATCGGAAGAATGTCAGACTTTACACACCCCCCCAGAACGAAAATCCCAAAAGGGGCCAACCCCCTTTAGGGAAAATAACGCTACTTGGCGTAGACCCTACTTCCTTGTTACACCTTCGCTACTCGAGGGGGGATGCCATGCGTCTGATTTTGTTCGTAGCCATTTTATTTTTTACCGTTTTGCTTCGGGCCGAGACCGCGGCCGAAAGTACGCTGTATCTCGTAGGCGAGATGCGCACGACCTCTCCCACCGGTGCCTTGCTGGAGTCTTCGTTCGCGGTCATCAAACGCCGGGTGATTCCTGCCGAAAGCCGCATCGAGATCACGTCGCAAGAGCTCAAGGCGGACAAGTCGGTCGTAAAGCGTACGACGCTCATGAACGTGAGGGGTCCGGAGTACGTCGTGACCGATCCCGAGAACAGTTACAAGGGCACCGGCGCGTGGTTCGGTAAACCGTGGCAGTGGGAGCATTGGAAGTACGAAGCCAAGTTCGCCAATGGCTTCGGCGGCCTCGAAGGCGACGATCACCTGAGCCGCCACACGCTCACGATCCGTAAGCGTTATTTTGATAAGGCTGGCAAGACGACGAAGCTAGTCCACGCTGACATGGAAATGATGAGCCAGCAGGCTTACGAGATTTTGTCCGCGAAGCTCGAGTAAGGTCTTGAGCCGTTACTGGTACCTGCAGTTACAGGTAAGCGTGCAGGTGCGCGTGTAAACCGGCAAAGGGTTGCCTAGTTCCACGCCCGTTTCAACGCACGAAAACGTATAGCTTCTCCCTTGAGCATTCTGGCTACACGTCCACTCGAGAACATGAATATTGATGGGGTTGAGGTCGTCTTCCTTACAGGCCTCTAGTTTTTCGGTACAGGCGGCCCGTACCGACGTTTCACCCGGACCGCGCGGAGCCGTTGCCGTCGCCACACAGGCCACGGTGGAAAACCCGGGCGGGGGCCCCGCCGGCGGGGCGATGGTACTGACCGCGGTCGGAGTCATCGGCGGCCTGGGCATTTCGGCGGTGGCCGGCAGCTGAAAGCTAAGTAGCGCGCATACGAACAGAGGAAACTTTTTCGCCATGGAAGGATCTCCGGGGATTAGGTGAGCATAAACGGGAAGTGTGTCTGAATTGTGAGGGGGGGTGGGGGAAAGAACAGCCTTCCGTTCCAACGTTCCGGCGTTGTTCCCCGCGCGGACTTGACCTACTACGCTCCGGTCCCGCGTTCGCGGGACCTCCGTTGCGTAGGCCCGCCTCCGACTAACTGACATCCATAAATGGATGTCAGTTTGGGAAACGCTCCCTGATCGGTCGCGTTGTCCCACCGTCTACGCGTTCAAGTCCCCCTGCGAGCACCGTAGAAATAAAAAAGCCCACCCCTTTCGGGGCGGGCTTTTTTATTTATGGTGCGCGGAGGGGGACTTGAACCCCCACACCTTTCGGCACATGCACCTCAAACATGCGTGTCTACCATTCCACCATCCGCGCGCAAATTTTCTAAAGCTTACTTCTTTTCTCCATCCGCCGATTTCGGCACCGCCGGTTTGGAGGTGGCCGAGCCCGCACCAGCGGCCGGCTCTTTTTTCTCAGGGGTCGCCGGAACCGTAGGTACCGTCGTGCTAGGAACGCCGCCCGGAGCCGGGGCTTGAGTCGGAGTTGCTGCCGGGGCCGTAGCCGCCGCGCCGCTGATTACGCTACTCGTGTACTCTTTGATGCGAGAGCGCGTCAAAACAAAGCTGGTGAGCAGATACAAAATGGCCACGACCGAGGTGGTCTTGGTCAGAAAGTTTCCGGCGCCTTTGCTGCCGAAGATGCTCTGGCTGGAGCTACCGAAACCGATACCGCCGCCATCAGCCTTACCGGGCTGCAAAAGAATCACGCAGACCAGAAAGATACAGACCAAAACATGAAGGACGATCAGTAAAGTCACGGCATTTACCTCTTTGAAACCGCTGAGCCTAACCCATTTTTAATGATTTCGGCAAATGCTCTCGCATCGAGACTGGCTCCGCCGACTAAAAGTCCGTCCACGTTAGGCTGGGACATCAGCTCCGCCGAGTTGTCCCCCTTCACGCTGCCCCCGTAAAGGATGCGCATGTGGGCGGCCTTCTCCCCAAAAACCCCTTCGAGGGTCTTCCTGATGTGCAGGTGGGCCTCTTCGGCCTGGGCGGAAGTGGCCGTTTCGCCGGTGCCTATCGCCCAAACGGGCTCGTAAGCAATGACCAGGGTCTCCGCCGTGGCCGCCTTTAAGGCTTTCAACACCTGCAGCTGGCGGGTGAGCACGTCCCACGTTTGGTGGGCCTTACGCTCGGCAATGGTTTCGCCGATGCAGAAAATGGCTTTCAAGCCGCTTTCCAGAGCACAGGCCAGCCGCTTTCCGACTAGCTCGTCCGACTCGTGAAACACGTGCCGACGCTCGGAGTGTCCGACCAACGCCCACGCCAAGCCCAAATCCGCCACCTGAAACGGGGAGATCTCACCGGTAAAGGCGCCGTAATCCTTAATTCCAGTGTGCTGAGCCCCCACTTCGAACGTACCCGCGGTAGCTTCCTGCTTCAGAAGGTCGAGGTAGATGGCCGGGGGAAAAACGAGAACCTGAGCGGCCGCGCGCGAATAGCCTGGGATCGCCGTCAGCTCCAGCGACAGCGTCTCGCCGTAAGGGGCGACTTCGGAGCGCTTCTTGTTCATCTTCCAATTGGCGGCAAAGATAGGAACTCGCTTCACGAGGTTTCCTCGTCTTCCGCCATGTCTTCCTGACGGAAAACCGTGGGAATGCGGTCGGTATCGAGCGCCACGAGGCCGGGTAGGTTCTTACCTTCGAGATACTCGAGGGTTGCCCCACCGCCGGTGCTGATGAAATTGAAAGCCGCTTCCTGGCCGCTCTTTTCAATCGCCGCCGCCACGTCGCCGCCACCGGCCAGCTTGAGTGCGTTGGTTTCGCCAATCGCCTTAGCCAACTCACGGGTGCCGCCGGCGAACTCGTTTACCTCGAACACGCCCATCGGGCCGTTCCAAAAGATCGTTTCCATGCCCTGCAAAGCATGGCGGTAGGCCGCAATGGTTTTCGGGCCGATGTCCACGCCGAGCCATTCCTCGTCGATCTCCTCGTCTTTGGTGATCTTGTGCGGGTTGGGATCGCGCGGGGCCTTCGCCACCACGTGGTCGACCGGCAGCATGAGCTTTACCTTGCGAACCGAAGCGCCCTTCAGCAGCCGGGTGGCCAGTTTTACCTGCGCGTCGTCGCACAGGCTACGGCCAATCTTGGTTCCCTGCGCCGACAAAAACGCGTAGGCCATCGCCCCGCCGATGAGAATCGTGTCCGCCTTGTTCAGGAAGAACTCCAGAATGCCCATCTTGTCGGACACCTTGGAGCCGCCCATCACGAGCGCGAACGGACGCTTGGGCGCCTCGCGCAGCGGGGTCAAAAACTCGAGCTCTTTCTCGACGAGAAAGCCCATCGCCTTGTTCTCGACCACTTCGGCCAAACCCGCCGTGGAGGCATGGGCGCGGTGAAGCGTGCCGAAGGCGTCGTTCACGTAAACGTCGGTGACCGACTTCAGCTCGTTCACGAAGTTCACTTCGTTGTCTTCTTCACCATCGTGAAAGCGAAGATTCTCGAGCAATACGATCTGACCGTCGCGCATCTGACGAACCACGCCCCGCACGCCGTCGCCGATACAATCGTCCGTGAGGATGACGTCTTTCTTCAGCAAACCGCTCAAGGCGTGGCCCACGGGCTCTAAGCTAAACTTCGGACTCGGCTTGCCGTCGGGACGACCCAGGTGCGAAGCGAGGATCACTCGTCCGCCCGCATCCGCGATGAACTTGATCGTGGGCAGCGCGCCTTCAATCCGGCGCGGGTCGACCACTTCGAAAGTTCCATTGGGACCCGGCTTTAAGGGTACGTTGAAATCCACGCGCACGAAGACGCGTTTACCCTTCAAATCCAGATCGCGGACATGACGCATCATCTTAGACGCCGCCTTTTTTAGCCATGTAAGCAGCCAGGTCGATCATGCGCTGTGAGAAACCGGTTTCGTTGTCGTACCAGCTGAGCACCTTCACCATGCTGCCATCGACCAACATCGTCGACAGAAGGTCGACCGTGGACGAGGACGTATCGCCGATGAAATCGCTGGAAACGAGCGCTGCCGTCGTCGTATTCAGGATGCCCTTGAGCGGGCCCGAAGTGGCGGCGGTGACAAAGGCCTGATTGACCTCTTCCACAGTGACGTTGCGGCCCAGGTCGGCCACGAAATCGACGAGCGACACGTTCGGGGTCGGCACGCGTACCGACGTCCCCGTCAGCTTGCCCTTCAGCTCAGGAATCACGAGCGAAACGGCCTTGGCCGCGCCCGTGGAGGTCGGGATCATGTTCAGCGCGGCGGCCCGCATGCGGCGGAAATCCGAGTGGGCGATATCCAGAATGCGCTGGTCGTTCGTGTAAGAGTGAATCGTGGTCATCAGACCACGGGTGATCTTGAAATTGTCGTTGAGTACTTTCACCACCGGAGCCAAGCAGTTGGTGGTGCAAGAGGCGTTCGATACGATCGCGTCCGTCTCCGGATTGTACGTCTCGTGGTTGATGCCGTAGACGATCGTTTTAATCTTGTCGGTGTCTTTCACCGGAGCTGAAACGATGACGCGTTTAGCGCCGCTCTTGATGTGCTTCATCGCGCCGTCGTACGTCGTGAACGAGCCCGTGCATTCGAACAGCAGGTCCACGCCTTTGTGGTCCCACGGAATTTCCAGCGGATCACGAGACGCGGAATTTTTGACCTGCATGCCGTTGATGAAAAGGTTGCCGCCATCGATCTTCACTTCACCTTTGAAGCGACCGTGCACCGTATCGTAGGTCAGCAGGTGGGCCATCTGTTCGAGGGACGAGAGGTCGTTTACGCCGACCAGCTCGAAGTTTGGGTTGTCGGCCAGCAAACGCGCCGTGATACGACCGATACGACCCAAACCATTGATGCCCACTCGAATTTTTGCCATGAATTTGTCCTCGCTTTTTTGGATTTGGGTTGTAGCGCCAAAGAGCAGGTTCTTCAACCTTTTCGACCGCTTCTCAATGCTTTAAAGTCCGAACATGAACTTAGGTGAAGCCCTACTAGAGTCCGCCATCGACATCGCCGAACGAGCCGGTTCCGTGGCTCTTTCGTACTTCCGACAGAAAATTCTGATCGAGATGAAGGAGAACATGACCCCGGTCACGGTCGCCGACAAGAAGACCGAGGAGTTCATCCGGAACGAAATAGCTCAACGATATTCAGAGCATGGGATTCTTGGGGAAGAGTTCGAGAACTCCGGTCTCGACCGGGAATTCGTGTGGACCATCGACCCCATCGACGGTACCCGCAGCTTCATCCGCGGCATCCCCCTGTGGGGAACCTTGCTGGGATTGCTTCACCGGGGAGAGCCCGTGTTGGGCGTGATGGTGCTGCCGGCCATCAACGAAACTTATTCCGCCGCCCACGGTTTGGGCGCCTTTTGCAACGGGGTGCCGATCCACGCCTCGCCGGTCCACAAGCTGGAATCGGCCGTGGTGTCGATGGGGGACGTAAACTGCTTCGAAAGCTCGGGGCGTCAGGCGTTACTCAAAAAGCTGCAGGAGCGGGCGGAGCTGTGCCGGGGCTACACCGATTGCTTCGGCCATTCGCTGGTGTTCCGGGGCGCGGTCGACGTCATGGTGGACCCGCTCGTGTCGATTTGGGACGTGGCCCCGCTGGCGGTCATCGCCAAGGAGTCAGGCGGCGACTACTTCGACCTCGAAACCGGTCAGTCGACCATCCGGGGCAAAAGCTTCGTCACCTGCAACTCCATGCTGAAGCAACAGCTGCTAGACCTCGCTAAATAATCGGGGAGTGTCCCCAAAAAAGTTCTTGAAGGGGTCTGACCCCTTTTTTGGGGGCGCGAGTTAGATCTGGGGGCTGGATTCGCGAACCGATTCGGGAACGGCTTCGCCCGTCCACTTTCCGGTGAGCGGGCTCCACACTTTGCCCGGCTCGCTTTCTAGCGTTACCGGCTTTAGGATGAACTCGTCGCGCTTGGCGTTGTGTAGGCACATCGACATCGGCCCTTCGCCGGTCATCACCATGAACGAGCAGGCGTGAACGCGGTCTTTCTCCAGTCCCGAAGCATCCATGAAGTTCTGCATGAAGAAGGAAAGCTTGTGCACCTTTCCCTGGCTCTGCAGTAAAGCCCCCTTCATTCGCCACAGATGTTTCGCGAAGAACTTGAAGCCCGGCAAAAAGATCGAGGGATTAGAAGCAAACCATTTCAGCATCGCCACGACGGCGCGCGCGGGGCGGGCCCGATCCAGCTCGAGCGTTTTGGTTTTCTCGATGAGTAGGGAAAAGAACTCGGTGTTGTCGAAGAGGTCGAACGATTTTCCCGCAGCTTGCAAAGTGAGGCCGTAACGATGGCAGCTGGGATGACCGATGCGAACCGTTTCGAAGCTCACCTTGGCGCCGGCGCCCGCCTCGATCTTCTCCACCATGGTGTCGAGCGTGATGACCTCGGCGCGCTTGCGCAAAACTCCACGGCCGGTTTCGGCCTGAAGCTGGAACGAACACATTCCCACGACGTCGCAGTTCTCACGGAAAAACTTCACCAGCTCCGGAACTTCACGAAAGTTTCCGTCGTAAACGGTAGTATTGAAAATAACCGCGATGGGAATCCCCCGCGCCCGCTCAATGTACTTCTTACGAACTTCGTTCAGCTGCACCTCGGTGGCGTAGCCTTTACGCTCTTGCGTTAAGTCGACGTGAAACGCGATGTCGTTCAGCCCGGCTTCGGTCATCGCCAAGATGAGTTCGCGCGTCGCCAAAATTCCGTTCGTCATCAACGTGGGGCGCAGCCCCTTTTCGCGAATTTTACGGATGATGGCGAGCAGCTCGTCTTTCTTGCGCAGAGTGGGATCGCCGCCGGAAATCTGCACGTCGGTGCCCGCCCCGTAATGCAGGCGAATCATTTCGATACGGCGGTAGACCTCACCCAACGGAATGTCTTTCGTCGACTCCGAGTGCTCCGATAGGTAACAGAGCGTGCAATCCAGATTGCAACGTTGCGTGATCTCGAGCGACACGCAGCCGATGGGATAACGCCGCCCCAGCACCTGGTTGTCGGCCCATACCCCGGCTTCGACCATGCGAGTGCGGGCGCGGGCGGTGGCGCCACCGCC
>JBGSST010000036.1:0-4143 GCA_041736915.1 Bdellovibrionota bacterium
ACAGCCATTTGCGGGAGACATTCGAAGCCGTTCGCCGTTCACGCGGGCCCCGTTGGCCAACATCATCATCACTGACGGGTTTAGGGCCCCGTCTAGCAAAGTGGTGGTTGATATTCCGGTCGATTCCGAGATGGCAAAGATGCCTTCCAGAACGGATTGGCTGAGTTTCGGGTAGTCACGAACCGCGTTTCTCAAAAGTGCCGTGGTGAATTTTTTATCGATGCGATTTTTCGCGAGCTTGGCAAATACGGGTCGATGTCCGTAGGTAACGTCGATAGCGCGTTCGACCATTTTTGAGGCATCGATTGCGGCCCCATCGGCGATTTCATTCTTGAGAAGTTTGCCGTGTTGAAATGCCATTTCGAAGGCATCGCCGTGAAGCTCCAATACGTTTATCCCATCGCGTTTGACCAACCGCCCACGGTGAAAAATGCGCTCGGTTGCAGAGATTTCTAAGACTGGTTGGGAGTAAAGAGTTTCGTAGCGCCGGCGAAGCTCGGCTTTGTTCCTTATAAAATCTTCGGAGACGGCTTGCGCCGTAAACTGAAAAGACACCGCCACCGCGATGATAATTCGATGCATGGTTGAATTCCTTTTTTTAAGTATGACAGTGGGAAACGATCTTTGCCGGGGTAGCCGCTCTAGCCGCAGTAGTGGCGGATATCGGTGGCGGGTTTTTGGTTACCGCGAACACGCCGAGCCCCCTTTCGGGGGGCGTATCGCACTAGAATTCGACGAAAGCTGTAGAAAGTTCGCCACTTGGATTTAAGCGGCGAAAACCACGGAAGAAAGCCGGACGCGATTTCCGTCGCTGTCGATCTCGTTGGCGGCTGCGGAGGAATTCGTCAGGCGTGAGTTTTCTGACAACTGTACGAGCTTCCATGTATTCACGGCGACTACTCTCCCTCCCGGAAAGTTGGCCAACCCATTGCAATTACTAGATTCCAAGAGGGACGACATGAAAGCCCGGGGACACGAGGCCTGGGGGGTAGGGGAAACCGGCAGGGGATAGCCGGTAGCCTCAGATGCGGGAGTGGGTCGGCCCAACAAGTTTTTCGAAGTTTAATGCGCGGGACGGAAGGCAAAACGGGTGATGGGAAGGTCCCATCGCCCGTTTTTCTTTTTTGGGGTCGGCTGGTTAGCCGATTTCGGACTGCCCGAAACTTCTACACGAAAACGTATTCAGGCTCACCGGGGTGCCTCCGTAATCAATTGAAACTAATAGAAATTTGCCCGTATTCCCGCTTCAGGGGTTGGCAAGCGTCGTGCAATAGATAGGGGTAAGGACTACACCTTGAAGCTATTTACCTTCATTCTAATGACCTCGTTCTCCGTGGCTTCGTTCGGCCAGGGGAAGAGCGGACATTCCAGTTACGGCGCCACCGCGGGCCAGGGATCGTTCGGCCAGCGCGGCGCGGCAGGACAGCAACAGGGCCAGGGAATGAACGGCCAAAACCAGATGAACGGCCAGGGCCAGATGCAGCAGCAGAACGGCATGATGGGCGGCATGGGTGGAATGATGGGCGGCGGAATGGGCGGTGGCGGAGCCGGCGCCACATACAAGTCACCCGATAGTCCGATGCTAAAGGCGGCTGAGTCCAAAGAATATAAAGAGCAGATCACCAAGGGCGGCGAGGCCATGGCCAAGCAACTTTCGGAAAGCACCAAGGCCGTCACGGCGGACATTGCCAAGACGACCATGGAAGCCATCAAGGCTTCGGAAGCCACGATTTTGAAAACTTTGGAAGCGCTGTCGGGGGTACCCGATAAGATCTCCAAAGAGTCGCTGACCTACACCGAGCTCGCTAACAAGCGCACGGATGAATTGCTGGGGCTGACTAGCGGCGTGAATCAGGCGGCGGTGGCCACGGTTCAAAAGACCGGCACGGGCCTCGCGGAAGCCTTTGCGAAGGTCGGCAACGGTTTGACCCCGCACAATTCCGGCGGTGATGCCGCGGGCACCACGCCGAAAAAGAATTCCGAACGGCTTTACGACGTTACGAGCACTACGGTGGCGACCACCTCGTCGACCGGCGCAGCTGGCGCTACCACGGGAGCGGCGCCGACAGCCTCTCCGGGTCAGGCTTTCAGAGGGGCGTACCGTGCTCCGGCATCTCTGCGCGGCATCCTGCCGCAATAGTCCCCGCCAGCTCCGCGAGGGCTTGCTGTGATCGCAGCGACATGCGTTCGTTGCGCACGGCCTTCTCCAGTTTCTTTTCGCCCTCTTTGATTACCGGCGGCAGCACGCCGAGGTTGGCGTTCATGGGCTGAAACGGCACTCGCGTAGGATCGGTAATCGCGCGGGTCAAAGCGCCGAGCATCGAGGTTTCCGGCAGCGTGATGAGCGATTCGCCCAGCGCCAGCTTCGCGGCGTTCACGCCCGCGAGCAAACCCGTGGCCGACGATTCGAGATATCCCTCGGTGCCGGTAAGCTGACCGGCGATGAAAATATTGGCGTCCGCTCGCAGCTGCAGCGTGGGCTGCAACACCTGCGGCGAATTGAGGTACGTGTTCCGGTGCATGCTGCCTAGGCGCAGAAACTCTGCGTTTTCCAAACCCGGCAGTTTGCGAAAGACCCGCAGCTGTTCGCCGTACTTCAATTTAGTTTGAAAGCCGACGAGGTTGTACGCGGTCTTGTGCTGGTTCTCGGTGCGCAGCTGGATCACGGCCCACGGACGTAGGCCAGTGTGCGGATTTCTCAGGCCAACCGGACGGAGCGGACCGAACGACAACGTTTTTCTTCCGCGCGCGGCAATCGCCTCGATAGGCATGCACCCTTCGAAATACTTTTCCTCTTCGAAGTCGTGCGGCAGAACCACATCGCCGGTCAGCAGATCGTCTACCAAAGTTTCGTACTGCTCTTTATCCAGCGGACAGTTCAAAAAATCGGGCGTCTCGCCTTTGTCCCACCGGTTGGCGAAGTAGAGCTTCGACATGTCGAGGCTGTCGGCCGAAACGATCGGCGAAATCGCATCGTAGAAATAGAGCGACTCTCCGCCAACTTTTTGGCGAAGCGCTTCGGATAATGCGGGCGAGGTCAGCGGGCCGGTAGCGACTACGTAAACCTGGTCCGGCAAAAACTCCGAGAACTCCTCCCGGCGAATAGTGATCAGCGGGTGCGCGGCCAAGCGCGCGGTAATGGCTTTGGAGAATAGATCGCGGTCCACCGACAGCGAAGCGCCCGCGGGAACGGCGAACTGCCGTGCGTTCTGCAGGATGAACGAGCCCAAGCCCGTGATCTCATCCTTTAGGATGCGGGAGGCCGAATGGGCGGAATCGGAGCCAAAGCTGTTGCTGCAGACTAGCTCGGCGCACTGCTCCGTCTTGTGGGCCTCCGTAGGACGAACGGGCCGCATTTCGAATAGTTCCACGGGGATGCCGCGCTGGGCAATCTGCCACGCCGCCTCGCTTCCCGCGAGCCCGCCGCCGACCACCACTATTTTGGGGTTATGACGCACCTGGTCTCCTTGACGCTATAGGGGCTGTCTCATACACTATCTGTTGATTTAACCGCAAAGCCTTAATCCAGTTATAAATTTTCACCTTAGGACACCCTTCATGCCGCTAGCTTACGCCGCGACCACCGCCGCCAAGACCGCCGAAGGCATCCCTTCAATGGGGGCGATGGACCTAATCCTCGGAGCCAGCTTCGTCGTTCAGTTGGTGCTGCTGCTTCTGGTGGGTTTCTCGGTGCTTAGCTGGGCCATCATCTTTTTCAAGTTCGGCGCGATTCGCAGCGCCACCCGCCATGCCGATCGCTTTTTAGATATCTTCTGGAGCGGCAAGAGCATGGACCACATTTATAGTGAGTCCAAGAAGTACACGGCCGCCCCGGTCGCCAAGATCTTTCAGAGCGGCTACCTCGAGCTGCAACGGATTTTGGAAAAGGAAAAGGCCAAAGGGGCCGGCAGCGACTCCATCGGTAACCTGGAGCGGGCCCTCTCTCGCGCCAATCGCAGCGAAAACATGCGGCTGGAGCGGTCACTGACTTTCCTAGCGACGACCGGCTCGGTATCGCCGTTCATCGGTTTGTTCGGCACGGTTTGGGGCATCATGAACGCCTTTCAGAATATCGGCGCCGCCGGCGGAGCCAGCCTGGCGACCGTGGCGCCCGGTATCGCCGAGGCCTTGATCGCCACCGCC
>JBGSST010000046.1:0-1463 GCA_041736915.1 Bdellovibrionota bacterium
AATCTGCGGGGCAATAGCATTCTATCGATGATAAACGGCTTTAGGAGAGCGTCACTTCCAAGCTAACTCGGCCGCCCCCGCCGAACTGCGCGATAGATCGGACCAGCGGGCTCACGTTGAAGACGGATACCCTCCAAACCACCCCTTTACCAACAAGCGGACGCGGAATACCGCTGTTCGTTGGCGAAGCCACCTCCGTTTTCAGTTTTTTTGAAATTCCTCCGATAAGGAGACGTGAAGCTACGCTTAAAATTTCTGCCGCTCGACCGTCAGGAGGCCTTCATTGCTTCCCTGCCCCGGTGGCGTCGTGGAATCATCGTGCTGTTCTGCACCTTTCACGTGCTTTCGATCGGCTGGTGGCTCATTCCCTCGAAAGATTACGGCAAAGACATTCGCGTGGCTCCGGCCTTCAACTGGCTCGGCCAGCTCGAAGAGTCGGCGATCGAGTGGAAGAAAAACCGCGTGCAGGAGAAGGCCGGCTGGATCTCCTGGCTGGAAACTTACTGTTTTCTGACGAGCACCTACCAGTCGTGGCGCATGTTCGCGCCCAACCCCATCAACGCGCATTCGTGGCTGGCCGTGTACCCCATCGTGGGCTGGCGGGAGCTGCACTCACCCGAGCTACTGCCGGCGGGCACGCCGTGGAAAGAACGGCGCCTGCCGATCTACGGACCCGAGCCAATACTCAAAACCTACGAAGACGCCAAGCTCGCCGATCGGCTCGACGGCTCACCCTTCTTTTACGGTTTCGGCTTCAAGATTGCGGAAAGCGTTTTCAATCGCCAGGGCACCGACGTGCTGCGGGCCATGACCGACTACGCCAACAAAGAGTACCGCGCCAAAGTCGGCCGTGCGCCGCTTGGTTTTCACGTGCTGCGCTACCAAGCGCCGATCACCGTGGACCTTTCGGAGCCCAAGGCGGAACGATTCAAAATGAGGAGCACGGTGGCTTTCTTCCACCACTATTAACCATGACGAAGTATTGGCCCAGAATAAGCCCGCACACCGACGCGCGACTCTACGCCGGCCTGCGGATTATTTTTGGCGTGCTCGCCCTGTGGTCCTTCGCTTCATTGATTCCTTTTTCGCGCGACTTCTTTAGCAACGAAGGCTGGCTCCCGCCGCACGTGGGGATCCTTACCGAAAACCAGCGCACGTGGTCGCTGCTCTACCTCTTCAACACTCCGGCCTACGCGTTGATTGCCGTGGGCCTAGCGTGCGCCGCCGCCATCACGATGACCCTCGGTATTTCCTCCCGTCTCTCGGCCTGGACGGTGTTGGCGTTCGCGGCCTCCTTCAGCGTGCGCAATCATTTCGTTTTCAGCGGTGAGGACTGCATCCTCCGCAACTTCGTTTTTCTCATCGCCCTCTCCCGCTGCGGAGAGGCCTGGTCGTTCGATCGCTGGCTCGCCAAACGGCGCGGCAATCTGACGACGGTCGACTACACTCCGCTGGCCCCCGCC
>JBGSST010000060.1:0-7467 GCA_041736915.1 Bdellovibrionota bacterium
CTTCACGTCGGCGCGGGCTCCCTTCTTTTCCGGCACATCGATACTGGCAATGCTCTGCCAGGGAATGCCCTCGAGCGCTTCGGGCTCCTCCTCCACCGGAACATTGCGCAGCATATTGAAACTGCGCGCGGCCGCCCGCACCTCGTCCCGCGCGCTTTTGATATCGAGCCGGCGCGTTTCGAGCGCGGCACGGGCCTGCAGTACGTCGGCGCGATCGGCCAGGTTGGAGGCGGCCTTATCCGCCACGTACTTGAAGATGCTGGTGGATCCATTCAATGCGAACTCGTTTTGTTTCAGCACTTCACGGGCCGCGGCCAGACGCCAGTAGGCGCCTTCGGCCTGCAGCTCGTAACCCTTGCGCTCCGCTTCGGCCGCAAAACTTTCGGCTTGGCTGGAGGCATTGAGCAGATTTTCCGTGGCGCGTGACGAGGCGCCAAAACCGTTTTGCCAAAGCGACTGGTTTAACTCGAGAACCGGACGAGTATCCCAAAAGGTGAGCGGCACGGGACCGCCCGCGGTCGGCGGCAACGTGGCGCCGATGAAATTGGTGAAGTCGGTCTGGTACGAAAGTTTGGCCTGCAAACCAAAACGGGTTTGCTTCTGCACGCCGATCGCAAACTGGTGGGTGTCGAGCTCGTTGTACATGAAGAACGGAAGCTGCGGCAGCTTCTTGTCCCACCGCAAGGTGCCGTTGGCGAAGAGCGCGGGAGCAAACAGCAAGTCGGCTTCCCCCGCACGGGCCTTGGCCCCTTCCCGTTTCTCAACCGCCCCTTGGTAACCGTGGTTCGATTTTCTTACCTGCCCCAGATAATCGTTCAGCGAAAGGCCATCGGCTTTGGCCACCGAATGCGCGAAAAAAAAGGAGATGAAAGCCACCGACCAGCCGGCTTTCAGGACACTCAGCAACGTATTGCACGTCATAGGATCAACCCTTAGGAGAAGTAATCGTTCACTTACTTAACAGTCTGCCCGCCCGCGTAATCAATTGCAAGTAATTACTTGCTTACATTAGTTAAATCACTGATTTGTAACATTTATATTGCAAATCAATAACATACGCGCTATCGTCAAAGGTGAGATGAGTACTAAGAAAAAATTACCGCCAAAACGCCCCGCCAAGCGACGGGATGCGGATGCCACGCGGGGCCGCTTACTGGAAGCGGCGATGCAGCTTTTTTCGGACCTGGGATACGATGCGACGACCACGAAGCTCATCGCCAAGAAGGCCAAGGTAAACGAAGCGCTCATTCACCGTTACTTCGAAAGTAAGCAGGGTTTGCTGCTGGCGCTGTTCCACCACATAAAGGCTAGTGCCGAAGTGTCGGCGCTGACTAACCCGCCCGCGGAAACGCTCGAAGCGGAGCTGGTACAGTTTTTCCGGCTACGCAATCGCTTAGCGGTCGAAAAAGAGAAGCACATGCGCCTCATCGTCTCGCGCGCCGTTGTGGATCCAAAGCTAGCCGCGGAGTTGGACAAGAAGATTTGCGGCGATCACGGAATGCCGGGATTGCTCGAACGGCTACAATACTGGCGGGACAAGGGCGAAGTTTCGCCTCACGTAAACCTGGATCATGCTTGCTACAGCGTATCCGGCAATGCCTTCGTAACCTCGTTTTTCGGCCAGCTCATTTTCAAGACGCCGTCCGCGGAGCTCGACGAACGTATCCGGGCGATGTCCGAAATTCTCGCCGCCGGCCTACGACACTTCAAAAAGTAGCGAATACTTTTTAGGATCAGGGCCCCCCGGCCACCCGGCCGGGAGACCCTGATCGATTGCCGGCGAACGTCGCTTTTCGTCGGCAATTAACAATGCGTTAACCCTGACCACCATGGCCCGGGCTTCACTATGGGTCCAGCATGCCACTCGGCGCGTGCGCGCTGAACAGCCAGCATTGCAATACTGTATTGCGTATTTGCAACAGTTCGGGGAACGTGCTCGAAGGGGGATTCGATTATGATGCCGGCGATGGACTTGAACCTCATCCAGGTTTTCTGCGCGGTAGCCGAAGTGAAAAGCTTCGCTAACGCCGCCAAGTGTCTAGAGATCTCTACCGCGTCGGTAAGCCGCAAGATCAGCGAGCTTGAGAAACAGGTAGGCCGCCCGTTGTTCTTCCGCTCCACCCGCTCGGTCACCCTCACCGGCTATGGCGAGCAGCTGTTTCGGATGACCGCGCCGCTGGTGCTGCAGCTGTCGCACTCGGCGCAACGGCTGACGAGCGACGAGACGGATCTCGAAGCCACCGTACGTATCACCTCGCCCGAAGATTTTGGCGCGTCCGTGCTGGCGCCGCTGATTGCCGATTTTTGCGACGAGTGGCCGCGCATTCGCGTGGAGTGTCTGTTTACCGATCGGCGCATCGATCTCGTGTCGGAGTCCATCGACATTGCGCTTCGCATGGGCCGCACGAAAGGCAACGAGCTGGTGTTCCGCCGGCTGGGCGAGTGCGAGTTCGATTTCGTGGCGAGCACGAAGTACCTGGCCCGCATCGGCGAGAAGATCACGGCTCACAATCTTCGCGAACACGTGAAGGTGGCGTTCGGCCTGCACGGTAACCACGGCCCATTCCAGTTTCCTTTCCCCAACGCCCTGCCCGCCCGCATTACGGGCCGTAGCTTCGCGACGATTTATAACCTGGTAAAGGCCGGGCACGGGGCGAGCTTCCTGCCGCGCTTTCTCGTGCAGGACGATTGCAATCGCGGTTTGCTCGAGGTGGTGGCCCCCGAGTGCCGGCCCGCGGCCGTCGCCGCAAACCTGGTTACGTTGCAAACGCGCCGAATCTCGCCGGGTGCCATGAAGCTAGTGCGCTACCTGCAAAAACACCTGCCGGGCAAACTCAATGTCTGCTCGGTAGTGTCGGGCCACCAGACCGCCGAGCCGTTAAGCGTTACGCGGAAACAGCGGCGCGTTCGAAGCCCCCGCCTTGCGGTACCGCAGGTAGCTGGCGGCCATGAACCCCAGCTGGACCAGTAGGTAGGCGACCACGTAGCTCATGCCGCCCGTACCGAAGCCGTACGAGTGTAGCCCCACGCCCAGTACGAAGTTGACGCCGTACCAGGCCATCAGCACGCCCAGGAACGACATCACGGTCGCCGCGGCAAAGCCAAAGCCCTTGAGCCAGCCGGAGAAACGCCCGTGCAGTACCGCGAGGTAGAGCAACAGTGCGATCAACGCCCAAACCTCTTTCGGGTCCCAGCCCCAGAAGCGGCCCCACGAGTAGTCGGCCCATACGCCGCCCAAAATCGTTCCCGCCGCGAGCATGACCACGCCAATCTGCATCGCGCGGTACATGTACAAGGTGTAGTTCTGAATCTTCTCGGTAGCGCTCGGCCGCCACAGGAAGTAGCCCAGCACCACATTGCCCACGCACAGGGAAACAGCGAATGCGGCGTAGCTCAACGTGATGGTCAGCACGTGAATGGTCAGCCAGAAGTTACTGCGCAGAACCGGCTCCAGCGGGTGAATGCCGGGATCGAGCACCGCCGGCAGGTTGTCGCCCAGCACCAGCCCCGCGATCGAAAACACGGTCGAGGCGATGAGGATCACGTTGTTGCGATAAAACGCCCAGATGATGAAGGCGAACAGCAGGCAGCCCCAGGTTACCCAAAGCACCGACTCGTACATGTTCGTCACCGGCGGCCGGCCGGCAATCAAACACCGTACGATAAAGCCGTAGGTGTGCAGCGCAAAGCCCACGCCCAGCACGCCCAGGCCAATGCGGCCCCACCAGGGCCCGCGGCCGATTACGCCGCCCATTAAAACCATGAACGCCAAGGTGTAGATAATCCACGACCAGTGGAAGGGACGCGAGCGCTGGTACGAGACCTCGCGATCCAAAACGTTCTGCGTGGGGTAAGCGCCACCGGCCAGCTGACGCACTTTCACCGCGACCGCGTCGGCCGAGCTTTTCCACGCCGCGGCGTCGCGCGAGATAAACGCGTCGAGCATCAAGCGTACCGCCTCGGCGGTGCTGGCGAGCGTGGCCTGATCGTACGGCACGGGCTCTCCGCCTTGAGTCAGGCTCACGATGGAAAACCATGGCTTATCCAAGCCACCGGGGTTGGGCAGGATGTTGAAGGCCTGGCCGCTCACGATCGCCTGCAGCATGTTGAGCTGCCCCTGCAGCGTTACGGCCTTTTTCTCGATATCGGTCTGGCGTTCCTTGCGACGATCCTTATCCCCGGCGTCGCGCATGAGGCGCGACAGCTCCGTGCTGCCCTCGAGCTCTTTCGGCGAGAAGTAGTTGCGCTCGACCTCAATTTTGAGCTCTTGCTTTAGCCCTTTGTGATCGATGCGGATGAACTGCTCGTCTTCCCACTCGCGATCGAAGGAGATGAGCCAGCCGAAAAGCACCTCGACGGCCTCGATCCCTTTCCAGGAGCGCTTATTGGAAACGAACAGTAGAGCGTCGACCGCGAAACTTTCGAGCGGCTTGATTCGCCCGCGATCCTGAATGGCGATCCCGCGAATCTGGCTGAAATCGAAGTCCCGCGGCTTGGGCGTTTCGTGCGGTACCTGCGGCAGAGCCATGGCGAGGGTGCTCACGAGCAACAGGGCAGTGACGAGCTTTTTCATACCGACTCCTTAGCCTTGGCCGAGCGGCCCGAGGCGTATCCGAAAATTTTGCCCCAGTAATGGGGGTTCATCCAAAACATCAGGGCGGCGCCGAGCACGATGATGAGGCTACCCAGGTACTTCACCCAGCGGCCGATGTCGCGGTTCACCGAAAAGACCGACATGGGCGGCTTGCCGTCTTCGAGAGCGTAGCTCGCCTGATAAAAAGTATACCCCGCGTGCACCATGGGCTCATTCATGCTGATGAGCGACGACTTACGCGTCCCCTTGGTGTCGTCGATAACGGTAACGCGACTTTCGTAGCTGGCCGCCTTGTTCGTGCCGGGGTTGGTACCCATGGTGAACTTGTCGAGGAAGACCACGAACGGCAGCAGCAGCTTTTCTTTGCCGTAGCTAATCAAATAATCGCGGCCGCCGATCGACAACGGTTTAGTGCCGCCCTCGCTCAGCCAAAAATGCATGCCCGCGGTGTCGGGCTCGTCGAAGGAAACGTCGCGCCCCTTGGTGCGGCGAACCTCGAACTTGATGCCGCTCAAAAAATTGGAGTCGCCGCCCGAGATGGTTTCCACGTAGCGCGGCTGGTCGCTCTCGACTCCGTAAGGCAGCCACTGCTTCACTACGAATTCGAGATCCATCCACCCCGTGGCCATGGGCTCGCCGACCTTCACGACCCCCTCGCCCTTTAGGTCGCCAATCTTACCCTTCGAGCGGTACTTCAGCGTTTTGCCATCGGCCGACTGCACGAACTTCAGCTCGCCCTGCCCGCTCGGCGTTCCCTCAGGCCGGTGCTCGCTGCCCGCCATCACGAGCGAAAGTTTCACGCCGAAGGCCTTGTGCCCTTCCGGAAGCTCTTTACGGTGAAGGGTCGCGAACTCGGGGTAGTTGGCAAAGATGGTGTGCTTCTCGGTAAGCCCCTGCACGTTGCGCACGAGAATTTGCGCGGCGGGATTAAGCGGCTCGGGGCCGCGATTCTTTAGCTCATTCCCCTCGACCACGGCGTAGGGGAAGTATTTGTCGAGCTTCGTCTGAAAGCCGGTCTTGCCGAGCCGCTGCCAGTCTTTCTGCAGCTCCTCGAGCGTGAAACGGTAGTTCGCACCGCCCACCTGCATTTCGACGTGTCCCTTCGAAGTCGTCTTGGCCTTCGGCTTCGGCCGCGAGTCCGTGGCGAAACGTTTCTCGTCGGCCGCATTCCACAAACGCTCGAAGTAGACGGACGCGGGACCAAAGTTGACGGTGGCCGGTACGTCGGCCTCTTTCACGGCCAGCCACTGGTGAACACGGAACCGGGAGTTATAAAGTTCGAGCTCGATGGCGGGGCTGCCCAAACCTTCCACCCCGGAAGCCACCCAGCTAGGCTCGTTCACCAGCCGCGGCAGGTACTCCACGCCGACCAGCTCGTAGCCGCCGCTGAGCGCGATCTTCATTAGCTCGCCGCTTTGTTTTAACGCCGACTCGGGGGCGGGAAAGCTTTCTTCGTTCCGTCCGCTGATGTCGGCGAGCCGCACCTGGTGTTCGCTCAGGATCACCTCATTGCCCGGCTGCCCTTCGAAAACGGGAAGGTTGCCGTCGACTCCGTACTTCTGCGTGAGCCACGATCCGAACAGCAGCATGATGATGCCGGCGTGGGTCACGACGAATCCGGTCTGATGCTTTTTCCACGGATAGCGCGAGAAGGCGGCGCACAGCACGTTGAGCCCGAGCAGAAACAACAGGCCACCGAACCAAGGCGTTCCGTAAACCAGCAGGTATACGGAACGCATGCCGTAAAGCGATTCCAATATCGTGGCGACCGCCAAAACGGCGGAAAGGGCCAAAATGTTCACCACCGCTAATTTGAGCGAGGCAAAAAACCGAAAAAGAGGGTGCCTAATCATGTTGAATTCCAGGGAGTTTGAAACTCACGAGTACGTTAAGGGTCGCCCATGGGGCCCCCTATGCCAATCAAAAACGTGCAATCAACGCGCCACGGCGTGGGCCGTAACGCCGCCCGGGCCTTGGTATTCAGTCAGATCCCAGTGCGCCTTACCGACGTAAGCCAGGGCCACCGCTTTCGAAATACTTTCGGGATGAACCGCCAGCCCCACGACCGTGCCCACGTCCCGACCGTTGCTTTGCAACGCGAACGGCAGCGCCGGAAAATGGTCGGGGCCGCTCAGCTCGAGCGGTACCAGCTTTTTGTTCACCTGGCCGTAGGTGAAGATGCGTTCGATCACCTCTTGGCCGGGATAGCACCCTTTGTTACGCGCAACGCCGCGCTCGAAGTTTCCTTCGAGGAAGATCTCTTTCTCGGTCAGCTCTTTGCCGACCTCGGGGACGCCCGCGCGTACGCGGAAAAACTCGAACAGGCGCTGGCCCAGCAAAGTGCCGCCGTCGCCGCGGAACCCCGCCCACAGGTGTTCCATGTAGTCGGCGGCCGTCAGCACCCAGAACAGCTCGGGCCGTACGTCGTCGCCCCACACGGTCAGCGGCGACTCTTCGTACTCGGTGTTCAGCGCCAGCAAGGATTGCTTAGGCAACGCATTGTCGAAGAACATCTCCACGCCGCGTTCCGTCTCCGACACCCACAGGGCGGTCAACAGCAGATCGGGACGGCGAATCGTTTGAAAGTTTTCGGCGAAGTGAAACTTCTCGATGTGCTCGAGTGCGGCATCGCCCTGCCCCGGCGGAAAAACGAGAAGAAACGAAGTTTCCGACTCGCGCAGCACTTGCCCGAACACCACGGGGTTGGCGCGGCCGGTGAGAAAGGCCAGGTACGCGACTTCCGAGACGGCGAGCACCTTGATGTTGGTCGTCGACATGCGCTGCAGATAATCGGCGGCGTCGGGGCCGGAGATCTCGACCACTTCCCACGTTGTCAGATCGAAGAAGCCCCAGGGAGAGTGCGATTTTTCGAA
>JBGSST010000118.1:0-10293 GCA_041736915.1 Bdellovibrionota bacterium
GCCGCCGGTGCTGCAAAAGCTCAATGTGTCGACGGGCGTGATCGTGTTCGCACCGGCCACTTACTTTTTGGTGCCGCTCACCATCGAGTACAAAATCGGCACGAAGACGTCGTTGGGTATCGAGCCGTTCTACGCCACCTCGGGCAGCCAGCTGTCGGTAATCGGCGGCGACCTGTTCATGAACTATTACTTCAAAGAGATGTACCGTCGGCTCTACTTCTTTCTGGGGCTGGGCTACTACTCCGTCACCGGTAAGGCGAGTGATGACCTGGGCAACGAGGTCACCGAAAAACTCGGCACCTTCATGGTGAAGTTCGGCCTCGGCAACCGCTGGGTCTTCGGCAAAAGCTTCAATATGTCTCTCGTCGGCGGCGGTCTTTACCTCACGAAGATCGAAGGGACGAACCTGAACTTCGGCTTCAACCAGTTCAGCGCGATGGTCGGACTGCAGTTCGGCTTGCTGTTCTAATCGCCCCTTCGTGCGTAAAGCGGTGATGCGCCGAGCACAGGGTGATGAGGTTGCCGGCAGTATTCGCCCCGCCGTTGGACGAGCCACTGACCTACGTAAGGAAGGTCGCCCCCCGCAGCCCCGCAGGTACCCGCTTCCTTTTGAAACGTTGCAAAAGGAAGCGGGTACCTGCGGGACACCAAACGCGGACTCCGCGATAGATCGGACACACGAACCTAAGTTGAAGACGGATAGGGATCGCCACCCCACTCAATGGAAAAAGGTGCTGCCTCACTTTATCCAGGGACCATCGGCAACGCCCCACTAGCTCCGCCGCCACCTTCCCCGCCCCCGCCGGTTGGCTCGGATGGGCTCCACGTAGTGGCCCCACCGGCCACCGAAGGGGCTTCTTTAGTTTCAGAAGGAAGAGCGAAGGCCACCCCAGGGCAAACTCCAACCCCCGACGCCAGGGTTATCCGCTATCGGATTGGATAAAGTGAGGCCGCACCTTTTGCCCGGATTGGATAAAGTGAGGCCGCACCTTTTGCCGCCTTTTGCCGGTTAGTACGGCTCGCGCGGATCATTCTCCAGCGCGTCTTCCACGTCGAACTCGTCGCCGTTGAAGGCGTCGATGATCTCGCGTTTCTTATCCACGATCTCGTGGTCGTTGTAGAAAAGCGGCAAGACCTTATCGAACGCCACGTCGATTTCGCCCTGCTCATCGCTCACGTACGCAAAGCCCAGCACCACCGTGCGGGCGTCGTCGCGATAGCCGCACTCGGTCACGCTGAAGCCGCGGTTTTTCAACTTTTCCTTCAGCCCGTGAACTACGTTCCGTTTCTCTTTGAGCGATTGCGCGTGGCGTAAAAGAAGTGTCACTTGCCCCACGCCGACCAGTAGCCTTACCATCGGTCCCCCATGCTGGTTGTTACCTCTTCGTCATACCTCGGCGGTCCCGTTTGAAAAAGCGCCTCGTGCTTTACGAGCCGTTCGCCGCTTCGGCGTGGGTGCTTCCGGAGCTAAAAAAAAGCGCGGGGGTCACGGTGGCATTTCTCGAGACGCGCTCCCTGCTTGGCTTGCCGGAGATCTCGACCGAGAAGATTGCCGCCTTTGGCCACGCCATCGGGCTGGAAGAAAAAGAGGATCCGCGCCGCTGGTGGGAGACCTTTCGCGAGGTGGACGAGGCGATGCTCGAGAGCGACGACGAGCGGGAGTTTTTTCTCTCGCACCTGTCCGAAAAGACCCGCCGCCGGCTCTCCACTTACCGCGACGCTTACCGGGAACATTTTGGCGAACTCGCCCCCATGCTCGACGCCTTCTTTGCCGACGCCGAGCTGCCGGCGGTGGATGAGATTTGGCTCGTCCCCCGGCTCGCCACCCCCACGCGATTTCTCGAGCACCTGCAGCAACGGCTAGAGCTCAGCGTGACCGTGCCCGTGTCGATCGCCTCGTGGACCGACCTGTTCGTAGGTAAAGCCCGGCGCCCGGTAACGCTCGAAGGGCCGTCCGCGCTACTTTGGGAACGGCTCGCCCGAAGGGCCAAGCGCCGTACCTCACGCGGTCAGGTGGGCATCGCCTTTCAGGGAAACCAAGCCGATCGGTTCGCACTCCGATTGGCCCTGGCGCGCGAAGGGCTGCGCCTGCGTGAAGAGTGGCTGCCCAACGACGAGCCCCTCACGCCCAATCCGTGGTCGGCGTGGCGGCAAATTCGCCAGTCGCGTCAGCTTCCCTGGCCCCGGCGTTTAGGCGTCGAGACACAATACCGTGAGCTCGAAGATCGCCGCGTGACCAGCCACGAGACCACGGCGGAACGGCTTACCGAAGAGCTGACGGCCGCCGGAATTTTACAAACCGAAGAGATCGAGCGCTGGAACACGGAACTTCCCGCGGCCGCCGTTCCCCGAGCCTCCTGGGGCGAGGTGTTTTTGTTGCCGCCGCAGCTGTATCCGCCCGTGCCGAACATGGAAGTGCTCTACTTCGTCAATCCGCTGTGCCCGCCCGCGCGCCCGAGCGCGCTGGGGTCTTGGGAAAAAGAGCAGCTCTGGGATGCGGGATTTCCGTTACCGTTACCCGTTTCTCTCACGGGCGATCCACCGAGCGCCCCCCAGCGTACGATCTGGTTTCGCCTGCCCTCGACGATTAGCGTGACCGGCACGCGTAAGCTCACCCCGCGTCCCGATAACTGGTACCGCGGTCAGTGGGACCGCACCTTTTCCGCGCCGGCCGTTTTGTCGGCGAGCGGGCTCGACGCGTTTCAGGAATGCCCGGCGTATTATTTTTTCTCCCGCAAGCTCAAGCTGCAGCGCAAAGAACCACTATGGGAGCAAGGTTCGCTCGTGTACGGCTCGCTCGCGCACGGCACGTTGGATGAGTGGATCACCGGCGACAAAACGCCCGCGCGCGCGGAAGCTATCTTCCACCAGCTGACGGAGGAAAAATTTCCGGGGCTCAGTGAGGGGCACCCGCTGCGTCTGTTTCTAAAGGATCAGATCGAGTCGCTTGCCCCGCAGCTACCCAACATGGAGGCCGCACTTTCGGTACTCTTTGGCCAAACCACGGTGCTGGGCCGAGAGGTGATGTTCGAGCTGGATATCGACGGCGGACGGTTTACCGGCCGCATCGATCGCGTGGACCGGCTGGCGAACGGCAGCCTGCTCGTCATCGATTACAAGACCGGCAACGTAGGTTTTTCGCCGGACCATATGGCCGACGGCCGAGATCACCAATCGATCCTCTACGCGCTGGCGGCGGAAAAGATCTATCAGGCCCCCGTCGGGGCGTTTCTCTATTACGACTTGAAGCTACGCGAAGTGCGGCGCGGGATCGTACGCAAAGAGCTGCTCGATAAGGACGGCATCAAGGCGCTCACGCGCGGCCACGCGGTGGAGATGGAAAGGTGGGCCACCTTGCACGCCAATGCGCTCACCCATTTGTCGGAGCTCGTCGCGCAGATTCATTCTGGCGACTGGCGCCCCAATCCCGGCGCGCAGTGTGCCGACTGTGAATATCTGGCACCGTGCCGAAGGGGGCAGCCGTGGCAGAGCTGACGTTCGAGCAACGGCGGGCGGTGGAGAATCCACGGCGGGGAACGGTGCTGCTCGCCGGGGCCGGCAGCGGCAAAACCACCGTGCTCGTCGAGCGCTATTTGCGCACCGTCGCGGCGGGAGTGCGCCCTTCGGAAATTTTGACGGTGACCTTCACCAACGCCGCCGCGGCCGAGATGCGCGAGCGTATCGCGCGCCGGCTACACGACAGCGATCCCAAGCTCGCCCTACGCGTGGAATCCACTCCGCTGATGGGCACGCTGCACTCGATCTGTTTTCATCTGCTACGCAGCTACGGTGAGGAGCTCGGGGCCCCCGTTCCCGAGAAGCTGATGGCGGACACCGACACGGCCCGCCTCTTCGAGAAGGAGTTTCAGCGCCTGCTGCGGCGGACGGCGCCGGAAAGCTTGCGCACCTTGCTCAAGCACTACTCGCTGCGGGAATTGCCGTTACTTTTTTGGGAAGCCTACGCCAAACGCTACCTGTTTCCCGAGGAGACGGCGGCGAGTCTTGCGGCCGTGCCGTTTGGGAATGAGTTTCACGCCGTGTTCTCGCAGCTCAAAGCGGCCATGGCGGAAAAGACCGTGCGCGCGGGCCGATTTGGTTTCGACGATCTCGAGCACGAGACCTTGTCGTTGCTGCGACGACTCACTAAGCCGCTGCTCGAAGTGAAGGCCGTGCTGGTCGACGAGTTTCAGGACTTGAGTCCGGCGCAGTGGGAGATCGTGCAACGACTGGTGCAGGGGGACGCCAACCGGCTTTTCCTCGTGGGCGATCCCAAGCAGTCGATCTACGGTTTTCGTGGCGCGGAGGTGAGGCTATTTCAGCGCGGCGTGCGCGCGGTGCTCGATGCCGGCGGCGAAACGGTGGACCTGACCTGCAACTTCCGCAGCGGCGCGGGGGTAGTCGATTATCTGAATCAGCTTTCGCCGCGGCTTTTCGACGGCTCCGAAGTTCCTTCGCAGATTATGGAAAGCGGGCGCGGCCCGGGTGGCGAGCATGCGGTGTCGGTTCTCCCTTTCGAAGACGACGAAGAGACCCTGCTCGCCGAAGCCATCTCGCGCGAGGTGACCAACGGTGTGCGGCCCGCCGATATGGCCGTGCTGTTTCGCGCCTCGATTCGAATCCCCGCCTTTCTCGAGGCCCTGAAAGTTCGTGGGATTCCCGCACGCACCACGCAAAGCGTGCCGGCCGAAAGATTTCCCTCAATAGTGGATACGCTGTCGTATTTCCGCTTTATCAAAGACCCGCACGACGATCTGCACTGCGCGGCTTTCTTGCGATCGTCGTACGTAGCGATTTCCGAGAAAGGGTTAGAAGATCTGGCCGCACTCTCCGGCGATTCGTTATTCCTGAAGTGGGTGGGGCACCGCGCGACGGCGCGCTGGATCCTGCCCGTGCTCGAGAGCGGCACGGTAAAGACCGGCGATCTACTGGAACAACTTTTTGCCCATTCGCTCTACTGGCCATCGGACGCGGCGTTTGCATCGTGGCTCGCCACCCTTTCCCCCGAGGCCGCGGTGGATGATTTAGTCGAGGGCTGGGACGCCCTCCGCAGGCTTGGCCTTACGCCGCGTTTTCCCCCCGAGACGCAAGACACGAACTCGGTGGTGCTCACCACCGTGCACGCCGCCAAGGGGCTCGAATGGAAAAGCGTTTACCTAGTGGACCTCGAACGCACGTCGCCGCCCTCCGTGCCACCGATTCGCGTGGACCCCAATGGTTTAGGTTTTCGTTTTCGGGAAAAGGACGAAAAGATTGTTTCGCCCGAGTACGAACGGCTCACCGGACAAGCCAAAGCCCGCGAAGGGGAGGAGTCGAAACGACTGCTCTACGTGGCGCTCACGCGGGCGCGCGATCGGCTAACGCTGATCGTGCCGGAGACGGTGAAGGGGAAAAACAGCTGGGCTCAGTTCTTAAAAAGCGCGGGGGCGGTGGCAATGCCTCAAGTGGTTGGCCTGGCGCGCAAGCCCGCCACACAAGTCAGTCCGTGAGCCTTTGCGCGAGGTTGATGACTAGGACGCGACCCTTCATCTGCATATAAATCGTTTCGCTGTCCGGTCCGTACGCGATTTCGTTATTCACCGGAGGTATTTTCGTTTCCAGCGTGGGCTTACCGGAAACAAGATCGATCACCCTCAGCCGGCGTTCGTCTCCTTTGCCCGTCGTGATCGCGATCGAGTTGCCGTCGGGGGCGGCCGCTAATTGGAAATGGTCCAGGTCTCCTTCGGCTACGGTAAAATTTCGGTCCGAGTTCACTTGGTAGCAGGTTACTTTATTGCTCCGGGCGATGATGAGGTGATGCCCCCCCGGGGTTAGCGTAGTCATGGCCAACTGTTCTTTAGTGAGCCGTTCCTTCACCGGCCACACCATGGGAATTTCGACCTCGCGTAGCTTCCCTTCCGGCTCTAATTGGTAGCGGCGAAGCAGTCTCTCGGGACTTTCCCCCCTTTCGGTTTCGCGCAACGAGAGGATGATCAACTGATCTTTTTCGGGGATTGAGAAAAGATGCGTTGCCCACTCCGGCTGGGTAGGAAAAGTGATCGTCGCTTGCGTCACCGACCGGGTTTTCGGATCGAAGACTTGCAAACGGTCGAGCGTCTGAATATCCGGCCCCGAAATAAAACGGTGCCGAGGCGATTTTTTCTCTTTGCCCGGCTGCTCTTCCACGAGGGCGACTAAACGTGGGTGATCCGACCCGACAATCGCGGCTTGCGATGGCGCGTAGATATTTTCCTCAGAAACAAACGTTCGCCTGAACCAGCTCTCTTTCTTTCGAGGTGATTTGACACTGATTGCCTTCGACCAATCCGGGGGGCCGTTATTCCAAGGCACTTGGTGGTACCAACCTTCCGCACTCGCGACCAGCAACGCGGATCCATCCGGAGTCGCGCGCAGCTTCGCAAAACCCGTCAAAATTTTTTCCGTTTGCTGAAGGTGGGGTATTCCCTCTTTATCGACCCAAAAAACCTCCGGGCTAAGCGGTACCGCTTTCAATCGCCACAACAGAGTTTTTCCTGGTACAGGAGTGATGAAGTTCAGGCTGCTGCTTTGACCCGACGACTTTGGCACTTCAAACCAGTAGTCCTGCAGTTTTCGCGTTCTGGCGGCATTGGCCTCCACGCCCTCAATATTTTTAGCCAACTCGTCGATTAGGGAGGATCGCACCTCCGGAGTGTCCAAACCTTTCGCCTCGAGGAGGCTCTGAAACGTTTTCAGTTGTTTCCGCAAGACGTGCAGATCGCGATCGGCGCTATCGGCAAGGAGGAAAGGATTTTTCCCGTCCCGAAGGGCCTTAAGGTCACTTAACCGCAACTTTCCGGCAAAAACTTCCAACAGCGAACGGTAAGTCTCCACGACCACATTTTGGTTCAATTCAACGGCCGCCAACATGCCGAAGGAAAAATCGCAATTTCCGTTCGCTGCCCAGAGCGGCGCTCCCATCAATACGGCGCAAAGCAAAGTTCGGCGTAGTGCGTACATGGCTTCGTCATTCTAACTTAACTTGGTATTTTGCGTACCGAGGGGAGCCGCCTTTCCCAAAAGGGGCCAACCCCCTTTTGGGGCCCCTTTTAGGCGGTAAGCGTGCGTTTCCAAGCCCCGTTTCCCGAAAGGGGGTTGGCCCCTTTTGGGAAGAAAAAAGCGCGGGGGCCTCCGCCCCCGCGCCATCCACTATCCAGCAAGGGCCGTCTGGCGGCCCGGACTCACCCACTATCGTCTAGCCCCGGGAGACGCTGGCGCATCTGGGAGCGAGACTTACGTGCCACTATCGAATCGTTGAAAACCTCGGATATCCTCAACCCTTAAGTCGAGGCCCCGGTGAAGGCACCGAAAGCCCCGACTTAAAGTTTGTTGGGTTGGGAGAAAACTTTTAGAGCGACACCTTCACGGAGCCCATGAAGCGGAAGTAGTCCGCCGAGAGCACTCCGGCTTCCGCCGTGCGCGAGAGCGGGTCCCACGCTTCGGGCGTATTCAGGAACGGCTTCGTGTACGAAGCGCGCACGCCGAAGGACATCATCTTGCTCAGGTGAATGTCGAGCCCGGCTACGCCGACCGCGGCGCCAACCCAGCGGTTGTACACGTACGGGATCGGAGGACCGACCGTGAGCCCTTCGAAGTAAAGGGCGTCCATGCCGCCGGCGATGTACGGGCGAATGGGGCCGTCAAAGAGAAAAAGTTTCGCGTGGGCGCCGGCCGTATAAAGCGCGTAGCCGTGGCGAAAACCATTCGGCGTGTAGGGCGTGGCGTAGACCATGTCGAAGTCACCGTAGGTGCCTTCGATTTCCAGCGCCAGGTAGTTGGTTAGCGGCGCTTCGAATCCCAAGCCCGCAACGTAGGAGTTGGAAACCTGATTGCGCCACCAGGGGGTAGCGTAAACGGTGGTGCCGATAAGCGGGTAGATCGAGAACGCCGAATACGAATCATCGTACCCGCGCTTCACCACCAGCACGGAGCTAGCATCGCCGTCTGCGGGCGAGGCCATGGCGACGGTTAGCGGCTTGGCGTTGGGCGACTCATCGCCTAACTCCGCGCCGCCTACGGGATCGCCCAGCTTAATTCCCGCCTCGCTGGCGGAAACCTCGGCGACCTCTTCGGCGCCCAACACGCTGTGCGCCTTCAGACAGAAACAAACAAGCAATACAATTAGACTGCGTAACATAGGCTTCTCCAAGCCCACGTCGTCCTCTCACCAAATTCTTTCCGGTATCGGACCACATTGCGAGTTGCGTGCCATCGCTTTTTCCCTCTCGTCGAAAAAGTTAAGTCGCCGATATCACGAGCGAGTCTTCACAATTGCCTGTCGAACTTTTATCGTCACCCCGTACAAAGTTTGTACAGTGCCGCAGACGGTTCGCGGTTTCGGACGTGATTTCAAGGGGTTTAAGTCGGTGTCTAAACTTTACACACACTGTAAAGACTTTAGACAGCTAGAGGTTATCGAAGCGAACGGTGTCGGCCGAGGTCGTACTGACCACCCCTTCGGACTGCGCACCATAAAAGCCGCCGGTGGTGTAGGTGCCCATCAGCCCAAGGTTGTATTCCAGGGTGACCCCCCGATACACGCCCGTGTAGGTCGTGCCTTGCGTAGTCAGGGAGAAAAGTTGGTCTTCATCGTAGGGGCAGTCGACGGGGTATGACATCTGCGTGCTGCGCAGAAGATTTTCGGCGCTGGCGACCCGTTCAATTAGGTTGAGCTGGCAAAGACTCAAGTTGTCGTCGCGCAACATGCCAAACAAAATGTAGTCATCGACGCTACCGAAGCGGGCGATCACGCCGCCTTGCGAGTAGGGGGTAGATTCCCCCAGGGAAAGTATGGCCTGCACCCGCATGTCGGTGGTTCCTACATGGGTTGCCCAGATTCCCCGAATGTCCCCACCCGCGCCCAGGACGGGCATCCGCAGATTTTGAACATTGAGCGCGGAAGAATCGAGGTTAACGGGGATCCAGTCGCTGCCACCAATTTCCGTGAAGCGACCGGAGTTAGGGGTTCCGTTGGCGGCGTTGAAAGTGTCGCAAATACTTGCCCCGGTACAGTTGAGCGAAGGTACCGGACAGCTCGCCGTACGGTCCACCGCGGTGGCGGGGTTGTATTCGGTACCCGCAATGACGATCGTCTTTTGTTCACGCAGGTCCGCGTTCACTACGCTGCCCACGGCGAAACTTTGCGGCGTAGCGTCGTTCGCGTAAAGCGCCGAGAGGCTCGATCCGCAGTTTCCGCCCACCACGCCGGAAAATCCGACTAGCGAAAAGCCGTAGGTGGAAGGCGGCAAGGTGATGGACACGCCAGCCTTCATCTGCGCGTAGGAGTAGGGGCCGTAAAAGGCGCCGTTTAGCCCAAGGCACGATGGAATTCGACCTCCCACCTGCGAGCTAGTAACCGCCCCGGGGGCACCGTTCACCACGAGGCCGAAGCAGTTCATGGTCTCGAGAGGTGGCCCCGGTCGAACACCGGCCGCCGCGGGAGCGGAGATCGAAGAGCGCCCTTCGGCGGAGAGCTGAATGCGCACCTCCGGCTCGTAAGTGCGGAAAGAACAAGCCGAGGCCAGCATGGTGACGGCCACGTAAAGCAGGATGGCAAGGGTGGGCGGGTACACCGCCTAATTATAGCCCCTACCGGCTCAAACGCCCACGGCGGCTAGCCACTGGGGGGTCGGAGCAATCAGCTTGCGGGCGATGGTGTCGAAGAGGCCAAAGGTGAAGTCGGCCTCGGCGTTGAGCTCACCGGCCGCGTTGGTCATGGTCTGATGAATGATGCCTATTTTCTTTTCGTAACGGGCGACCGTGGTCGTTACCCGGATCTTTTCCCGGAGGCGCATCTCTTTTTTGAACTTCACCGTGACGCCCAAAATGATGGGCCCCTGGTTCGCCCGGCGGATCTCGTCTAGGCCAAAACCGTTCTCGGTGATAAGCGCCCAGCGGGCCTCCTCGAATATCTCCAGGTACTTGGCGTTGTTCACGTGGCCAAAGGTGTCCAGATGGCGTTCCAGAATCTCTACGTCGTAATGGTGTGTTTTTCCCTGCATGGAGGGGGAAGTTCGCGTGGAGGGGGGGTGCCGTCAAGGGGCACTAGATATTGATCCGCCATTTCGGCTAGTATGCCGCCCCTCATGGACGACAAGCCACAAAATCAAGGTTCCCGCCCGGCGCAACCGGGTGACCACAAGGCCCCCCACCGCCGGAGTAAAAAACCGTTCCGCCTGTGGGAACGGCCGGCGTTGTCGCTGCAGACCACCACGTTGTGGGAGTATCCCTCGCAGCATTACGGAACCGGCGAACAGGGCAGCAAGCACTACGAAGGTG
>JBGSST010000138.1:0-3643 GCA_041736915.1 Bdellovibrionota bacterium
TTGCGGCTCGAGGTACCACCGGCGTGTCGGCTGCGGATCGAAACCCAAATCAGAAAGCGACAACGACTCGGGTGGCAGCACCGACGCTGGTCCATTGGCGAGAGGATCGTACGCCTCCACCCCTTCCCCTCGGCCGCGAAATTCAGGCCCCTGCGGTGCCCGTTCGTTTTTATCGACCACCTGATTCTTATGGCTGAAGAACTCCGTGTCGGTGGGAATCTGTTCGTTGCCCGCATCTTCGGTGCGCACCAGCTGCTGATCTTTTTCCAGCCCTACATCGAGGTCGATATCGGCCATCTCGTCGTTGGCGACGACCTCAATCGGCTCGCGTGCGCGCTCGGCATCGACGATGACGATTCCCGGAACGGCGGGGCTGGCGAAATAGGCGATTCCCACGCCGACCACGGCGTGAAGAATCAGAGAAAATAGGGCGCCCATGAACGCGGGACGGAGCGGCATTTTGAAACGAGGTGGGTACAAATTAACCTCTGCGTCACGCTAAAATCATCGTGTCTTGGAGTTTATGATAGCACGCCCAAAAGTTAGGGCGATCTTGTTCGATCACACTAACTGGGGTTGAGATCGAAAAGATGGCGCGCGCCCCATAGAATTACCTTACGTGTCACGGGTAGCGCGCAGCCACGTCCACTCAACACCGAAGAGGAGATCCGCTCATGCGTAACTTATTGATTCTTTGTTTCGCGGTTTGGCAGCTTTCCGCAATCGCCGAAGAAGTAGCCACCGCGGAGACCGATCCGAAGTTGAAGCAAACGCTGGCGGCGCTTCCGGTTACCTCGGCCTCGGGCGTGGCCACCGCGGCCACTCCGAATCAGATCACGGCCCAGTCGACCGCGACCTTCAACCCCAAAACATTCGGGCTTCTCGACCTTCGCCCGTCGGTGGCCACCAACAACGGGCAGCTCCGTAGCGAGAACACCGTCGAAGCGGGCTATCAGTTCACTTCGGACACGCGGTTGACTTACACTCAGTGGTGGAACACGACGAAGAATTTTTCCGAAGGGCTCTATGCTCACGATGGATTTCTTCGCCTGCGGGTGAACAACATCTACAAGTCCGGAAACTTCGCCGTGAACTACCAGGCGCGACTCGTGTTACCAACCTTCGGTGCGAGGCGAGAAGCCGGGTACGTAGTTGGCATATACAATCAACTCTCGGCGAGCGTCGATCTGAACTCGACCTTGAACCTAACCGTTACCATGGCGCCGCAGTTCAATCATTTTTCGCGCGCTAGCCACAATGGAAAAATCAACTCCGCACTCGTCAACTTGGGCATCGTCAACCTCGATGTGAAGTTGTCGGAACCGCTCTTGTTCTCTTTTCCGGTCTTCTTCATTAGCACCAAGTCGCGGACGGCCGCCGGGGTAGCCGGAAGCTCCGATTGGAGCCACCTAGTCGTCGTATGGCCGGAGCTCGCCTATACCTTAAGCTCCCACCATACGGTTGGCCTTTCTTATTACAGCGACAGTCTAGTCAATTCGTCCTTCACCCAGCTGACCCTGGCCAACGCCTTCAGCAAAGGGGTTCTGCAAGCCTTCTGGACGATGCGTTTGTAACGCCCTCGCCGCGCGTAAGCACGGTAAGATAGGGCACTACCATGCGCTTAGCCCTTTTATTGTTGTTGGTTACGGGGACCAGCGTTGCCGCAACGCTGGTCCCCCCGCCTTACTGCACCGTCTACTTTGGCCGCCTGTCGCGCGCGCTCTTGCTGGAAAGACCGGTGCAGTGGAAAAGCACCCAGCTCAGCACGGGACCGCTCGTGCGCACGGACGTCGCCGCGGCCAAGGCCCGCGTAAGGGAAATCGTGGAGGCGATCTACGATCCGCAAAGCCACATCGGTAAAGAGCTGGACGAGCACTTGCGCGGTGAACTCTTGAATACGAAGTCGAACTGGATCCGCGACTACTACCGAGCGTACGAGCTGTTCTACTACAGCCTCCCGTACCTCGATGTGGTTCGCCGCGTACACGATAAGTTACCCCCCGATGGCACGATTCTCGACGTGGGCTCGGGCACCGGTGGTTTGGGTCAGCTACTCGTAGTGGCCGCGGCGGGACGTAGCGTTTCGCACGTGGATCACGAGCTGGCGCTGGGCATCCCCAAACAACGGCTGGCGGAGCTTTTTCCCGATGAAGAGGGCCGCGTTCACTTCATTCCCCATTACATCAATCCCCTTACGCCCATTCCGACGGACCGCCACTACGAAAGCGCGGTGCTGAATCACACGCTGTACGCCATGCTACCGTCCACGAAACGGGCCGCGCTGAACGGCATTCGCGCACGCCTCAAACCCGGCGGCACCCTCGTGGTGAACGAGCCGCTACGGGAAACCGCGGGCACCGAGGCGCAGTACCGTGCGTGGATGACCCACGTGATGGAACAGGCGTTCGTCAACGGCTCGCCCCACTCCGAATTCGATGTCGCCATGGTGATGGCCATGGCGTCGGGCCGCGCCACGAAATCGCTGCGTGGCGGCATGCCACTCCAACGGGCCCTGATGACGGAAGCCGAGCACGAGGCCATGTTCCGGGAGGCCGGGTTTACCGTCGAGAGTAAAGAGTCTACCTACGACGGCTTCTCGCGGCTGTGGGTTCTTCGCGTTCCGTGACGCGATACCTTACTCTGCCCGTGACGAAGTCCACCCCTCGCGGTTAAAATCTCCCCGCCATCGTATTCAGGGGTACCTCATGAAAAAACTACTCGTTCCACGCTTAGCGAAACTCACGGTTCTCGCGCTCTTTTCCCATGCCGCCCACACCGCACCGGTGACGCTAGAAGAGGCCTACCGTGCAGCCTCTACGAAAAATGAGATCGTGCAGCAGGGGGTGGAAAAGCTCACCCAGATCGAGGCAATGCAGGACCAGATTACGGGCGGAATTTTTCCCAACATTAGCTTCACCGGCAGCCAAACGCTGACCGATGCTCCGCCGCCCGCGTTCGCGGCGTTCTCCCCCCGTGATCAGACGATGCTGGCCTTCAACGTGAAGCAGCCTTTGTTCCGCGGCTTACGCGAGTGGAACCGGCTCAAGTCGATGAATCACCTGAAGGCCGCCCAAGTGGCCGCCCAAGAACAGCTGATGGCGCAGCTCTATACCGAAGTCTCCGGAGCCTATCTGCAGGTGCTGACGCTGGAACAAGATCTGAAGAATTTGGGTGAGCAGCGCGGCCTTTACGATGAGCGCGTGAAAGAGCTGGGCGCCCGCGTTCGTCGGGGTGAGTCCAACGAAACCGACGTCGTCACCGCCGAGGCGACGCAGTCGACCCTCGTAGCGGAAACCCTGGTGCTGGAAGGGCAGCTCGACGCCGCTCGCGAAAACTTTCATTTTTTAACGACCTTGCCGAAAGACTCGCAGCTGTCCGATCCCAATATCGTGCAGGGCGTGACGGTAGCCCCCATGGAAACTTACCTCGAGCGGGTCGAGGCTCGCCCCGACGTGAAGGCGGCCGCGCGCCGTTTTGAAGCCGCGCAGAAGTCGGTGTCGGAAGCCTGGGGCACGCATTTGCCCAGCATCGACCTCACCGCCAACTACTATTTGAAACGCACGGGTTTCATGGAGCCCATCAAATGGGACGTCGGCGTACAGTTCATCGTGCCGATCTTCGAAGGTTTTGGAACGCAGGCCAA
>JBGSST010000100.1:0-3515 GCA_041736915.1 Bdellovibrionota bacterium
TTACGGTGGCGCCTACTCGACGTTCGGTAACTCCCTTCGCGGTCGTGACCGTGGGGGCCGCCGGCTTCGAAGGAGCCGGGCGATTTTTACGCGCCCAATCCCGAACCGCTTTGGCCTCTTCCGAGCCAAGGACGCTCATGGTGTTCTTGATGTCGATTCCAAGTCGCTGAACCGAGTCGACAAGATGCTGCGCGTCTATCGAAAGCTCCTTCGCGAGCTCGTAGACCTTAATTTTCATCGCGTCACTCTTAGTAACTCTCGCCATAGTATCCTTGCCCTAACCTTCGACTGTGAAGAACGGTTTCGTACCGGAAAGGCTTACGCCTGTTCGCCGGTGCCGCTGTTCGCTTGAGTCTGTTGGGCGATCTCCTGAGTTTTCTCTTTTTCCTGATGCGCTTTTACTTCGGCCTTTAGGCGCTCGAACAGAGCATCGGACGTCTGCTTCGGTCCCTTGCTCGCTTCTTTCTCGAGCTGGGCCATACGATCCTTGGCCACCGTGTAGGTGCCCGAGGCAATGTAAGCTTTCGCCGCCGCCTGAAGTTCTTTGGCCTTATCTTCGGAACAGCCCGGCACCTGCACCATCGCTTCGATGGGGGCAGTCGCCACGGAGTCCACGTCGTATCCAGCCTGGAAGAACGCCAACGTCAAAGTATCCGTCATGCCTTCGATCGACATCAACAGACGCTTGCTGTCTTCGATACGACGCTGCATGCGGGTTTCGGAAAGGATGTCGAGTTTCCAGCCGGTCAGATGCGAAGCAAGCTTCACGTTCTGGCCGCGCTTGCCGATGGCAAGGCTCAGCTGGTTGTCGGCCACCACGATTTCCATCGCATGGGCGTCTTCGTCGATCAGAACTTTTACCACCTCGGCCGGAGCCAAGGAGTTGCAAACGAAACGGGTCTCGTCTTCGTCCCAGGGCACGATGTCGATCTTCTCGCCGCGAAGTTCCTGCACCACGTTCTGCACGCGGGCCCCCTTCACGCCGACGCACGCGCCGACCGGATCCACGTCCGAGTCCGTCGAGTACACCGCGATCTTGGCGCGGATACCGGGCTCACGAGCCGCGGTCTTGATCTGCACAATCCCTTCGGACACTTCAGGCACTTCCTGTTTGAACAGCTGAATCAGCAGTTCGGGGCAGGTGCGGGACAAAACGATTTTAGGACCGCGCGGGGTCTGCTGCACGTCGATGAGGTAACCCAGGACGCGATCGCCGGGGCGATACGTTTCACCGGGAATCTGCTCGCGCGTGGGGAGAATGGCGTCCGTACGACCAAGGTCCACCACGAGGCAGCCCTTTTCGATACGGCGGCACGTTCCGCTCACGACTTCACCGCGGCGTACGTTGAATTCGTTATAGATGATGTCGCGCTCGGCATCGCGCACCTTCTGGATGATGACCTGCTTGGCCGTCTGCGCGGCGATGCGGCCGAACTCCGAAGAGTCGAGTTTGATGCCCATGCTGTCGCCCAAGGCGACTTCCGGATCGAGCTTGCGGGCTTCGTCTACCTGCACTTCGACGTCGGGATTGGCGAGGGTTTCGACCACCGTCTTGAACTGGAAAAGCTCCACTTCGCCCAGGTCTTCATTGAAATGGGCTTCAATCTCTTTTTCCAAACCGTACTTTTTCTTCGCGGCCATCAACATGGCCGACTCGAGCGCTTCGACCAAAATGGCGCGATCGATTCCCTTATCTTTCTCTACTTGATCGAGAACGCGGGCTAATTCCGATGCCATAACGACTACTCCTCTTTCCAAATCACGTGGGCCTGCCGGATATCGTTCCAGCCAACCCGAAATTCCTGTTTGTTTTGGCTGAACGTCAGTTCGGTGGAATCCACCTTGGCTAACGTTCCCCAGGGCTTTGCCCCGAAGCGATCCAAAGACCGGCCCAACTTCAGCCGGATGTCTTTTCCAATCGCTCCTTGAAAATCACTTTCCAGTCTCAATCGGCGATCGAGACCCGGAGACGAAACTTCCAGATCGAACCCGGGCGGCAGCCACTCCGCCGTTTCAATCACCGGATCTAAGGTACGGCTGACCGTTGCGCAGTCATCCAACCCGATACGCTTTTTGGGATCCGCCCAATCCACGTACAGCCGAATGAGTGATCGCGGCCCGACGCTAATATCCACGTCCACGACGTGATAATCGGGGCCCATCGTGGCTTCCACGAGGGCGATGAACCGTTGTTCCAGTTCCGTTTTCGCAATCGACTGCACTACGACTTCGAACCCTTAAATAGCAAAAAAGCAGGCTTTCGCCCGCTTCGGAAATTAAACACTCAACCGAAAAGAACAACTGTAGATAGCAGTTTTTTTTGATCAAAACAAGCCTGGGAGGGGGGATCGGACCAGGGAGGGGGGAAAAGGCGGCGACCCGGCGTTCCATCATACGACGCCGATTTTTGTTATAGTATTCGACTACTTGAAAAGGAAGCCTGATGAATTACTCAATCGCGTTGCTCGCTCTGGTTCTTGGTAGTTCCGCCCTTCTCCACGGTTCCCCCTCCTTTAAGGAGAAGGAAATGAACGACGTAAAGCGTACCTTTACGTTCCGCGGCCACCCCATCCACCCCCAAATCGTGGCTCGCTACGCGGGCTGGCAGAGTACCAGCGGCTACCCCACGACCGTTACGATTGACCTGAACACGGCGGCGGGAAGCCTCGAGTTCCCGGACGACGGCGTCACCAAGGAAGGGCATAAAGTGTCGGCCCAGGTCGGCAACGAGACCTTTGGGTACGAGTGGCTGGGTGTCGTGAAGAGCGGCACGCACGTGGTGCTGGCGACGTGGAGCGAAACGGCCCCGGCCGTAGAGGGGGCCGAAGCGGCGCCCGGAAAGTCGAAAAAGAAGATTCTGTTTTTACGCACGGCACGCGGCAAGGCGTTCTTGGAGAGTGGAAAGCTTTACGATCGGTTGCTGCTCACGGAAGAGCGTCGATTCCCCATCGCCGACACGGAAGAGGTTTCAGCGAAGCTCGCTAACGACAAGGTCACGCTGACGATGACGGCGCCGGGTGGAAAGAAACGCACGGCTACGCTCGATATTCAGTGAGGTCGGCCACCCGATTCCCCGGCTGATGGCTATGGTTATTCCTGATAACCCTGGCGCAAGTAATCGTCCGTCTCGGCCTTCTTCTCGTCGTCTTCGAAGCGGGTCGCCGGATCGGAGTCGACCGTAGTGGTCGCGGCGGCGCGGGTGGTGCCCGGCTCGCCCACGCGGGCTAGATTATCGCCCCGGCTATTGGGGACCATGCCATTTTTGAACGCCACGCGGACTCGGCCTTGGGAGTTGGTCATCGCGAGCCGGCCCGTTTGCTTTTCGATGTAAGCGAAGACGATGTCGTCGGGGACCGGGAAATCATTCTTGGGATAGTCGCGGACCACGCGGTTCATGAAGTCGGCCCAAATCGGGGCCGCGGCCTTACCGCCGGTTTCCCCCGCGGTCAGCGGCTTGTCTTTCAAATAGCCAATCCATACGCCCGCCGTAACGTGCGGCGTGTAACCAATGAACC
>JBGSST010000189.1:0-7066 GCA_041736915.1 Bdellovibrionota bacterium
AGGATTGGCCCTGGAGATCGAGGCGTATGCACCGTGCTTGCACTCGAAAGACCGGCAAGAAGGTTTGAAGGCTTTCCAAGAAAAGCGAAAGCCCGTTTTCTTAGGTGAGTAGTTTTTAGGAGAAGTATAGAAGTGTCCGACAGTAATTCGCTCCGGCCCCAGCGCCTCGTCTCGCTCCATAAATCGATGAAGGAGAAGATCCTCGTTCTCGACGGGGCCATGGGCACCGCGATTCAGGATAAGAATCTCACCGCTAAGGATTTTGGTGGGGACAAGTACGAGGGATGCAACGAATACCTCGTCATTACCCGGCCGGACGTGATCGAAGACATTCACCGCCAGCACCTGGCGGCGGGCTGCGATATCGTCGAGACCAACTCATTCGGCGGCACGGCGTTCGTACTCGAAGAGTTTTTTCTCGGGCGCCGCGCGTACGAGATCAACTTTGCCGCCGCTCAGCTAGCGCGCAAGGCCGCGGACCTGTTCGCCACGCCGGAGAAGCCGCGGTTCGTGGCGGGTTCCATCGGCCCCACCACCAAGGCGATGAGCGTCACCGGCGGCATTACCTTCGATGAGCTGCAGAAAGAGTTTTACGATCAGGTTAAGGCGCTGTGGGAAGGTGGCGTGGACTTCATGCTGCTCGAAACCTGTCAGGACACGCGCAACGTAAAGGCCGGCATCCTCGCCGTGCAGCAGCTCCGGAAAGACAAAGGGGAGGAGATCCCTCTGGCGATCTCGGTGACGATTGAACCGATGGGCACGATGCTCGCCGGCCAGAACATCGAAGCGCTGCTCGCCTCGGTTGAGCACCTCGAGCTTTTGTACCTGGGGCTTAACTGCGCCACGGGTCCGGAGTTCATGACCGACCCCATTCGCACGCTTTCGGCCACGTCGCCGTTTCCGGTTGCCTGCGTTCCGAACGCCGGGCTGCCCGATGAGAATGGGCACTACCTCGAATCGCCCCACATGGTGGGGGCCGTGCTCGGTAAGTTCATCGAGAAGGGCTGGATCAACGTGCTCGGCGGTTGCTGCGGCACCCATGCCGGTCATATCGAAGAGCTGGCCAAGCTTGCCGCGGGCAAGACGCCGCGGCCGCTGGTGAAACTCGAGCGTACGGTTCTGTCGGGAACGGAAGCCTTCGAGCTGACCGACGAAGTTCGTCCGGTGATCGTAGGTGAGCGCACCAATGTGATTGGCAGCCGCAAGTTCAAGAAGCTGATTGCCGACGACAAGTTCGACGACGCGGCCGAAGTGGCGCGCGGCCAGATTCGCGCGGGGGCGCAGGTGCTCGACGTGTGTCTGGCCAACCCGGACCGCAACGAGTACGCCGACATGGAACGGTTTCTCGAGATGGCCATCCGCCGGGTGCGGGTGCCGCTCATGATCGACAGCACCGACGAGAAGGTGGTCGAGCTGGGGCTCAAGTACAGCCAAGGCAAGTCGGTCATCAACTCCGTCAATCTGGAAGACGGCGAAGAGCGATTCGAAGCGGTGATTCCGCTCGCCAACCGCTACGGCGCCGCCGTGGTCGTGGGCACGATCGATGAAGACCCCGTGCAGGGTATGGCGGTAACGCGGCAGCGAAAACTGGAAGTTGCCGAGCGCAGCTACGAGCTGCTGACGAAAAAGTATGGCCTGGCCGGGCACAACATCATCTGGGATCCGCTCGTTTTTCCCTGCGCCACCGGGGACAAGCAATATGTCGGCAGTGCGGTGGAAACGATCGAGGGCATCCGCCTCATCAAGCAGAAGTTCCCGCATACCAAAACAATTTTAGGGATATCTAACGTAAGTTTCGGCTTACCGCCGGAAGGGCGCGAGGTACTGAACTCGATATTCCTGTACCACTGTGTGCAGGCCGGCCTCGACATGGCGATCGTGAATAGCGAGAAGCTGGAGCGGTACGCCGACATTCCGGAAGAAGAGAAGAAGCTTTCCGACGACTTGCTTTGGAATCGGGGAGCCGATCCGGTGATGGCGTTCACCGAGCATTTTCGCAGCAAGAAACCGCAGAAGAAGGAGGCGGTTCGTTCCACGCTGCCATTGGAAGAGCGGCTCGCCCGAAACGTAATTGAGGGTAGCAAAGAAGGGCTCATCGACGACCTTAACGAGGCGCTGAAGAAGTACCCTCCGCTGGAGATCATCAATGGTCCACTGATGAAGGGGATGGACGAGGTCGGTAAGCTCTTCGGGAAGAATCAGCTGATCGTGGCCGAGGTACTGCAGTCGGCCGAGGTGATGAAAGCCGCGGTGGGCTTTCTCGAGACCAAGATGGAGCGCAAAAATATGTCGTCGCGCGGGAAGATTTTGCTCGCGACCGTTAAGGGTGACGTACACGACATCGGTAAGAATCTCGTCGAGATTATCTTGGCCAATAACGGTTTCCACGTCATAAACCTCGGCATCAAGATTCCGCCCGAGCGGTTGATCGAAGCGATCCGCGAACACAGCCCCGACATCGTTGGGCTTTCGGGGTTACTGGTGAAGTCGGCGCAGCAGATGGTGCTGACCGCGGAAGACATGACCCGCGCGGGCTCGACGCCGCCAATGCTGGTGGGCGGCGCGGCGCTAACACGTGGATTCGTGCAGCGGCAGATTCGTCCGGCTTACGGCGGTACGGTGGCCTACGCTAAGGACGCCATGAACGGTCTCGATCTCGCCAAGATGATCGTGGACCCGGTCACGCGGAAAGTTCTCGAAGACCAGCTGGCGGCCGAAGCGGCCAAGGTGGAGCCCGCAAAGGAGGCGGCCCCGGCACTGCCCGTGTCGACCAAGCGTTCTTCGAAGATCAAGATTCTCACTTCGTTCCCCGCCCCGCCGGATGAGGAACGCCACGTGTTGAAAAATACGGCGGCCGAAACCCTTTGGCCGTATATCAACCCGATGATGCTTTACGGGCGTCACCTCGGAGTGAAGGGGGCCGTTGCCCGGGGACTCGAGACGATGTCGGCGAAGGAGCGCGAAGCGCTGAAAGTCTCCGATCCGAAGTCGTACCAGATTTACGACGCCGTCAACGAGCTGAAGGCGGAGTACCGCGGCACCGAGTTCATGGCCACCGGGGCGGTGTACCGCTTCGTGCGCGTGGGTTCGAGCGGCAATACCGTTTGGATGGGTTACCGCGACGACGGAAGGCCAGTCTTGAAGATGCTGGAGTTTCCCAGGCAGAGCGCTCCCGATGGGCTGAGCCTTGCGGACTTCGTGGCGCCGTTACCGGATTCGGTAAAGGTGCCCATGCTCGATGACCTGAAAGACAACATGGCGCTATTCGCCGTTACTGTCGGGCGTGGCGTGCGGGAGCTTTCGGAAAATTTGAAGAACCGCGGCGAATATTTGAAGTCCCACATCGTGCAGGTGCTCGCAATGGAGTCGGCGGAGGCGTACGCGGAGTGGCTTCACTCCCGAATTCGTGCCCAGTGGGGCAAAGCGGATCCCATGGAAATGACGATGCTGGAGAGGTTTCAGGCTAAGTACTCGGGAAAACGCTTTTCGTTTGGTTACCCCGCGTGCCCCCGCCTGGACGATCAGCGGCTACTCTTCGATATTTTGAAGCCGGAGGACATCGGCATGCAGCTCACCGAAGGTTTTATGATGGAGCCCGAGGCCAGCGTCTCGGCGATTGCGTTTCACCATCCGGAGGCCTGCTATTTTTCGGTCGGGCAGGGTGGAGATCGGTGGGGTGAGGGATGAGTACGGGCCTGCATACCACCACGGCGATAGGCTCGCTTCCACACCATAACGTGGACGCGGCCCTCGATTTTTCTTTTCGCTTTTCCTTGCCCTTCCTGCCGCAGATTCCGATTCGGCGCCACGCCGAGTACATGATCCCGCAGGCGCTCGACGGCCTTCCGGGGCTCGAAGTTTCGGAAGAGGGCAGCGCAGATCTGAATCTCGACCTCTGGGCACCCCGTGCGCGCGAACTTGACGATGCTTTACTCGATTGCTTCTCCCGGGCGTCGGACGATGACGCGTTCGCGCGGTTCGAGCCGAAGCCGCAATCGTATAGCTGCTTTCAGCCCTTTCTCTGGGAGCTTGGCGAACGTAAGGCCAAGCTTTGCAAGATGCAGCTGGCCGGTCCGCTCACCTCGCAGTGGTCGATTCGCGTAAAGGGATCCTCGCGCGGCAAAGACTGGACCGACGTGGGATCGCAGGTCTACCGGCTGGTGCTCGCCCGCTCGATCGCGATGGTGCGGGCCGCGAAGCGTCAGGGGATCGAAACCGTTTTCTTCTTCGACGAGCCGGGGCTATTCGGATTGAATCCCGGTCATCTCCGCCACGCACTGGGGCTATCGGAGCTGGGCTTAAGTGTAAAAACGTTGCGTAAAGAGGGGGCCAAAGTTGGCATCCACTGCTGCAGCGACACAGCCTGGGACGCGCTGTTCGCCCTTGAGCTCGACGTCGTTTCGCTCGACGTGGGGCTATCGATGGGTTCTGTTTTGGCCTCGCCCGGGCTGCCGGGGTTTCTCGATCGGGGCGGCGTACTCTCCTTAGGCATCATTCCCACGCTCAAGGGCAAGGTGGGGGAGACGGACCATTTGGTGGAAGCCTTCGCGAAGACTTTGAAGGCGTCATCCCTCGACCCGCGGCACCGCGAACGGCTGGCGAGAACGAGTTGGCTTACTCCCGCTTGCGGACTGGCTCTGCATACGCCGGACGAGGTGGAGCAGACGTTTGCGACGCTCACCGATGTAAACGCGAAACTCGCTCAGTTGAGTCTATAAAGCCAAGCCTTAAGAGAAATTAGCCGGAATCCGATACCTATCTTAGGTGACTCGATGAAGGCTTTTTCATTATTCATAGGGCTGTTCTTTTCTGTAATCACGGCGCCGTCGTTGGCCGGTGATAAGTCGGAACCAGCGGTATCCAAAGACAATTCTCCGGCCATTCCGGTGAGCGATCCTCCGGCTGCGGCTCCGCCGATCGAGGAAGAAGAAGAGGGTGGCGAAAAGACCACCACGCGCGCGGTACCCGAAGGCTGGATTCCGAACTACCGTTTTCCGACGAAAAAAGAATCGGATCTGTTCAGCCTCAACGTGGGCGGAAACCTATTTTGGCCTCAGGCCTCGCTGAACGTTCTAGTCGCCAATCGCGTGTCGGTCGGCGTGATGCCTTTCTACTTTGACTATAAATTTGAAGGCACGCAGAGCAAGCACACCGGTGCGCTGCTTACCGTGTCCGCGTACAGCGAAGCCGACCTCCAAGGGCTTTGGGTTCTCTTCGGCGTTGGTGCGAGCCAGAGCAAGTCGGCCTTCCTCGACGGACGGGCCGCGGGCACTCAGCCGGCACTCATTTTAGCGGCCACCGTTGGTCGGCGTTGGAAGTGGGGACACTTCAATACGGGCATATCGGCTGGCGGAATGTACTTCGAACAGATTCACGTAAGTCAGTTCCGGTATCGCCTCGGGGTCTTTTACCCCGCCGTGATTTACGACATTGGATTCAGTTGGTGAGGACGGCATGAAATCTAAAAAATTATTCTGGTTGAACGCCTTTGCCCTCGCGACGATTCTGATCGTCGAGTTCAACCTAACTGGCTGCGGAAAAATCGACGGATTGCCCGTTACGGCGGCAACGCCGTCCATTCCCGGAATTCCGATTGCTCCTCCTCCCCCTCCCGTGGGCGTGGTGAATGACTCCGAGGGGTTTTACGTCATCAACCGCACTAGCCCGAACTACACTTACGTCAATCACAAGGGAAACACGACGATGTCCGAGCCGTGCCGGGCGGCCTCTGGCGAGCTGATAAACTGCTACGTGGAAGGGCAGGAGCTGGACCTTTTCTACAACGGCGTCGAGCTGCAGTACAACTTGCCCACTACGCTATGTACGTACTTTCGTCTTCGCCCCTACTACTATTTTTCCCAGGCCGCGGGCTCGGGGCCTTCGTCGGCCCAACTTGATACGGACAGTAACGGGGTGACCGGGCGCGATGGCGACAGCAGCGGCATCATCGGCGACGACGGTTCGGACAGTGCTTATAGCTCGGTGGCGTGTCAGTACGACTATACCCCCGACGGTCCGAATTGCTGCGGAGGCCGCTACACCTACACGACCCGCTCCTGGAACCCCGACTTAGGGGCCTCCGGTGGCTACGAAGCCGCGTCGGTTCCCAACGTTTCGTGGGGTGGTACACCGGCCAACTGCCTGTCGGGACCGGCCATGAAAACGCAATCCAAAGACACCGCTGGCCGACCGGTAAACTCTTTATCGTACGTCGGTGGTACCGGCGTAAACTCGACCTATTCAGGCGGGGCCCCGATTGAAAACGGCAAAGGGGGGAACGTACACGTAGCGAACTACTACGATGCCGCTAGCTTCGCGGCTGCCGACTCCCAGTTGCCAAACTCACTACTGGGCTTAACTCCGACGGCCTTCCACCGCGTGGACGCGAACGGAGTGGCATTCGTGCCGCAGCCCTTTTATGACTTTCAGTGCCTGGATGCCTCCGAAGAATTCATCGCGCAAATTTTGGTTCAGGTTCGAAGCTGGTCGCGCAAAAGCAATTTCTTGGACCTCGTCGCTAACCCCGGTCTTTACCAAATTTCCGGCGCTGAGCCGGCGCCCTGGAATACTTTGTACGACATCTTCGATCGTGGAAACTGGCACGCCTATCGCACGATCGGTGGTTTCTCTACCGGCTACCCCGGCCTCGGCGAGTAACCTCACTTGGAAAACTTTGGGGTCGGGCTCCCCTTTAGTTTTCTTCCACGATGGCTTTGGGGGGCCTGGCACTGCCTACCCAGCCGAGCAACACGACGAGCGTGACCAGGTACGGGAACACCTGCACGAACTGCACGGGGAAGTTTCCGCCCAGCCACTCCGCGCTCTGTAGTCGTATCTGTAACGAATCGACCAGGCCGAACATCAAGCACGCCGCCATCGTCGGCAAAGGCTTCCACTTGCCGAAAATAACGGCCGCCAAGGCGATGAAGCCGCGGCCAGCCGACATGTCGCGCGTGAACTGGCTCGCGTGTGAAATGGAGAGAAAGGTTCCGCCCAGGGAGACGATGGCCCCGCCCAGTAGCAGCGCCCACCACCGTACCCGCTTGACCGATCCCCCCGCCGCGCG
>JBGSST010000211.1:0-11025 GCA_041736915.1 Bdellovibrionota bacterium
GGGGGCGGCGGCCCTTGATCATCTCTCTGTCCACCAACACGGCGGAAACCATCGCGCCCAGCAGGAAGGAGGCGGGAGCCGAGATCATCTCCAGCGCAATCTCGAAGTTCAGGCTGGCCAAGGAAACGCCCACCTGCGTACCGAATCCGGTCATGTGCGAAACGAATCTTGCGCAGGCGAGAAACCCGCCGGCGTTTACCGCGCCCGCGAGAAAGGCCAGGGCAACCCAGAGCGAAACGTAGTTGGCGCGAAGGTACTCCTGCTTATCGGGTCTTCTAAACATGGCGTGGATTCCCTTCGCGAAAGTCCCGATCGAGGTCGAGTGTCGCCTCGCGAGTTTCTAAGTCGTAAAGTGCTTCGATGATGCCGAGTTCTCCAGCTTGGACCGCCGAAGCGACGTGCGGCGCCGCGGAGAGAAGCGCTTGGCGCAGCCGTTGGGCCGGGAGGTGCGCCTTTTGAAAGGCCACCAGGTCGACTTCGCGGGTTCGCCAAGGCCTGAGCCAATCGAATGGACCGCGGGCCCGTGGCTCCACCACCGCGAGTATCACCAAAAGCTGCAGGCGATTCACGGCGGTGACGTACCCCACCCGTTCACAGATTTCGGTCGTGCCCATTTTCTCGAGATCGACCCGTTCGACATGGAGATCGCATTCGGCCTGGTGGAACAGTTCCGCGGGCGATAGCTGGCGATCGGGCGTGAGAACGACGAAGCCCACTTTAGGGCGATGAAAAGCCGATTCGGACCGTAGGGTGGAGCCGATGTGCGAGTAAGTGGTCGTGGCCGTTTCCCGGCTGCCGAACAAGTCGCGATAGGAAAGGTTACCCGTCTTTAATTTATTGAGCCATTCTGCCGGGCCAGCGATTGGCCGGGGAGAATGGGCTTTGAAGGGCTGCATGAGGAACCTCAAACGGGGCGGTGGACATTTAGGTTACCGCCCAAATGTCAGGGGATTCCGAAGCTACCGTGGAGAGTTCTGCACAATTTTGGGGCGCTTACTCTTGCTCGGCTTTTTGTGCGCAGCGTGAGTAGTTGTCGCCGCAGTCGTCGCCGTAGTCCTGAGCCCCCTGGCCACGGACACATTGCTCCAGGCGCCTTAAGCAGCGCTGGAGTCGGCGCGTGCTGCGGTAGGGATCGTTAGCCTGATCCGCGATGGCTTGCGCAAAGGGATCGAAGGCGGCGATCACCGGTGGAACTACAATGCGATTCTCTGAAGGGTAGGTCAGATTCTGCTGTCCGCGAAAGACGGGTAGCCCAACCGGCGTGGGCCGGTTGTTCACGAAAGCCCCGGGGCCGAGATCATTAAACTGGTTCAGCCCCACCGGACGAGGGGCAATCATGCCGTTGACGATACCGCCACCACCACCGCTGACGGGCAGACCCATCGGGTTGGGACGGGGGGCGATAATTCCATTCACCATACCGCCGCCGCCCACCGGTAAACCCATTGGGCCGGGCCGCGGGGCCATGATGCCGGTCACCAATCCCGACCCTTGGAGATCGTTGAACTGACCGAGTTCCGCGTTCGCGTGTAGCGAAAAGAGAAGAACGAAGACGAACAAGGCCCGGGATGCCGTACCAAAGGTGATGCTCATCCCCCCAGACTGTGCAAACGGGAGGCCTTCACAATTCGCCGTCAAGCCCGCCAGACCGCTGTCTAACTAGCACGAAGTGTCTACAGTTTAGGCATCCGCAGGTACCCGCTTCCTTTTGAAACAGTTCAAAAGGAAGCGGGTACCTGCGGGGGCCGCGCCCGATACCGTACGCGCCAAAAACGCTAGGGCGCCGTGTGGAACTTGTTCCAGTGTGGGGCAATGCTGTCTAGCGTGCGGTCGCCTTCGGATAGGTACTTCCCGTCCTCGGTGACCCACCACGGCTGCTCCACGTATCCGGCGTTGATTTTCAGGTCCTGGCCGCGCTTTACGATGGCCTTGGCCCACGGCTCTTCGATCGCTTCGAGGGGAGCGTCCTTGGCGAACAGGTCCACCAGCTTCTGCGTTTCCTTGTTGGCCTTGATCATTTGCAGCTCGCCCAACAACTCTTTGGAAACCTCGTAGAAGTCGTCGTAATCCGCCACGGCGAGAACTTGGTTTTCCAGAGTGACCGGGCTCTTCTCGTCTTTGGCGATCCACTTGATGGCCTTCTTATCGAGAAGGCGTTTCACGAATAGCCAATGGCCGCGCTGGTGCGCTTCCGTAAAGGTGCGCTGCCCCGACGTACGGCGAAGAAAGTCGGCGATGTAGTAGTCGTAGCCTAAGTTACGGATCTCTTTCGCGTGCTTCTTGTCTTTGTAGATGCCGATGTCGATGAGTTTGGAGTCGCCCAAGAACACGAGCGCCGCCAAGTCCGCGCGCTGCTCTTCCAGTGCGCTGCCCAGAGAACCTAAGCCCGAGATCGGGTCTTCGTTGTTGGGGTACTTCGCGATGTCGTAGGTTCCCGAACCGTGGCCAATGATCTCGTGCATCAGCACGATGTTCTGCCAAATCATCTCGCGGGCTTTCAAAGTGGGCTCTACTTTGGACGCCGGAGAAAACTCGCGCAGCATCTCTTCGAACGCCATCTTGTAGTCCGGATCGTCGTCTTCGCCCGGCAAGGGGAGGCGAATCACGTTCTTGGCGCCGACGTCGCGGCGGATGTCGTCGAAGTTTGGCAGGTTATAGCCACCCGAACGGTAGCTGGCGATCTCCTGAAAGTAGTAAACCATGATGGCCGGCGGCGAGTAGTCGGCGGGAAAGGTCTTTTTAAACTTCCCAAACGGCATGTTGTCTTCGAAATACTGCGCACTCTTGGCCAGCGCTTCCGCGCGGCGACTGATCTCGGGATCGATCACCTGAACGTAAGATTCCCAACTTCCGATGCGCGCCAACCAGTCCTCGTAAACTTCAACCCAGCCCAGCATGAAATCCACTTTGGACGCCGCCCGGTCTTTCACCCACGCGACATTGGCCTGCCGGAAATCTTCTACTACGCCGTTGGTGAAATACTGAATGCTGCGTTCAATCTGCTCCGCCTGCAGCGGCGTGAGGGCGAGTGCCTTGGCTTTCTTTAGCGAAGCCACGACCTTCTTCAGGGTGTCGCCCACGATGCCGGGCGATTTCACCGTGTGGATCTCACACGCGAGCTTGTCGGCCTTTTTCACCACGCGGCAGTTCAATGTGGTGTCCAGCGTTTTGCCGATGGCGGCCTTCACTTCGCTGCCCTGGATGCCGCGCGCGTAGAGGTTGCCGCCGGCGTCGATTAGCCCCGCGCCATCCGGTGTCTCGGGAAACTGGCGCGTCTCGTACTGCGGATCGGTGAGTAGCCGCACGATCTCTTTGCGCGACTTCACGAACTTTACCGGAAGGTGCTTTTTCAAAAGCGCTTCCACTTTCTCGGGAGTCAGCTTGGTAAGGGCGTACTTGCGGTTGCTGCTCGCGTACGGGCCGCAGGCGTCGAAAAACTTGGCGGCATAGATCAGCAGCTCTTCGGTGCCGGCGGGGCCGAGCAGCTCGTGGGTCTGCTTCACGTTCTTGGCCGCGAACGCGGCGAGCAACGTGTCGCGTAGCGCAATAGAATGGCGGTGCGACTGGTGGAACAATAGCGTTTTGCCGTGGCGGGCCGCCTGCATCAGGTGAAACGCCAATTTTTTCTCAGGCAGGGAAAGTCTTTCCCACACCTGGCTGCGCGGGCCGGCACCCTGAATGCGCAGCCATTTTGGTAAGGGCATCGGCTCGGCCGGTGAGCTTGCCCGTGTGCTGGTGCTCATGAGGCCAAGGATAACCGAAACCATGACCCAAAAAGTAGAGTGTTTTCGTGACATTGTGCCCCCAGGCTTTAGTGAAGTAGGCAAAAGGTAACGGCTTCCCGGATGCAAGACAACCTAGTAACGTCCGATCCGTTTATGAAAATCACCGACTACCTAGAAGCTTCAGATGTTTTCTCTAACCGTCACATCGGTCCCGACCTCGCCGCCGAAAAGAAGATGCTCGACAGCGTGGGCTACGCCTCGCTGAACGACCTCTCGGCCGCAGCCATACCCGAGAACATACGTTTGAATCGCGGGCTGGACCTGCCAGCCCCGCTTGGCGAGGCCGAAGCGCTCGCGGAGCTAAAGGGCTACGCCAAGGAAAACACCCTGAGGCGCGCGCTCTTGGGAATGGGCTACCAGGACTGTCGGGTCCCGGGCGTCATTCAACGCAATATTTTGGAAAATCCGGGCTGGTACACGCAGTACACCCCGTACCAGGCGGAGATTTCGCAAGGCCGCCTCGAAGCGCTACTGAACTTTCAAACCGTCGTCACCGACCTGTGCGGACTGCCCGTCGCGAATGCCTCGCTGCTGGATGAAGCCACCGCCGCGGCCGAGGCCATGGCGCTGTGCCTGGGCAACAAAACGGACGAACGTAACCGCTTCTTCGTATCCGAGCGGTGCCACCCGCAGGTGATCGAACTGGTCAAGACTCGCGCGTGGGGTCTGCACGTCGAGATCGACATTGGTAAGGAAGGGCAGGTTGCCTCGTGGGGCAAGTACTTCGGCATGCTGCTGTCTTACCCCACTACCGACGGTGAGGTGTGCGATTACCGTCCGCTCGTCGAGAAGGCGAAAACGGCGGGAACCTTGGTCGACGTCGCGGCCGATCTGATGAGTTTGCTGCTGCTCGAGGCTCCGGGGGCCTGGGGCGCCGACGTCGTATTCGGCAATAGCCAATCGTTCGGCGTGCCGCTCGGATTCGGCGGCCCGCACGCTGCCTTCTTCGCCACCAAAAAAGAGTTCGAGCGCCGCATTCCCGGACGCCTCGTGGGGCTCTCGAAAGATCGCGAAGGCCGCCCGGCTGCGCGCTTGGCGCTACAAACCCGCGAGCAACACATTCGCCGGGAGAAGGCCACCAGCAACATCTGCACCGCGCAGGTGCTGCTCGCCGTGATGGCCGGCATGTACGCCGTGTACCACGGCCCCGAGGGGCTCAAGCGCACCGCAAACCGTATCCACGCGTTGACCGCATTGCTTGCCGACCTGCTCAAGCAAACTGGTTTTGCCTTGCGCCACGAAAACTACTTCAACACGCTTCGCTTCATTCCCACCGGGGGAAATGGGCCCGAGTGGAAAAAGAAGTTTCAGGAAAAAGGCTACCTGCTGCGCGAGTACGAGAATGGCGACTTAGGGATTACCTTAGACGAGGTCTCGTCCACGCGGGAGATCGAAGCGATTGCCGCCATCTTCCACGATGGTAAGCCGTTCGCGAAGTGGCATGATCTGCGCCGTAACGTAACGTCGCATCTGCCGACGACGCTTTTGCGTAAGACCGCGTACCTCACCCATCCGGTTTTCCACCGGTTCCATTCGGAAACGGACATGCTCCGTTACATTCGCCTGTTGGAGTCGCGTGATCTGTCTTTGACCTCATCGATGATTCCGTTGGGCTCGTGCACGATGAAGCTCAACGCCACCGCCGAAATGTATCCGGTGAGCTGGCCCGAATGGGGCGGCATGCATCCGTTTGCTCCGGCCGAGGAAACCACCGGCTACCTAAAAATGTTCCACGATCTGGAAAAGTGGCTGAGTGAAATCACCGGCTTTGCCGCCGTGTCGCTACAGCCCAACTCGGGGGCCCAGGGCGAATACGCGGGGCTTTTGGTCATCCGCAAATATTTCGAAGCCAAGGGGCAGAGCCTCCGCAACGTGTGCCTGATTCCCACCTCCGCGCACGGCACCAATCCGGCCAGCGCCGCCATGGCGGGCATGCGGGTCGTAACGGTGAAGTGCGACGAACACGGCCACGTCGAGATGGCGGACTTGAAGAAGAAGATCGAAGCGCACCAGAACGAGCTTGCGGCTCTCATGGTGACCTACCCATCGACCTACGGCGTGTTCGAGTCGGAGATCAAAGAGATCTGCACGCTCATCCGCGCAGCCGGCGGTCAGGTGTATCTCGATGGCGCTAACTTGAATGCCCAGGTCGGTCTTTGCCGGCCCGGCGATTACGGCGCCGACGTTTGTCATCTCAACCTGCACAAAACCTTTTGCATCCCGCACGGCGGTGGGGGCCCCGGCATGGGTCCCATTGGCGTGGCGGCGCATCTGGCCCCGTTCCTTCCCACCCATCCGGTGGTCGATGGCGTGGGCGGTAAACAGGGCGTAGGTCCGGTTTCGGCCGCGCCGTGGGGCAGTGCCAGCATTCTCGTGATTCCGTGGATGTACATCCGCATGATGGGCGAAGCGGGGTTAAAACGCGCTACGCAGGTGGCGATTTTGAACGCCAACTACATCGTGAAGCGGCTCGAAAAGTATTATCCGGTTCTGTTCCGGGGCCAAGGCGGGCTGGTAGCGCACGAATGCATCCTGGATCTGCGCGACATGAAGAAGTCGGCGGGAATCGAAGTGGAAGACGTGGCGAAACGCCTGATGGATTACGGATTCCACGCGCCGACGATTTCGTGGCCGGTGGCGGGCACGATGATGGTGGAGCCGACGGAAAGTGAATCGAAGGAAGAGCTCGATCGTTTCTGCGACGCCATGATCGCGATTCACGCGGAGGTAGACCAGATCGCCGAGGGCACGCTAGACAAGAACGACAACCCGCTCAAGATGGCGCCCCATACGGCGACCGAGGTGGTGGGCGAGTGGAAGCACCCGTACTCACGCGAGGTCGCGGCGTTTCCGGCCCCGTGGACGCGGACCAAAAAGTTCTGGCCAGCGGTCTCCCGTGTGGACAACGTTTACGGCGATCGCAATCTGTTCTGCACCTGCGCGCCGATGGACGAGGTCAATCCTAGTTGAACCGGTAACTCAGGTACAACAGCGCGCCGTTTAGCGACGCGCTCGAGATCACCAGCGTGTTTAGGTCCAGCACACCGTGGTGGTCGTACACGAGGTGCACGCCGAGCTCCGGCAGAATCTTGTAGCCAACGCCCCCGCGAAAGGCGAACTGCCACAGGCGGTTGATCTTGCCCAACAGCGGCGAGAACACCAGGTAGAACTTGCCGAAGTACGCCGTAGTCGACGTTCTCACGCCGATGCCGTACTCCGTTTTCACCCCCGAACCTGCGGAGCCCAATAGCACTGGGGAAATCGCCGCCGAAAGGTGAGTGGATCCTAGATAAAAGGACGGACCCACGTCGAATTCCAGGAGCGAGTCGCCTTTTTGGGTGAAGTAATTCGCGTTGAGACTAGCGCCGAAGTGATCGAAGCGAAACGCTCCGACGGCCGAGGTGCCGATCGTTCCCCCCGAAAGCAATCCCACGCCGAGGTCCACGTTGAATGACGGCAAATCCCAGTAGAACGTGTACGGGTCCTGTCCGCCGCCTCCGCCGTCGTAGTTGCGGGGCCCGTCGACCAAAGTCAGGAGTGGGCCGCTGGCGAGCAGAACCAGGTACATCAAGATCTTCGCCGACTCCTCGGCCTTCTGCTTTTCGCGCGCCGCACAGTACGGGGCCGCATTTTGGTGGCACTGCGCTCGGCACGTGTCGTTCGTGCAGCCTTTCGTGCAGGTCTCGAGGAAAACTTCGGTACACGGGCGCTCAACCACTTTTTGGGTGGTGGGCTCGGTCTTTAAGGGGCGATGCTTTAGCCCCTTATACTCTTTTAGCCCTTCTCCCCGAACGGGCAGGGCGAGCATTACCGCCAAAAGCAACGACGTGAAATTTCTCATCCCCGAATCGTACCAACGAGCGTGATGCCTAACAATGGGCAGCTATCGGTTCGTTCGCGGCGCGATCGTTTCGAGGCTTTGCCGGTTCATCTTTTGCAGCAAAGCCTGGGCATCGGGCTGAAGCTCCTGGCGTTGATAGTAGGTCATCAACGCGGTCGTCGTGGTTTTCTCGTGTGCTTTTTGTTCTTCCAACTCCTGCGTCGCGCGCGCGGCGTTCGTCCAGTCTTGAACCTTGAGATACGACACCGACATGCGTTTGAGCGCACTCGTATCGTGCGTATAGACCGCGTGATAAGCCTCGTAAAACGGCAACGCCGCCGCATACTCGCCGACCGAGTAGAAATAGTGACCCATCAGGCGGTTGAAGTAATCTCCGCAGGCTTGCGTGTAGCTCGGCACATCCTGCGACATCCGTTGCGCCAGCGACTTCACGCCGTCCGTGCGGCCAAGCCCGAGGCGGGCCGTGAGGCTATAGCAATCGGTCACCTTGTCATGGAGGCGCGGGTGCGCGGCGATAAGCTTGAGGGCTTCCGCCTCCTCTTTCACTTCCAGGTGGCTGAACACCAGGGCGTTGAAGTTGTCGGAGTTTCGTTGACGTGAGAACGCGGATTCGAGGTAGCGGCGGGCGCTGTCGTAACGTTGGGCCTTCAGGCAAAAGTGGCCGAGCTGCGCATGACGGCTGGGATCGTTCTTGTGCTGCTCTTCGAAAACTTTGAGGTAAGCCAGAAACTTGTCGTTCTGCCCGGTGTTCTGAAGAGACTGCAATACGGAAGCGGTCCAGTCGTGTGTGCCTTCGAGCAAGCGGGTAAAGCCCCACCGGTAATTCTCGAGCAGGAAAGCCTGCGGCAACTCTTCCTGCGCTACGCCGGAGTAAAAGGTGCGGCTCTGGCGGGTTTCGGCGTACGCGTTCACGTCGGTGTTGAGCTTAGCCCCCTTTGAGATATCCCGGATGCGTTCCCGGCTCAGCGCGAAGTGCGCCAAAATGTCGGTAGGGGAGTTTAGCGGTACGCGAATGAGATTGTGCCGAAACGTGGGGTCTTGGCTGAGGCGGGTGGCTTCCGCGCCATTGAAGCGCAGCGGCTGCTTCGAGCCGAGCAGAATCATCTCTTGATCGCCCTGTCCGCTAAAAACCGCTCCGTGCGGAAACACTTCGTAGAACGTATAGAGCAAGCTTTTCAGCGTCTCGACGTCCATGTTGTAGAGATTGAGCCACTGCGAAAAGATGCCCCGATCGGAGAGGTTTTCTTTCACGACCTTGAAGAACTCCAAGGTGAAAAGGTTTGCCGCACCCGCAAGCCACGAGTGGGATGGCTGCGACACGATGATATCGAGCGGCGCCTTGAGCTTGGCCGCCAACACGAAGCGGGCATCTTCCACCGCGAGATCCAGATTGGGCCGGGCGATTACCGGGTTCTTCCCTTTATAGACGGTGTCGGCGGCCTCGAGAATCGCTTGTTCCAGCTCGACTACGTGCACCTTTTCAATCGGTAGCTGGGTCATCAGGTCGACGGTGTAACCGCCGCCGTAACCGACGACGAACGCGTTACGCGGCTTCTCGAGGAAAAGATACGGCAGTAGCCCTAACATCGCTTCGTAGCGCGGAAGCTCTTCGAGCCGGCGAAGATAGTAGATCGATTCGTTTAGCCCGTTCGTCTTCAGGCGTAGGTAGTCGCGGTACGAATCGCCGTCTTTCGGGTCCTGGCTCAGAGTGATGACGCTGGTCTCGCCTTCGCGGATCCATTTGAAATCTTCGTAGTCTTTGGAGAAGTAGCGCAGCGCCTGGGTAAGCGTTGAACCGTGATCGATCTGTTGCACGTACGCCGACTTGATGATGTTCCGAAAATCCAAATTTCCAAGCAGCACCACGATGGCGAGTGAGGCCAACGCCAACACTTCGCGCGTTTTGCCCTTTTTCGCGCCCGCTTCGTGAACGGGGTGGCCGATTCGCGCGAGCCACAGTGCCGCTAGCGCGACCAGCGCCGACGCAATCTTGATTGTAAGGGAGGAGCCGAACTGCGGGATGAGCACGAGCCCGGCCAAACAAGATCCCAGAATCGCTCCTACGGTATTCACGGCGTAAGCTACGCCGACCGCGCGGTGAGCTTCTTTTTCCGCCGGCGCAATGAGATGCACGGTCATCGGGAAAAGCGCTCCTAAAAGCGAGGTGAACGGTAGCAGTAAGAAAGAGCAAAGGAGGCATTTAATCAGGGTGAGGTTCCACGGAAGGTAATAACCCGCCACGCTCGCGGCAAACGGCACCCAGTTGAACAGGTAACTCGTGAACGCGATGGATACCGGCAAAAGCAAAAGCATGGCCCAAAAAAAGAGGTCGGGCCGGCGAAGCCGCGGCAGTAAACCGTAGAGCAGCAGCGAACCTAAAGCTATTCCCATCAGGTAAAGGCTCAGCACCAAACCGAGGCCATAGATGTTGTTGCCGATGAAGATTCCTAAGTACTTATTCCACACCACCTGCGACGCGAGTGATGAGAAGCCGCAAAGCGCGCTGACCGCAATCAGCCCCTTTTGGTAGCGGTCGAGCGTAAGCGGCCCGTCGCTTTTTTCGGCAAGCGTAGGGGCGGTTACGGGTCCCACGTATTTTGCGTCGACCCACCAGGCGGCCGCAAAAAGAAGCACGTTCACCGCCGCCGTAACGTGATTGGTCAGCACCAGACCAAGCTGCGGAATCAAAACGAAGCTAGCGAGCAGCGTACCGAATACGGCGCCGAAGGTATTAACGGCGTACAGAAGACTGACCGACCGTCCTCCCAAGGCCGACTCGGGCATCACGGAAAAGAGCCGCACGATCAGCGGGAGAGTCGCCCCCATGGCTAGCGTAGGGACGGAAATGGCGATCGCTACCAGCACGAATTTCGTGAATGTACCCATCCACGAAAATGAGCCCTCGAGCGGGAGGAGGCTCAGGATGTGATGAAAATTCAAAAGCGCGTAAATGAGGGGAAGACAAACTATTCCGATCACGCCTTCAAGGATCGCATACAGGCGCAACGGACGAGCGTAGTGGGTGAGCCAGCGCGCGGATAGCCAGCTACCGACCGAGAGCCCCAAAAAGAAGAGAGCCAGCACTAGGCTCATCGCGGCCGATGTGGAACCAACGGCCAAAGACAAAACGCGAATCCACAGCGTTTCGTAGACGAGGCTGGTAGCCCCGGAGAAAAAAAATAAAGCCGTAATTAAAGCCTGCATGGGGCGCGTACTCCCTACGATTCCACTCCCCGCAGTGGAAAATTAGGCCGCCCACCCAAGGGGTGAGCGGCCGCAATTTAAACTACCATTCCATTTCTAGATCAGCGTCGAGGCCGTTAGCCATGGGCATGGGCATTGGTCCGGGCATCGGTCCAGGCATCGGGCCGGGTCCGGGCATCGGTCCAGGTCCGGGCA
>JBGSST010000218.1:0-10051 GCA_041736915.1 Bdellovibrionota bacterium
CGGGGCGGCCCATCGCGGAGCGATCGCGGCGAAGGGGGCAACCGCCGCCGTGCTGGCGCACGGTTTCGATCGTCTCTATCCGCCGCAGCACCGCGAGCTGTCGCAAACGATCCTGGCGAGCGGTGGCGCCTGGGTGACCGAGTATGCGCCCGGCCATTCGCTTCACAAGAGTCAGTTTCCGGCGCGCAATCGGATCGTCGCGGGATTGTGCCGCGCCACGATTGTGGTAGAGGCCCCGCGAAAAAGCGGAGCCTTAATCACGGCGGAGATCGCGCTGTCCGAGAATCGCGACGTCTTCGCCGTGCCGGGGCCCACAACCCAAGAATCTTTCGGGGGGTGTCACTGGTTGATTCAACAAGGCGCCGCGCTCGTCACCTCCGCCGAAGAAGTGCTCTCCCAGATTTCGCACACATTTGATAACGGAACGGTGATCGTGCCCGCAGAGTTGGCACGCCTCGAAAGTTTCTTCGCGCGGAGCGAAGGCCATGTCTCGTGGGAACGGCTTCTTCCTGATTCCCATTCGGAAAAAGCTTCTTTCTGGCGCGCGTGGAAGCGGGCCGTGCGCGAAGGCTGGGTAGTGGAAACTTCGCCACAGCAGTTTGCATGGGTGGGGCGCGCCACGTGAGAAATTGGTTAGGGGTTTCTAAGCGCTTGCCAAAAGTGGACGGCACATCAACAATTACTGTGAGTGGACAAGTGATGCCGGACTTACCGTGGGCTTTCTCGCTTGTTCGTAATAATTCTCACACCCTGACAAAAGAAGAGCACTTGAGAGAAAAAGTACTAAACATACTTGGGCTTTTGTCTCAGTCCGTGTCCGAGAACAAAGACCTGTTCTACGACGCGCAGGAAATCTGGGATGATTTACTTCATCGCGGCTACAGCGAGGATGAAATCGAATCTGCCATCGAACAGATGGAAAAGATGCTACTCGAGATCCCCGGACCCTACTGGAGCGATCAAATCCCGGTACACCGCTGCTTCACCAAAGATGAATCCAACCGCATCTCGACGCGGGTACAGGGTTATCTCTGGCAGCTAAAAACCCGCGGCATCATCGACCATGCGCTCGAGGATGAGATCGTCCAAAGAGTAATGAACATGGAAGATCCCGCAGGCTTACGCGAGATAAAAACCGTAGTAGCCCTCACTCTCTTTAGTCATGAGCATAAGATCCAGCTTGACAGGGGCAGTCTATCCATTAGTGATTCGCTGTTGAACTGACGCCCTAAATGGAAAAAGCCAAAACAAAAACGAGCAAGAAGGCGGGCGACGCCACGCCTGCGAAAAAAACGCCTAAGAAAGCCGTCAAGAAGGCCGCCTCCGAGGGGGCTGGGGACGTCACCACCGAACGTGGCCGCAAGCTCGGGCTCGTCATCGTCGAGTCCCCCGCTAAGGCAAAGACTTTAAAGAAATATCTCGGCCGCAACTTCGACGTGAAAGCGTCGGTGGGCCACATCATGGACTTGCCCAAGAGCAAGATCGGCGTCGACGTGGAGAACGGCTTCACCCCGACGTACGAGCTCATTAAAGGTAAGCAAAAGGTCGTCGATGAGCTGGTGAAAGCCGCGCTCCTGGCCGACAACGTCTTTCTCGCGGCGGATCCGGATCGCGAAGGGGAGGCCATTGCCTGGCACGTCGCCCAGACGTTGCAGCTGTCGCCGGCCAAGGCCAAGCGCGTCCTGTTTCACGAAATTACGAAATCGGCCGTGCTCACGGCGCTGGAAAATCCGATCACCTTGAATAAAGATCGGTTCGAGAGCCAGCAAGCCCGGCGCATCCTCGACCGTTTGGTCGGTTACAAGATTTCTCCGATCCTCTGGACCAAAGTGCGCCGCGGACTATCCGCCGGTCGCGTACAGTCCGTCGCCGTTCGGGTGATCGTCGAGCGCGAAAAAGAGGTAAAGGCCTTCGTCCCCAAGGCTTATTGGACGATTTTGGGTTCGCTCAAGTCGCAGGGTAAAGAGTTCAAAGCGCTGCTCGCGAAGATCAATGGCGAGCGCGTCGAGCGCACCGGAATCGATACCGAAGAGCTGGCGAAGGGGATCGTCGAAGGATCTCAGGCGGGCTCCTGGAAGATCGTAAACGTCGTTCAAAAACAACGCCGCCGTAATCCGTACGCGCCGTTCATCACATCGACGATGCAGCAGGAGTCGGCCAAGCGCTGCTACTTCTCGGCCAAGAAAACGATGATGCTCGCGCAGCAGCTATATGAAGGTGTTGAACTTGGCGAGGCCGGCGCGCAGGGTCTCATCACCTACATGCGTACTGACTCCACGCGTCTTTCCGACCAGGCGATTACCGACGCCCGCGACTACATTAAGAAGACCTGGGGCGGGGAGTTTCTTCCCGAAACCCCAATTCAGTACAAGAACAAGAAGAATGCCCAGGACGCCCACGAAGCGGTTCGTCCGACCTCCACCGAGTTCACCCCCGAAAAGGTCAAACCGTTTCTGGATGCCGATCAGTGGAAGCTCTACAACCTGATTTGGAAACGTTACCTCGCTTCCCAAATGAACCCGGCGGTTTACGATCAAACCTCCGTCGAGTTCGAAGTGGTGGCGCCGGACGGTAAGAAGTATCTGTACCGGTCTTCGGGCTCCGTCCTCCGTTTCGAAGGCTTTTTAGCCGCCTGGGAAGAGGAAGAGGAAAAAGACGACGACGGCATGGGCGGACGCCTGCCCGACCTGAACGATAAGTCCGCCTTCGAATGCGAGAAGGTCGACGCCGAAAAAAGTTTTACCCAGCCGCCCCCGCGTTACTCGGAAAGCTCCCTCATTAAAGAGCTTGAAGAGAAGGGCATCGGCCGTCCCTCGACCTACGCCGCCATTCTGACGACGATTCAGGACCGCAAGTACGTAGAGAAAAAAGAAAATCGTTTTTACCCGACCGATCTGGGTGACGTCGTCACCGGGTTGCTCGTGGAAAACTTCGGGAACATCGTGAATGTCGAGTTCACGGCGAACATGGAAGACCAGCTCGATCAGATCGAGGAAGGAAACGTGGATTGGGTCAAGGCCCTAACCACCTTCTACACCCCGTTCGAAGAGACGCTGAAGGTAGCCGCCGAGAAGATGCGCGACGTGAAGCGCGAAGAGGTTCCCACCGATCTGAAGTGCCCCAAGTGCGAGAAGCCGTTGGTGATCAAGTGGGGCAAGAATGGCCGCTTCGTGGCGTGCCAAGGTTACCCCGACTGCCGCTATACGAGCGAGTTTACCCAAGCCGACGATGGTGTCATCACCCTGGTCGCGCAGCCCACGACCGACGAAAAGTGCGAGAAGTGCGGCGAGCCGATGATGGTAAAGACGGGCCGCTTCGGACGGTTCCTGGCCTGCTCGAAATATCCGGAGTGCAAGACCACCAAAGCGATCACTACCGGCATCAATTGCCCCGACTGCCAAAAAGGTCAGCTGGCCGAAAAACGCACGCGCTTCGGAAAAAGTTTCTATAGCTGTAACAAGTACCCCGAGTGCAAGTACGCCATCTGGGATAAGCCCATCAAAGGGCAGCCCTGCCCGCAGTGTCAGAACCCTTTCCTGGTGGAGCATTACACCAAAAAGGAAGGGCTCTCTATCCGTTGTCCGAAGAAGGAATGCGGCTATAGCCACGAGCCGTCCGCGGTAACGCCTCCGCCGGGCGACGTCGCCTAAAAGGCTCCGGTGCCTTTGCCCGTTATGTTTTCGAACGGCGTGCCGTACTCGAAAACTGTCTGGGAGCCGGCGTTGGTAATGATCTTTAGCACGCCGTCCGAGCCGGTGTACCGCAGCTCCTTGTAGTAAGTGCGCCAGCCGTCTTTCGTACCGCTCGTCCCATTGAAAACGCCGTAAAGCTTTCTTAAGTCTCCCTTGGCCGTAATGAGGGCGCCGCTGTTCCCGCTAATCGTTTCGCCACTGCAGTCGTCCATGAACATGGTGTTTTCCCGCGGGTAGTTGCTCGCCACGTCGATATGAAGCTCCGTGCCGTCATCGGCCACGTACACCGACTTAGGGTACGGGCGGAACAAGCTGCAGTGGCGCGGACGGAACGACATCGAGCGCTCGCCGGCGACGTACTCGGGATCGAATGCCCACAGCGTCACGGCCAAGATCGTGTCGCCGAGGTTCTCCCGCGTGTGGGGGCTCGTGTCTTCGACGAAACCATTCAGCGTATCCCACGCATCGGCCCGGTCATCGGTTTGCACGATCGCGATATCGTCTTTACTCGGGTCGCCCTTGTAGAGAATTTTTTTGCCTTGGGTGATTCGCTTCTTCCCGGCCCGATCGAAAAAGATAAAGTAGAAGTCGGTCGCCGCCGCGTAGCTACGCAGGCAGTGGGCGGCCAGGGCGACCTTGCGAGTTTTCAGGTGTGCCACCGAGCAGTAGTTGATCGTACCGTAGCTCGGATAACCAACCATCGCCCCAAAGGGGGACTGACCGTTCTCTCGCGGAGCGGCCTCGGTTTTACCGGGATAGACGGTGAGGTGAACCGCGAGCGCTTTGGCCTCTCGCTGCGCCACCGACACCGGACCGGATGGCTCGCTATAGTCCCAGTCGTCCCCACCGTGGTAACGCAAGTCGTCCTGACACGCCGACACGAGAGCGAGGGCGGCGACAAAAAAAAGCGAATTCAGGACGTAAAAAGGCCGGTTCAAGACGGACTCCCGCTCAAACTCCTCACTCGCGCGATCCTTGAGCAAGCTCCGTGCCCGGCGGGTCGTCAGTGGGGCGACGGGGGAGGCGACAAAAAAGGGCCGGGCCCGGCGTATTCCTCCGGTTTTCCCCCGTTTGTGGGCGGCTTTTGGTGGCCGAGTGGGGACCCAAGCTTGCACCTACTCCGCCAGTGCTGAAGTGGCTGAAATTCGGGATCTTGTTAGTGGTGGCGATGACGGCTTGGCCGTCGTCCGCTACGGCCACCCGTCATCCATGGTGCGATGTCGTTTACAGCAAGCTCGTGGAGCCCGGGCAGCAGAGCCCAGGATTTCTTTTTGAAACTCCCGAAGGCTTCGTGTTGCTGCGGGAAACCGACGGTGGCGTGGCCAAGGTTGCGGCCCGGACCCCCGAGGAGCTCGCACGCCAGTTCAAGATCGTGGAAGATATTTCTCTGGCCCGCGCCATCGGCGAGGGCTCCACGGCCACGGGCCCCGAATCGTTTACCCAGTTCGTACGCGGCCGGGTGCCAGAGCGAGCCTCGCCCGCGTTCAAATCGTTTCTGCAGAATCCGGCGAACTGGAAACCGGAACGCGCCACCGTTCACCGCGAGATGGTCGACGCCCAGCTCGAAAAAACGCGCACGTTGTCGAAGTCGATGCGGCAAGCGCTGGGAAAGGGTGACGGCCGCCCCACGTTACTGCTTTTGCGCGGCAACACCGCTTCGGGAAAAACGACGTCGTTAAAAAAAGGTGGCACTCCATTACTCGCGGATCTGAAGGCCGACCAATACCTGGAGGCGTTGAAAGAAGGGGCCATCAATCCCGATCAGCTGAAGTATCAACTGATGGTGGAGACTCCGGGCAGCACGTCGTCGTCCGTGCACGAAGAGGGGAGTAACCTCGCCGATCGCGTGATCGACAAGGCATTGGCCGAGGGGCTCGACTTCGTCATCGATAAAAGATTTTTGTCGGTCTCCTCCGTGGAACCGATTGCCAGAGCGGCGAAGGCAAAAGGCTACCGAGTGCTAATGCTCGATGTGGATGTGGGGCTCGAAAGCTCGGCGTCGCGTTTGCTGTGGCGTGAGCCGGGCACGTCCGATCCTAACGTACCGTTCGAAGCGGTAGCCCACGGATTCAAGCAGGCCCGCTCCGAGCGCGAAGCGATCGCCGGGCTTCCGCTCATCGACGGGTACGAGCTCGTGACGACCGATGGCGCCCACTCGACCTTGGTGGCTTCCAAAACTTCCGGCGGTCCGTTGACCGTGCGTGACCCGGAGCTGTGGCAAAAGCGCACGACCGTACCGCCGGGCGAGGTGGAAAATGCGGCCGATCGTTTGCGTCACGTGGTGGACATGCTGAGCACCGTGGGCGGCGACGATTACCATCGCGCGGCCAAGCTCAAGACGTGGTTGCCGCGCGTGCCGTTCGAGGTGCCGCGTTGGGAATCGTTCATGGAGCTCGACGCCCACGACTCGCGCAAGCCCGTGACACCGATCGAAACGTCCGTTCCGCGGGAGCTTTACGACGCCTTCGTAAAGGAGTTCCAAGAAAAGAATGGCCGCGCGCCCAGCCACGAGGAGCTGATTCGTTTCGCCCGCGCGCGCGAGGCCGACATCGCCAAGCGAATCGAGAAGTTTTTCTGGGAGGTACGGCGGGGAAGCACGAGCCAGGCGGTTCACGCGGAGCTGGCCCAGGCGCTGAAGGAACATTTCGAAAGCTCGTTTCCCGGCGTGAAGGCCTACATTCAGAGCGTGGGCCACGGGTACCAGGTGATTATCGATGGTCTTGGTTCTAGCGATCAAACGCGAGTTTTCTTCGACCACATTTGGGAGGCCCAACGTGGCCCGGGGGCCGAGTCGGTGGCGATCGCGACGGCCGATCTCGGCCCGAACGAACTGCGTATCGAGCCCGATCCCAAAATTGTGCACGGGCCCGGCTTTTGGCGCCACTCGGAGAAGTATCCTTACCTGAGTCCCCACCAGATCGTGCGCCGTTACGGCGGCACCCTCGACTACCTGAAAGATTTGCAGAAGAAGCCCGACGAATACGTGAATCCGTTGGACCCGATGCTGATCGATTTTCAGCCACCGCGCGGGCAGGAGTTTGAGTTCAGCCGGTTTCAGGAACGGCGGCAGTTCTCCGATGGTTTCCGTTCGGACGAACCGGCCGCTTACCATGCGGGCGCGCAGGCGATGTGGCACTCGGCTTTTCGGCAGGCGAAGGTCGTTCAGGCGAGCCCTCACGCCGTTCGCGCGCGTGAACACGCGCGTGCCATGGCCACCGCCGCGCAAGAAACCGCGAAGGAGTCGAATGAGCTGGCCGAGCACGCTCTGACACTACTGGCGAACTCGAAGGCCGCCACCCCGAAGGAACGCTGGAAAATCGACGAGACAATTATCGGTGAGTACAGCCGGTACATGATCGCCCTACTCATGGATCACCAAGGCGGGGTGGAGTTCAACGATCCGTACGATTTCAATACGACGCTCGACACCGCCGAAGGCGGACGGATCCTCTACCACTCGCTGCAACTGAAAGCGCGTGAGGGCAGCGACGGCGCCAAGGCCTGGGAAATCCAGCGTGAAAAGGCGGAAAAACATTTCAAAGAGCTAAAGCGCGCGAACCAAAAGATCATCGGCAACACCCAGCTGCTGCTGAACGAGCTGCAGCGCGAGCCGTTGCCGGGGCAGACCAGCGTGCTCAATCTGGACGCGTTCAAAAGTGGCGGCTTCGTCAAAGCCCCGCTAAAGGGGGCCCACCGGCGAATTATGGTTTTGCCCGGCACGTTCGATCCGATCCACGAGGGGCACGTGGAAAGCGCGTTACAGATGGCGCGCGAGCTGGGCTTCGACGTGGTCGTTTTGACCTCCAACCCCACCCCCGATCGCAAACCCGGGGCCACGCCGCGCGAAGCGCGCGACAAGATGGTCGCGGTGCGCGTGCCCGAGTCGCCGGGGCTGAACGCCTTTTTCTTTCACGAGAGTCAGGGGCCGCTGCCGGGATCGGGTAAAGACGTCATCGATCGCATCAAGCGCGAGTACGGGACCGACCAGGTTTATAGCGTGATCGGCGACGACGTTTACCTGGCCTTCAAGGCCCGCGGCAAGTTCGAGCAGCCCAACGGCATCGAGTACATCGTGGCGCTGCGGGGCCCCGATTCGCCACTGAAGGGGGTGACCGAAAAGCCCGCGAACGTGACCTTTTTCGACCCCGGCCATGCCGATTCCCTAAGCTCGACCAAAGTGCGCCAGCGCGTCAAAGACGGACAGCCCGTCCCTCCCGAGTGGGTCCACCCGGCAGTCGAGCGGGTTATGCGCGAAGAGGGGCTTTACCTGGGAACCTCGCCCCCTTAAACTCAGGCGCATGAAACAAAATTCAAAAATTTTCGGGCTCTTGGCATTGTTGTTGGTCACTTTCGCGAAGCCGGCTAAAGCGGTCGACGGGGTTTACCTGGGCGGCGTTCTTGGCGTGGTGGGCTTCACGGGGGCGGCGACGAGCGACACGGCGTTGGGCTTCGGTGTGGACCTGGGCTTTCGCACCAACTCGGCGGTGGACGTCATGTTCCACTTCCAGACCAGCTCGCACACGGGAGCCACCCTCTACGTGCCGTACCTCACGGCGGAGATGCACTGGCTCGAAGTGAACGATTTTGATTTCACCGTGGGCGTGGGCCCCGGCATGTACTTCGCGAAGTCGCCGATTGCCACGTCGAGCAAGTTCGGCATCAACTTCGGAACCGCGGCTGATCTCAAGGTGGACGATGCGATCCGGTTGGGCTTGGGTTTCCGGTACCACGTGGTGCTGGATTCGCTGTCCGCCAATTTCTACTCGTTCCTGTTCCGTTTCGGTTACTTCTTCGACCTTTAAGGATCGCTTGAGCATCGAACTCATTGACGTCACTTTGCGCGACGGCTTGCAGCTGGAGCCGCGCGTTCTTTCCCTGGAAGAAAAGGGAGATCTCTACGATCGCATCCGGGCGTACACGCCCGCGCGTATCGAGGTGACCAGCTTCGTTCACCCCAAGTGGCTACCGCAGTTCGCCGATGCCGAAGCGTTGTTGACGAAAATCCTGCCCACTAAGGCGTCGATCGAAACGATGGCCTTCGTGCCCAACGCGAAAGGGCTCGAACGATCGCTGGCGTTTCCGCTCGACTGGGTGTCGGCGTTCGTGGCCACGTCGGAGACGTTTAACCAGAAGAATGTGAATCAGTCCGTGACCGAGACGATTGCGGAGCTGAAGAAGATCGTGGACGGCGCCAGGGCCAATCAGCGGAAAGTTCGGCTGTACGTTTCGACCCTATTTGGCTGCCCCTACGAAGGGGACATGAAGCCCGAACGAATCCGCGATGTTCTGTCGCGGGTCGCGGCTCTGGGCCCCGACGAGCTCGCGCTGAGCGATACGTTGGGCACGGCCACGTTGCCGGTAGCGGAACGCATTTTCGACACGAGCCTTGCCCTGTTTCCCGCGGCCAAGACGGCGTTGCACGTTCATGACACCTACGGCACCGCGCTGATGGCGATCGGCGTGGCGTACCAAAGAGGCATTCGTAAGATCGATGCTTCGCTGGGGGGCACGGGCGGTTGTCCTTACGCCAAGGGGGCCAGTGGCAACGTGCCCGTCGAGGACGTGGTGGCCATGTTCAAACGCCAAGGGGTGGCGACGGGCATCGAGTGGAAGGCGCTCGCGGCCGCCATCGGGGCCATGAAGGGCGCCGGTCTTATTGCGAAGTCTCGAGTTTCGGAAATTCTGTCACGTGGGGGAGAACCGTATGGCATTAGGTGAGCTACTAGTCCGCCGGGATGGCAACACCATCATCGCAACGTTGAATCGTCCGGAGAGGCACAATGCACTTCATAAGAACATTTTCGATGAGCTGAAATCGCTCATCGACGTTCTGGAAACCGATCGCACCGTACGGGCGATGATCCTCACCGGGGCGGGGGAGAAAGCCTTCAGCGTCGGCGCCGACTTGAAAGAGCGCGCGGGCATGAACGACAAAGACGTGCTGAACCGCCTGCAGATGGTGCGGCACCTTTACCTACGTCTCGAACGACTGCCGTTTCCGATCATCGGGGCCATCAACGGCATGGCGCTCGGCGGGGGGCTGGAGCTAGCCCTGGCCTGCGATCTGCGCGTGGCTACCGAAAATGCGGTGATGGGGTTTCCGGAAGTAGAGCTAGGAATTATTCCCGGCAACGGCGGCACGCAGCGGCTGACCCGGCTGCTGGGGCGGGCCCGCGCCATGGAGTTGATTTTTCTCTCGCGGCGCCTTTCGGCGCAAGAAGCGGCGGAGCTGGGGATCGTGCAATCGGTGGTGCCCGTAGGACAAGCGCTTTCCGCGGCGAAGGCCTGGGCGACTAAGCTCGGCGAGGCCGCGCCGATTGCGATTCGTCAGGCGAAGAACGCCATTCGCATGGGGCTCG
>JBGSST010000239.1:0-4235 GCA_041736915.1 Bdellovibrionota bacterium
CCTACGCCAAGGCGCTGGGCTGGAAGCTAAAAGGAATGGAGCTCGAGCTAGACAGCCTGTGGATGAACGTGATGCCGAAGGGGACGTACCACACGCTTCACCTGCATCCGCATTCGGTGCTGAGCGGGGCCTATTACGTCAGCGCTCCGCCCGGCAGTGTGGCCCTAAAAATCGAAGACCCGAGGATGGGGTTGTACATGAACGCGCCGCTGCGTACGGGAAAGGGGTCGGGGTTGTATCATGAGGTACAGGCCCGGGCAGGGACTTTCGTTATGTTCGAAAGTTGGTTGCGCCACGAAGTTCCCCCTAATCAGTCCCGAGAGCCGCGTCTATCGCTGAGCTTCAACTTTTCACTGCTCCCCACAAAGTAGGGTTGAATCCATCGGCTGGGCGGGTACATTAAAGTAACGCGCGCAATGTGATCACGTTGGAAGACGCCGCGAGTCAATACCCCTTCTACAGGAGCTAGGTCAGTCCATGAATACCCCATCGAGCCTTCCAAACGATTTTGATAGCTTGCCGCTTTATAAGCGGATCAAATGGGTCAATACGTTCTTCCTGGTTTTGAGCCCCATCGCCGCGATGGTGCTATTGCCGCTCGATGTTTATCTCCATGGGTGGGACTGGAGACTCATCGCATTTTGCCTGTTCCTCTACATGGCCTCGTCGGTGAGCATCACGGGCGGGTACCACCGTTTGTTCGCGCACCGTAGCTACGACACCAAGCCTTGGGTAAAACTGTTCTACCTTCTTTTCGGCGCCGCCTCGGTACAGGGCTCGGCCCTGAAGTGGTGTTCGGATCACCGCCGCCACCACAAAGCGGTCGATACGGAAGACGATCCGTACAACATCAAAAAGGGTTTTTTCTTTGCCCACATGGGCTGGGTCTTTTTGAAGGAAAATCCGAAGTACGAGAGCACCTATTACAACGACCTTTCGCGAGACCCGATGATCCAGTGGCAAGACCGCAACATCACGTTACTGACGGTGTTGATGGGCTTTGGCCTGCCGACGCTGATCGGTTGGATGTGCGGCAATCCGTTGGGCGGCTTGGCGCTGGGCGGTTTCGTGCGCGTGGTGTTCATTCACCACTCCACCTTTTTCATCAACTCGCTCTGCCACATGATCGGCACGCGTCCTTACAGCGATAAGGTGTCGGCGCGCGATAGCTTCATTATGTCGTTCCTCGCGTACGGTGAGGGGTACCACAATTTTCATCACCACTTCGCCAGCGACTACCGTAACGGCATTCACTGGTACGACTGGGATCCGACCAAGTGGATCGTTCGCGGTCTGTCGTACGTAGGTTGGACCTACAAGCTGAAGAAGACGTCGCCGGACACGATCCTGCGCGCCAAGATGCAGCAGGACGAAAAGCAGCTCCTCGCCAAGGGCGTTCCGCAAGAACGGCTCGCGCAGGTGAAGCAGAAGATCGAAAGCGCACAGCTTCGTTGGAAATCGCTGAAGGAAGAGTACGCGATGATGAAGCAAAACATGCAAGACCGTTCGCGCGAACGGTTGGCGACGCTCAAGGCCGAAATGAAGCAGTCCCGCCGGGAGTTCGAGTCGGCGTGGCGGCAGTGGGTGGCTTACAAGAAAAACTACCGCAGCACCCTGGCTAGCTAGTCGAGGCGGGCATAAAAAAAGGCGGAGCCCGGTGGGCCCCGCCCCGAAACTTTTACTTCACCGTCGCGTCAACGCTTGGTGGCTTTCTTCTTTACTGGCGTACGCGCCTTCGCGCGGGTGGTGGCCGATTTCTTTGCGGTAGCTTTGGTTTTACCGCGCTTGGTTCCCCCCAGGGCTAACGGATCCGCTGGCCGGGCAACTACCGTGATGTTTGCCGAGGGCACCGGAGGTAAAAGTCGAATCGCGCCGAGCGGAGTCCACCGCGTGTACCGGTCGTTGGTTTGCCAGTTGGTCGAATTTTTATTGTTCTGCGTGAACTGATTCTTGTGATTCTTGATTCGCATTCCGTTCATTACCGGACTCCCTTTTCATAACGTTGTGATTCCAACAGGTTACCAAACGATTTTTGCGGAATTGTGGTGCTCGCAAAAATTCTCAATGAGTGCATAACTCCTTGATTTCATTGGGACGAACGGGGTACTTACTGCGCGGTATGCCCCCCGTTTCCACCCGCTTTGCCGCCCTGTTAGCCCTGTCGGAAGTCGCTTTCGGCAGCGTTTTGCACGCGTTGAGCGTGCCGTTTGGGGGGCACGTGCTGTCGCTGAATCAGGGCGTGCTGCTCACGTTGGCCAGCCGTCACGGGGGCTCACGCGCGGAGGTGGCCGGTCGGGCGAATCAGATCTCGCTTATCGGCGCTCTGTTCAAAGCGCTGTCACCGGCGGGCAAAAGGTTGACGCCGATGCTGGCGATCTCGGTGCAGGGTGGACTTTACGCCGCGGGAATTTTCGTGGCCGGGCCTAATGGCGCGGGAGTGGCGTTGGCGATGACGTGGCTCGCGCTGTGGGGCTTCGTGCAGCCGGTGCTCGTGGCGTACCTGCTCTTCGGCAAGGCGTTGTTCGCGGGGCTGCAGAAGATCTGGCTGGAGCTGGCGGCGGTGCTGCACGTGCCGGGGGAGATCGAGTGGTGGATCTTGGGGGCGGTGGTGGTGTTCAAGATCGCGCTCGCGATCGGAGCGGGGCTCGTCGCGTGGAGCCGGCAAGGGTTCGAAGGGGAGTACGAGAGAACTATTCGGGAGTGGAGCGAGAAGTGTCCGCGCCCGCAGCTGGCGGCGGACTCGCGGCCCAAGTGGCGACTCGTACTGCGTGACCTAACGACGACGTGGTTTTTACTGGCGCTGGCATTTCAGGCGTTCTTCTTTTTCTACAGCGGCCAGCGCGACGCCCAGGCGGTGTGGACCTATTTCCTCCGTCCGCTCGCGGTGGGGGCGATCTTCTTCTGGGCCATGCGGAGTGTGCCGCCGTCGTTCTGGCGCAAGTACCTACCGGCCTAATCCCCCAAAAGGGGCCAACCCCCTTTTGGGACGGGTAGCTTGTTACGCCGGACGGCAAAAGGCGGCAAAAGGTGCGGCCTCACTTTTTACAAACGCGCACTGATTCCCGGACGTGCGCGACCGGGTTCCGGCCCCGCTTTGGCGAAAGTGAGGCCGCACCTTTTGGTTCGGATTCCCAAAAGGGGGTTGGCCCCTTTTGGGACGGGTAGCTTGTTATGGGCGTTGGATTTTCCAGCAGCGGTGGCTGGGTTGGCGCTCGAAGTCGGGGGCTACCGTTTCCTTGGTGATTTCCACTACGTGTAGGCCCATCTCTTCTAACGGTACGCCTACAAAGTTGAAGTTGCGGTAGTTCGTCGAGAAATACGCCGTGCCGCCGGCGCGGAGCTTGGCGCCGACCATCTTCAGCAACTGCACGTGATCGCGTTGCACGTCGAAGTTACGTCCGGCCGCCTGCTGTACGGATCGCGTCGGCGGATCGCAGACGATGAGATCGTACGTGTTGCGATCGGCGTGGAGGAACTCCATGACGTCGTCGCGCACGAACTCGTGACGGTCATCGTCGAGCCCGTTCAAAATCAGATTCTCCTGCGCCCACTCGAGGTAAGTCTTGTTCGTGTCGACGGTCGTCGTAGACCGCGCGCCGCCCGCCGCCGCGTAGACGGTAAACGAGCCGGTGTAGGCGTATAGGTTCAGGAAATCTTTTCCCTGGGCCTCCTTCTGCACACGTGCGCGGGTCTTGCGGTGATCGAGGAAAAGGCCGACGTCGAGGTAGTCTTCGAGGTTCACCCAGAACTTGTGGCCGCCTTCGGTCACTTCGAAGTGATTGCCCGTGTCTTTCAAAGCTTGGTACTGAAAGCCGCCGGTCTGCGGCTTGCGTAGCTTCCAGTGCACCTTCTCGAGCGATACGCCGAGCGCTTCGGCCATCGTGGTCGCCATGAATCTTTGGTAAGCGCCGTGCTCGACCGGAGAGTGCTCCTGCTGGCGCTGAATCTCCGACACGTGCAGGTGGTCCGCGTAGAAATCGACGAGAAACGGCAGCTCCGGCACGTCCCAATCGAAAACGCGCCAGCACGTCACGCCCGAGCGCTTGACCCACGGCTGAAACTTTTTGAGATTCTTCTTCAGGCGATTTGCCAGCACTTCGGACTTGGCGACCCATTTGGGATTCTCGCGCGGATCTTTCGCGCGGTAGTGGGGCACGATGGGCCGCGCGGGGGGCACCGGCTTCGGCGCTTCGGCGGTGGCTACAGTCTCCGGGGCGCCATCGGCGGCGGGTGCG
>JBGSST010000243.1:0-14858 GCA_041736915.1 Bdellovibrionota bacterium
TGCCCGCGGCGATTGCGGCGGGATTGGCGGCCGTTGCCGGAAGCGGCGTGGGCCGCGCGTTCGTCATCGTGTCGACGTCACGGTTGGGAAAGGTTTTTGGCGCCTCTATTGGCGGACTGATCGGTTTCGCCGGAGGCTTGCTGGTGGGGCTGACGTTGGCCCTGCTCTCGGCGGGACGCAGCTTCGACATTCTCTTCTTCGAAGGTTTCTTCAGCGCGGGCGTAGGCGGCGGCATCGGCGGTTTTCTCGCGAGCTTCATCGGCTCGCTTCGCCAGGCCCGGCAGGACGACTTCTAGCCGGCTTTACCCGTGGCCGCCCATGAGAAACGGCTGGCCGTCATTCACCGGCTTGTAGCGAACGTTGCCGAAGAAGTTGAACACCAGCGTTTTCAGCTCTTCCACGTCGTGCGTTTCGAAGATGCTCGCGCGAAACTGCGAAGCGCCTACGTAGCCCGACGCGTACCACGCCATGAACTTTTTCAACGTAAGGTATGCCCGGCGGCTTTCGCGGTACTGCAGCGCCAGCTCGAAGTGACGGGTCAGTAACTTTGGAAAATCAAAATCCACCTCTTCGCCCAGCAGCTCGCGAAAGATCCACGTGTTCTTCAAGGCGCCACGGCCAATCATCACCGCGTGGGAGTAGCCTTCGTTGATCCGCTTGTGCCCCTGCGCGGCCGTGATGATGTCGCCGTTGCCGATGACGGGAATGGGGCTGCTGGCGGCGATCTTTTTGATGATGTCCCAATCCGCCGAGCCCGCGTAACCCTGCGCGCGCGTGCGTCCGTGAATGGCCACCCATTCCACCCCGGCCTTGGCCGCTTTGTGAACAATCTCTTCCGCGTTGATGGTCTCGTGATCCCACCCCGTGCGGATCTTGATGCTCAACGGAATTCGCAGCGCCGACTTCACCTCGTGCAGCATGTCCGCCATGCGATCGGGCTCTTTCAGCCAAGCGGCGCCGGCGCCATCGCACACGACCTTCTTCACGGGACAACCGAAGTTGATGTCCACGAAGTCGGCCCCCTGCTCCTGCACGATCTTGGCGGCCTCTTTGAGGCGGGGCGTTTCGCCGCCGAAAATCTGGATGCCGACCGGCCGCTCTTCCGGAGCAAACTCCATCAGTTCCCAGCTCTTGGCCCCTTTGCGGATGAGCCCTTCGGCGGAGATCAGCTCCGACACCACCATCTGAGCCCCCTGCTCTCTAATGAGGGAACGGAACACGATATCCGAGATCCCGGCCATGGGGGCCATGACCCAGCGGATATCGCCGAAGCGCTCTTTGAATGTCGTGATTGGAGGCAGCACCAGGCGAAGGGGTATAGCACAGCCGGCCCCCCCGTTTTTAGCTAAAAGCAGGGCTGCGAGCTTAGGATGTTCTTCTGCGTTAGCTTCTGCAGGGTGATCTCTTCCTTACCGTTCGAGGCCTGCCCCGCAAACCATACATACTTGAAAGGATTATAGAAACGGTCGTCGATCTCGGTCACCCGAACCGAAGACTTATCCAGAACATAGCCCCGGGCCTGCGCCTGCAAACCCAGCTTTTTAACAGCGGCTTTGCGGCATTCCGCCACGTATGCGGGCTCGGCCTGAACCGCCGCGCCCACCAAGAAAAGACCCAAAACCAGCATCTGCTTCATACCCAACTCCTGTACGTCCCGGATAGCACGCGGCCAAAGGCCGTCACAGGGCAATGTGGGCTTTAAAGGCTTTTCCGTTGGTAATCGTTAATGTCGTACTTCCACACCGGCAAACCGCAGAAACGATCGCCTTCCGGGCAGTACGGTTTCGTACCGGCGCGCAAACGGAGGTAGCAGGGGGCTTTCATGTGTTCGGCTAGCTTGGGGAATTTTTCCCGCAGCTGTTTGATCTCATCGAGACTCGCTTGGAAGATCTCTTCCTGCGCGTTGTAGCAGGTGCGTAGCTTCCACTTGTGCTGCCACGACTGCAGGTCGCCGGTCGAGACCATGCGAATGGAAACCGCGTTGGGCAAAAGGTAGAACGCGAGGTCCGGCTCTACGCCGAGGCCGATCAGGCGGTTCACTCCGGCGAAACTTTGGTCCATGCAGCGGCGGTAGAGGTCGTGGCCCTCGTCACTCTGCGTGATTCCGAACGGCGTGATGTAGTCGGGCTCGCCCGAATAGTGAAAAAATACCGACGGGCGGCTGCTGAACACCATGCGGTGACGCTGGTCCTGCGAGTCTGCCGTGTGGCTCAACTTCTTCTGGTACGTGAAACTCGCGTGGTGCAGCACCTGGCTCATCCTCTCGAAGGTGCCTATGTTCAGCGTGTCCGCGATGAACTTATTCTCTTTGGGGTCGAGCAGCAGCGAAAGGGCCACGTCGTCGGGCATTTCGCTTTTGGATTTTCCCAGCTGAATGCGCACGGCCTGGGCCAAAACGGTTTCGGGGTCGGACGAATATTGGATGAGCTTCGAAACGTGGCCATCGAGAGACTCGTCGAACTCTTTCACGAACTCGGCACTTGCTTCGCGCGCTAGGCCCGCCTGACGGTACCGGTACTCGGGCGAGGCCTCGAGCGGCATCGGATCCTGAATTTCTTTGGCGAACAGCGGGTCCACCGCCAGCACGCAGTCGAGCATCTTCTGCACGAGAACGCGTTGCTCTTGCGGGGTCTCGAAATGATTCATCAGCTTCGCGTACCGCAGCAACGTGAGCGCGCTGATCGTATGGTACAGATAAGCGGTCGTGCCCACGCCCAACGTGTAGCGCGCCACTTCGAAGGCCCGCTTGTTGATTCCGTTCGCCCACTTCTCTGGCGTTTTCTTGCGGGCGGGAAAGCGCTGATAAAAGTCAGCGGAAAGCGGTGCCTGCAAAAGCTGAATGAGTCTCTCGTAAGACTCGGTCTGCATGGCCGTCACTTCGGCGTAAACTTTGGCGGCTTCGCCCTCCAAGTTCGGCATCACCACGTTACCGGGCTTCACGCGCACGTAGCGCTGGCTGACCTGCTCGGAGTTGTAGAACGGATGGCTGTGCAAAAAGTTCCACAGGCAGTGGCGCGACACGCCCGAGATGACGAAAACAAAATGGGCATGCTGGCGCGTGGTGAGGTGACCGGCCTCCAACGTAGAGCTAGCGATACGGTCGCGCAACGCTACGGCCTTTTCATCCACCGAGACCTGCTCGGGATAAATGGCCCCTTTACCTGAGTAACACGTCCGCGCCGAAGCCACGGAAAGCTCGTAAGCCGAGGGTACGGCGGAGACTAATTTAACTTCGATATCTTCGAAGCGGCGAAACGATTCCATTCAGGGGAATTTAAATTCCCTCCAATTCGAAGTCACGCCGCGATCACCGTCAACCGCCGGATCCCCGCAGGTACCTGCTTCCTTTTGGGTTCAAAAGGAAGCAGGTACCTGCGGGAGGAATGCGGGCTTAGTCAGTGAAATCGCGGGGATGAGTCTTTTCGTAGACCCGCTGCAGGCGTTCCGTGTCGACCTGGGTGTACTTCTGGGTGGTGACCAGCGAACGGTGGCCCAAAAGTTCCTGGATTTCGCGCAAGCCCGCCCCGCCCGTAAGCAAGTGCGTCGCGCAGGAGTGGCGGAAAGTATGGGGGGTTACCTCCGACCCTTTTTCCCCCAGCACCGTGATCGCGTGGGCCTGCAGATCGCGTTGCACTGTACGCACTGACACGCGCTGCCCCTCGCGGTTCAAAAATAGCGGCGTGGCCTGACCGTGTTTCACCAGCCGCGGTACGGAATCGACGTAAGCGCGCAGAGCATCGCGGCAGTGGGCGCCCATGGGCACGACCCGCTCCTTGCTGCCCTTGCCCTTGATGAGCAGCGTGCTGCCCGGAAAATCGATCTGCTCGTAGGTTAATCCCACGCACTCGGAAACGCGCACGCCGGTCGAGTAGAGTAGCTCCAGCACCGCCTTGAGTCTTTTTTGGCGAAGGTTCGTGTGGGGCGCCTCATCGAGTAGCTTCAGCATCTCTTCCGTCGACAGAACGAAGGGCAGCTTTTTCGGCACGCGGGGCAAGCGCAGAATGCGGGCCGCGTTTTTCTCAATTTCCCCTTCACGGTGGAGAAACTTCAGAAATCCTTTGATGGTGGAGAGCCGACGCGACAGCGTCGACTTTTCGTACTGCTTCGCCTGAGTCGCCAGGTAACGGCGGAGCAGTTTCAGGTCCGACAGATCGGTGTTCTGAAAGTCGCCGCCCTTTTTTTCGAAGAGAAAGCGGAACCAGTCGCGCAGATCCAGTTCGTAGTTTGCAATCGTGTGCGGACTCGCCGATCTTTCCGTTTCCAAGTAGCTCAGAAACCGGGCCAGGAAGTCGGGCAGCCGGCCGTCTTGCTCGAACAAGTCAGGCTCTTGGGGCGTGTTGGTTTTGCGGGCCATGCGGGTAAACTTAAAGCTGGAAGAGGGAAACGTGAAGCATCTTGCATTGCTCAGTGCATCCTGTTTTTTACTTGTTGCGTCATTTTCCGCGCGCGGCGCTAACTTGCCCAGTGGGATCACCGGCCCCGAGATCGATCAGCTCATCGAGCGAATTGGTTTTCCCGCCACCACCCGTTTGCTACGGGCCGCGCACTCGTATCCGTCGTGGCCTGGCTTCCGCATTGGCATCGACGTGACCATCGCGCCCCAGCCGTCATTTCAGATCGGCGACAAAAATGGCTCCGAGCCCAAGGTGTACGTGCTGCCGCGTTTGCACGTTACGAAAGGCTTGTGGGAAGGGGCCGAGTTAATTCTCAGCGTGCTGCCGATTTACGATCAGCCGGGCTACGCCGCGAACGGCGGAATATTGAAGTGGTGTTTTTACCAGGAGAAGGAAGGGTGGCTCAGCGTCAGCGTGTTCTCCGGCTACACGAATGTAAGCGCCTTCCGCGGAGACTACAGCGGCAACAATTTCGAGTTCGGGTTTTACGCCAGTAAGGACTATGTGCGGCTGAAGCCTTACGTGGGGCTTTCGACGATTCTCGCGCAGGGCGGGCTAAAGTCTGGCCTGGCCAAAACGGCGGTAACGTCGAGCATGCGGGCCACGTTGCACGCCTTCATCGGGATGGAGCTCGAATACCCCGTCACCTTTGCCGGAGAGTTCGGCCTCACCAACCTGAATCCGTCGTTTACCTTATTCCTGGGTAAGCGCTTTTAACTTCGCGATGATGCTGGTCGTGGAAAAGCCTTCGGCCAGGGGGAGCAGCTCCACGCGTCCCGACCAGCTCTGCACCAGACCACGCTCGGGCATCTCTTTGCCGGCGTAGTCGGCCCCCTTGACGTGGATTTTGGGTTTGAGAATTTTCAGAAAATCCACCGGCGTGTCTTCCTCGAAGATCACCACAAAATCCACCGCGCTCAACGAGGCGAGCTGCAGCGCCCGCACTTCTTGAGGAAACACCGGACGCGTGGGCCCCTTGAGGCGCTTTACCGACGCATCGGAGTTGATGCCGACGAACAGCGTATCGCCGAGCCCCTTGGCTTCGTTCAGGTAACGCAGGTGTCCCCAGTGAAGAAAATCGAAGCAGCCATTCGACGAAACGATGACGCGATTTTGCCGGTGCAGATCCTCCGCCACGGTGGGGAGGTCTTTCCAGCGGATAATTTTCTTTTCTAAACTCTTACTCAATGTGCAAAGCGGTATACCGTGCTGCCGCTGATCCAATCAACCAGGTTTCGTCCTTTGCTGCGAATGAACAGCAGGGGGGCCAGCACCGGAATTGGGTAGAACAAGAACGACATCACCAGCCGGGTGCACTTACGTAGCGTGAGCCATTCGCCTTCTTTCACGTTGGGGTAGTTCAGGCGCAAGCCCCACACCCACATGCCGAAGGTCATATCGAGCACGCCCACCGCCATCACCAGGTAGGTCAGCCACAACACCGAGAACTCCAAAGCGATGATGCGAACGAACTTGGGGTTGGAGAAGCTGGTGAAAAACCACGTGGACAGCTGCGCGGGTCCGAGCCCCTCTAGCACCATGCCGGTGAGGATGACGAGCACCGAGAAAAGCGTCCAGATGAACACGTGGTCGAGCACGGCGGCCAAAAAACGGCGCGAAAAATCGGCCTTGGGCAAACTTGGCGGCGGCAATGTCGGTTCGGGATTCAAATGGCGAATCACTTCCGGATCGTTCGATAATGCAGGCGCTTCGGGCGGCCGCACGCTGGTGATGAGCCGCGAGGCGGCCACCTGTTCCAGCGGGGAGATCTGTTCCGGCGCGGTAGGCGGCGGAGGCGGCGTGGCCGTCGGAGTGCGAGGTGCCGGAGTGCTTTCGGGCAAATTCTGAAAAGCCTTCAGCATCGGATCGCGATCGTTACCGAGCGTGCTCGGCGTCTCCATGGGTTTCGCCGGAATGGGATCGGTGGAGAAAAGGTCGTCGAGGCGCCCAGTATCGCGGCGCTCGGAAAACGGCCGCGTGGGTTTCGGCGGATCGATCTTCTTCTTCGGGTCCGGACTCTCTAGCCCTAATCCGTCAGTGAGCGGGCGGAAAGAACGGCTGAAGTCGGTGGCGCCGCCGGGAGATCCCAGCTCGTCCGAGATAAATTTCTGCAGCTCCACGAGCGAAGAAAGTTCAGGTTCGCCGAGCAGCGCGTCAATCGTCTTAGAGGAAGTTTTTTTCTCCATGCGGCAATTCTATCCCAAAAAACGAGACGGCGTGTGGCGCAACCAGCTCCGCGCGATGAACCGTTTCACGCAAAACTACAATGCGTACCTCGTGTACTCGCCGCACGCGTCGAGCCAGATGGGCGAGCTCGCTTACGATGCGGCCAGCCTAATCTGCCGTTCGAAGTCGACGGGGGAATGTGAGTGGATGAAGTCGCTATTCCACGCGAAAGCCGCGGCGCTCCCGGTGGCCTTTTTTATATCCCCAGCTCGTCGCAGAGCTTGCGAACCTGGCCAAGCTGGCCCTGCCAGTTGGTTTCACGCACGGTGAACACGAGCTTCCCGTCCGGCGTGATGCTGTAGCGGTCCTCTTTGTCCCGCTCGATGAGCTTCACAATCTGCTGCGGAGACACGGGCGTGGTTGGGGCAAATTGCAATGAGGTTTTACGCGGCCCGCAGCTCATGCGCAGCACGTGCATCCGTTTGAGATAGAGCTTCAACGTCATCAATCCGAGCAAGTTACCCACCTCTTCGGGTGGGGTGCCGAACCGATCGCGGATCTCCGTTTCGATCTCCGAAATCTCTTCCTCGTGCGTCACCGACGATAATTTGCGGTATAGCAGCACTCGTTCGGAGATATCCGGTAGATACTCGTCCGGAAAACGCGCGGAGATCTTCATCGTGATTTCGGGCTCGATCTCTTCTTCGTGCGGGTTGCCTTGCAGCTCGGCGATGCTTTCTTCCAGCAGGTCGAAGTACAGGTCCACGCCGACCGCCGCGATGTGGCCGGACTGATCTTTGCCCAGCAAATCGCCCGCGCCGCGAATCTCCATGTCGTGGCTCGCCACGTGGAAGCCGCTGCCCAGCTCGCTGTAGCGTTGAATCACCTGCAGCCGCTGCTTCCCCTCGTCGCCAATGGCGTTCTCGCCCGGGATCAACAGGTAGCAGTAAGCGCGCTTGTCGGAGCGGCCTACCCGGCCACGCAACTGATAGAGCTGGGCGAGTCCGAAGTTCTGGGCATCATCGATGATGATCGTGTTGGCTCGCGGAATGTCCAAGCCCGATTCGATGATGGTCGTCGACAGCAGCATGTCGGCTTCTCCCTTGTAGAATTCGAGCATCTTCTTCTCTAACGTCTCACCGTCCATCTGGCCGTGGGCTACGTCGATCTTCAGCTTCGGCACCAACGTACGAAGCTCGTCGGCCCGCTTGAAGATGGATTCAACCCGGTTATGCACGAAGTAGATCTGGCCCTCGCGCATCAGCTCATTGGTGATGGCCTCCGCAATTACCTCGTCGGAGCTACGGCATACGAAAGTGCGCACCGCCAACCGATCGGGAGGTGGCGTGGTGATGATGCTTATCTCCTTGATGCCCGACATGGCCATGTTCAGCGTGCGTGGTATCGGCGTAGCGGTCATGGACAGTACGTGTACCGTCTCGCTCATCTTCTTGAGCCGCTCTTTGTGCACCACTCCAAAGCGGTGCTCTTCATCGATCACCAGCAGGGCCAGGTTCTTGAAATGCACGTCGCCCGACAACAGTCGGTGCGTGCCCACCAGCACATCCACTTTACCCGCGGCGACATCTTCTAAAGTCTTCCTGTTTTCGCCGGAGGACTTCAAACGGGACACCATCTCGATGCGGGCCCCGGTGCTGCGAAAACGCGCGCGAAAGCTTTCGTAATGCTGAAACGCCAGCACGGTGGTGGGCACCAGCACCGCGGCCTGCTTACCGTCGAGCACCGCGCGATAGGCCGCGCGCATCGCCACCTCGGTTTTGCCGTAGCCCACGTCGCCGCAGATCAGCCGGTCCATCGGATGCGGGCGGCCCATGTCGCGGTTCACATCTTCGATCGCCTTCATCTGATCGGGGGTTTCATCCCACGGGAATTCCATCTCGAACTCGGTGTACGCCGATCCCGGCGCGGAGCAGGCGTAAGCCGGCAGCATCTTGCGCTTGGCCTGCATCTTCAAGAACTCGGCCGCGAGTTCCGCCACCGCGCGCTTTGCTTTCGATTTGGCCTTGGCCCAGCGATCGCCACCCAGCTTGTCGACGGCGGCGGTTGCATTTTCTCCGCTGACGTACTTTTGCAGTACGTTGAGGCGGTAGACGGGAACGTAAAGTTTGTCGCCATCGCGGTACTCGAGCAACGCGTACTCGCCGGCTACTCCCGCAAAGTCCATGGTCTTTAAGCCCACGTACTTTCCTATGCCGTGTTCTTTGTGCACGACGAAGTCGCCAGTCTTCAGATCACGAAAGGATTGCAGCAGCCGGTCGCGATCCTTAGGCGACCAGGCGGCGGAGGCTTTGGCGTTGGACGTGCGTTTCTTCGCGCCGAACACGGCCTCTTCACTGAGCAGAACGACCTTGAGATCCGGAAAATCGAGGCTCTCCGATAAAAAGCCATTCCAAATCGCCACGCGCTGAAAGTCGCTGGTGAAGACTCCGTCGAGGGCGGGTTTACCCTCCGGCACGAGGTCGAGCCGAATACCGTAAGGGTCGAAAAGATCGCGCATGCGCGAGGCATGAGTTTGCGTGTGGCATACCACGTGGATGTGGTACCCGCGATCGATCCAGTTGCTCATGGCGGTGGCCACCGCTTCGAGCGCGAGGTGCGGACTGCTTTTGCGGACGGGCCCTTTGTCCGAGGTGAACGATACCGGCCGGCCCATTAGCTCGGGTACTTCCCCTTCACCCTGACCGAAGTCGGTCCAAAATTTATCGCGCGCCGGATCAACGACCGTCTGCAAATCCCCTAACGAGAGAAAGAGAGACTCGTAGGGGGCAATCGGTTTCGGGGCCCGTTCGTAAAGCTCGTGGTTCTTCTGCAGTCGCGGCAGGTCCGTTTCCTTAACCTGCTCTTCGAGACTGCTCGTACCATCCCAAAAGATAGTGCGTTCTTTCGGTAGGTAATCGAACAACGAGCTCGAACCGCCCGAAAGCAGGGGAAACAAAAGCCCCCATTCCGGCAGCGGCAATCCATCCACGAGTTTGGAAAAAAGCTCTTCGCGTTCCGCTTTGGGAATGCCGATGTGATCGAGCCGCTCTTTGACCCGCTCGTTGGCGCTTTGAAGATCGGCCGGTCGCGGCAGTAGCGTGGAACCAACGGGAATGACGTGGGCCTTCTCCACCTTGTCGAGCGAACGCTGGCTCTTGGGGTCGAAGTAGCGAACCTCTTCCACCCAGTCACCGAGCCACTCCGCCCGCAACGGAAACTCGTACAGCGGAGAAAACACATCCACCACGCCACCGCGCACGGCGAACGTGCCGGGATCGTAAACCGCGGGAGTCCGCTGGTACCCGGCCTCGAGCAAGTTGCGAATCACGTCGTCACGGGAAAGCTCACCGTTAGCCGTCAACGTCAGGCTCACACGCTGAAAGCCCTCGGTGGGTAAACATTTTTGCAGGGCCGCCGTGGTGGTCGTGAGAAAAATTCTTCCGGCGCCGTCATTCAGCGCGTGAAACAGCGCCTTATTGCGATCCGACACCGATTCGGGGTTCGGTAGGATGCCGCGGTAATAGTCAAACTCCGTCGGGGGAAAGTAGTGCACCCGCGACTTGGCCTCTTTGCCGAGGAAGAAGACCAGGTCATCGGCCACCGCGCGGGCGGTGGCGGAGTCGCGAAACACCACAAGAATGGGGGCGTTGCCTTCCCGGTGCGCACGCGCGAGCACCCAGGCCTTCGCCACGGGCGACAAGCCAATCATCGCTCCGGCGGGCATGGGAGTGCCTACGTTTTTCAGCCATTCGGCAAAACGATTGGTGTCCGCCATTTACGAAACGTCCCACTCCGCTTTTAGTTCGCGACCCATGAGCGCCTTGAGCGACTCCAGGGGTGGAGAGTCGTGATAGAGCACTTGGTAAACCTGCTCGGTGATGGGCATCGACACGTTTTCTTTTTTCGCCAGCTCGTAAGCCGACTTCGCCGTGTAAACGCCTTCGGCCACCTGCCCCAGCTCGCGCTGGATGTCGGCCAACTTCTTGCCCTCGCCCAGCATCTGCCCCAGCCGCAAGTTACGCGACAGCGGACCGGTGCAGGTCAATACGAGATCGCCCATGCCGGCGAGCCCCATGAAGGTCATCGGCTGCGCGCCACGCTTCACGCCGAGCCGCGCGATCTCCACGATCCCGCGGTTGATCAACGCCGCGCGGGCGTTGAAGCCGAGGTTGAGGCCGGCGACCACGCCGGAGCCAATGGCGATGACGTTCTTCAACGCCCCCGCGAGATCCACGCCGACGACATCGGTCGAGGTATAAATTCGAAAGTAAGGGGTGGTCAGCCGCTTTTGGATCTCTTCCGCCGCATCCAAACTGCGCGACGCAATCGTAACCGCGGTGGGTAACCGTTTAGCCACTTCCAGCGCGAAGCTCGGTCCCGATAGGGTCGTGTAAATGGCGTTGGGACAAAATTCGAGAAAGAGCTCTTCCACCGTCAGGTTGGTGCCGTTCTCGATACCCTTCGAGGTATTGACGAGCACCTGGGCCTTCATCGTTTTGCCGTGCTCTTTGAACACCGAACGAATCTGCTGCGTGGGCACCGAACACACGAGGATTTCACCGTGGGCGAATGCCCGCGCCAGATCGGTGGTGGCCTTCAGCGAGGGGTTTAGCGGCACGCCCGGAAGGTACTTCTTGTTTTCCTTCTTGGCTTCGAGATGGGAAACGACATCCGCGTTTCTGCCCCACAGCACGACATCGTGACCCGCATCCGCGAACGTATTCGCCACGGCGGTTCCCCAGCTTCCGGCTCCAATTACGGTGACTTTCTTCGACACAATGCCCAAGTTATTACCTTGGATTGCGGGGGCTGACTAGGTGGGAAGCATTTGCGTCCATTTACGGGGAGAAAAATAATGAAATGGTTTTTGCTTTTGTTCTGCGCCCAAACGGCGCTTGGCGGCACTTTGTATTTCCAGAGCGGGCCCGACACGGCCTGCTCGCGCAACTGCCTGTACGTTTCGGCTAACGAAGGGCCGTTCAAGCTACTCGGGTGCAATAAGTCCCAGTTGGGACGCTGCCGTAGTTCCGTTGGTAAACCGACCTCAATGGAGTTCCAAGTGCTCGACCAGCCCTGCCAAAAGCTGCGCCTGAAGGTGCTGACTCAGGGCAAAGACGGCGGTCGGCCCCATTTTTCTTTCGACTCCGCCGAGCCGGGCCGCAATCACGGTCAGGACTACTTAGTAAACTCGCGCACGCCGAACCGGGTGGATCTCTGGTTGAACGACAACGACGACCGCGACCCTTACGACTTGCGGGTCACCCTCGCGTCCGACGATCCGTTTGCCATTCCGGGGCTCGATAAAGTGAGCTGCCGTTAAACTAACGGGGCCGGCCGTGGGTTCCGCTCTGGGCCCCACTTCTACCGCTCCGCATACATTGCCCCTCCCGCGCGGTCGGGTTACTCTTACCTTCTCGAATGCCACTCTCCATTCTCATTCCAATTCTGAATGAGCCTGAGGGGGTGAAAGCCATTCTGGCGCAGCTCGCGGAGGGTCAGGTCCCTCCGGGGTCGGAAATTGTTTTTCTTTCCGGATGTCAGGATGCCGCCACTCGAGAGCTCGTTCTGCGATCGCGGGATTTACACGACAAGTTCAAAATTAGTTGGCTGGAAGTTGAAGAGAAAGGGATCGCGGCCGCGTGGAACCTCGGCTTACGGGCCGCCACCGGATCGATCCTGGTGACGATGGACGGAGACGGTGCTCATCACCTTTCTGACGTCGCCATTTTAGTGAAACGGATTGAAGCGGGGGCCGACCTCGTGATTGCGAGTCGGCACGGGGCGGGGCACGGCTATATGCCGGGCCGCAACGTAAGGGATCGGGTGGCCAGCTTAGCGGCGGGCTGGACCTTTGCGCGGAAGCATCGCCTGAAGGTTACCGATCCTCTGCACGGATTTCGCGCGCGCCGAAGGAAACTCGCGGAAAGTTCCGCGGATTTCCTACAGCGAATCGCGGGAAACGTGTGGATGGGAGAAGAGACGAGGTTCGCCGTGATGCGCGGCTACCACGTCGCCGAAGTGCCCATCGCCTATCGCGCGCGGTTGGCCGGTCGAGAGAATAAGCGACTCATGGCCGAGCTCGCCCCTTTTCTTCGGTCGTTGGTGCGGAACTAAACTATGGACGAAAACTCAAAGCTGCTCACCTCTACGCCGTCGCCGCTAGACGTGCGCGTGCTGAGTCACTATCCACAGATTCGTGCCATTCAGCGAGGTGAGATTCCGTTTCCCCGCATGGCGATTCTCTACCCCGTCTATGGCTGTAACCTGGACTGCGTCGGTTGTGAGTATTCGAGCGAAAACGTGAAGGGCATGAATCGGCTCGATACCGCCCGCGGGCTGAGACTCATCGATGAGCTGGCGGACGCCGGTGTGGAAGCCATCGAGTTTTGCGGCGGCGGCGAGCCGGCGCTGCACCCTTCGCTGGTGGACTTCGTCGTGCACGGAGGAAAACGGGGACTGCGCTTTGGCATGCTCACGAACGGCACAGCGATCTCGCAGAGATTTCTCGAAGAGGCGCTACCCCACTTTGCGTATCTGCGGATCACCCTCGATGCGGCCGACGCGGAGATGTACGCCAAGATGCGCCCCGCCAAAAGCGGCAATCCGTGGAAAAAAGTTTTGGAGAACTTTCGCTCGCTGGTGCATGCGAAGAGCGAGCTCGGACTTTCGCGACTGGAATTAAGCGCCAAGTTTCTTTTGAGCCGGCTAAACGAGCCTCAGCTCGAAGCGATGGCCGCTCTGGCGCAATCACTGGGGGCTAGCTCCGCCCAGTTCAAAGCTCTGCGGCTCGACCCAAACGAGCTTTCGCCCGAAGAGTCGATGCGAGTGGCTACACGGATCGACGCCCTTCGCGAAGTCAGTCCGATCCCCGTGGTCGGTAGCGTGGCGAAGCTGACGATGACTAAGCCCTGCACCCTCACTCCATTACAAGTCACCATCGACGCCCACGGCGACGTTTACCTCTGCTGTTACTTCATGCATCGCAAGCAGCGGCATTCCATCGGTAACCTCTCTCACCGGAGCTTCACTGAGTTATGGGGAAGCGAACGGCATCGCGAGGCCATCGCGCAAATTCAGCCGCGCGAGTGCAACAACCTCGACTGCCGCTTCGTGCGCTACGCCGATGTAGTTAGCCAATGGATTTCCGATGACTCCAATTTCGCATTTCTATAGAGCGCGGCGCAGCCGCAAGAATCTTCACGCGGCAATAGTCGTGCTCTTGGTCGCGATGGTGGTGGTTTGTGTTCTCAGTGCCTGGCACCGCATGCCTTATCCTTTCGAGAGCTGGGATGAGTTTAATCTCACGGTAAAAGGTTTTTCGATCGCTTTCAACGGCGATAGCCAGTTGCACTATTGGTATCCTCCCTTCCCCGCCAACGTGACGGCGCTCATTTATAAGGTAACGCATTTTTTGGGTGGCTTGTGGCCGGCGTTGCGCGCGCAAGGCGTGGCGGAAAATTGGGCATGGTTCTATCCGGCCCCGGCAATGCAGGTGGTGGCCCAAACTGTGTTCTGCCTATTCGGTTTTACCGCGCTGCTGGTCTGGGGACTTTTGGCGAAGCGATTCAGCGGCCACCCAGCCGCGGTGCTGCTTCCGTTCGGGATGTTGCATTTGGTGCCCGATTTCGTATCGCGCACCTACTTCTACCTCAACGTGGACATGCCCGCGATTGCGTTGGCTTCACTCGCCCTCTACGTCGTGGTGGTGAATCAAGACAACCCTCACTGCGTCTGGCGCCGTGCATTTTTTCCGGCGGGGTTGGCCACGCTGTCGTTTCTCTGCAAGTACCAGTACGCGATATTTTTTCCCCTGGTGCTGGCCTCACTCTTTCTGTTTCCTTTCGTTAATCAGAAAAAGGCAATTGGGTTTGCGCTACTCGGTGGCTTGGTCAGTTTAGTCGTGGGGGCGCCTCAGCTACTCGCCGATTGGCAAAGCTACGCCACTTATCTTGGTTACAACCGCGACATCTATTCCGATCCCATTCTGGCAAATCGCTCGGTGTCGGATGTGTTCTGGGCGGAAATTCCGGGGCTTCGCGGACCGATAGTGGTGCCGCTGATGTTAGTCGGCCTCTATCGAACTTGCCGAACGGCTCCTCGGATGTTCGCCTTTCTCGCGGCGGGTCCGCTGATGATCTTGATCGTATTCGCGATGCAAAAAGTTTTCTGGATCCGCAACGCCCTGTCCATTTGCTTCTTGATGGCGATGCTTGCCTCCGTGGGCGCCGTTACTTTGGTGGAGTGGACCTGCCAACTATCGATCTGGCGCCACCCTCCGATGCCTTCGCCCGTGGCCGA
>JBGSST010000288.1:0-3890 GCA_041736915.1 Bdellovibrionota bacterium
CCACCCGGCGATGGTTCGCGCCGTCTTCCACGTAGAGTGTGCGCACGGACTTTCCCTCTTCGCGCAGCGTGAGAAAAGACCGTGCATCGATACGCCGGACGGTGAGCAGGCGGCCGCGCTCGTTCGAGTCGAGCAGTTTCGTGATTCGATCCGTGGCGGGAAGCGGCGGGGCTAAAGGGACGTGCCCGTTGCCGTGGCAGGCGGCACACAAAAAAAGCATCAGCGAAAACAAGGAACGGCGGCGCAGCTTCATCATCAACCTCTTGCCCGCACTGTGCAGATTGGATGCCACCCCGAAATCGCCGCGTTCGCGATCACCAATCTTACGAAAGATCGTAATGTAAAACGTAGATGACGCGCGTAAAGCCAGCGAAATCACGCGGCAAAAATAGAAACAAAGTCGTTTCACGAAAGTTCGTAAATCCCTTACGGGAAAACGCGAAAAATTTTCCGACTTCGGCGCCCCTTCCTTAGAAGGCTACTCAAAAAAGCGGCTGGCACATCACTTGCTCTAGCGCCTCGGCACTCGGGGGAAAAAGACCAGGCGAGCCGCGACGGCGTGCCTTCCCCTTTTTGAAAACTACAGGAGAACTAAATGAAACCAATTCACCAAACCCTCTTCGCGGGGATCTTCCTCATCGTGGGGATGTTCCACTCGCCAAGCGCTTCGGCACTGCCCGCGTGTTCCTTCGGACACTGCACCTCGTTCGACTCCGCCGTAAAAAAAATCTGCGCCAACAAGTACCGCATTCCCGAGTCGCAGATGAACGCGAGCCACACGGTCAACGTGTACGACAGCAACGGTGCCGAGTGCACTTGCCCTTGCAGCTGCGTGGCGGCCGAAACGCTCATTCAGCTTTTCGAGGGGGAAGAGATCCTGGCCCGTACCGTTCGTAAGGACGACACCGTTCTCTTGCCGCAGGCGAGCTACCGCGATGGCAATGTCTTCGGGGCCAATGGCTCGCCCATCGAAAAGGGTGAAGTGCAGCAGATCCTGCTCGACACCAACAAGATCCTGACCGTGAGCCCGAACCACACGTTCGTAGGCATGAACGGCAAGCTCATCACCGCCGAGAAGGTGGAGAAGGGCAATCAGATCATGGGCGCCGACGGTAAGCCGGTGCACGTGATCCAGTCGCGCCGCATGAAGAACTTCACGGGCACGCTGCACAACTTCATCGTGAACGAGAAGTCCGACAAGCCCAAGGACCACTTGCTCGTCACCAACGGCGTTCAGTCGGGAGACTGGCTGCTGCAGAGCACTCAGGACACGATGAGACAAGAGATCGATCTTCGCTTGGGCCGGGTGCAAACCTTGAGCGAGATCGTCGACTAAACCAACAACCTCCGGCCTCGGGCCCCGGTCGTTTTGGCCGGGGCCCCCTTTTCCACTTTGGGGATGAAACCAATGAAACGCTTTATCTGGCTCTTGACCACGTTACCTCTCTTGCCGGCCACGGCCTTGGCCGATCGGGATGCCACGCATTATCCGAGCACCGGCGCATACCATTCGACCGAGTACCTCGGCAGCTACAAGGGGCGTTACCTGAACGCTATCGCGCTGCACACGCAGGTGCGCGTCGATCCCTCGTTCACCGACGGGCAAAAAGGAATTCTGAAAGACGCCATGGAGGTGTTCATGGAGCGGGCGCTCAAGAAGGAAACGCTCGACTGCGCCTTCGCGCAATCCACGAAGGACCTGCCCAAGTCTCGCGAAACGATCGAGATCGACTTAGCGACCGCGCTGTCGTCGTTCGTCATCAACGGACTCAAGGTTCCAGGCTTTATCTTCATCGCCCGCTTCTGGAACGATCCCAAAGCGGTGGGGCTCGGCTACCAGAACCTGTTCTACGACACGTCGGTGGCCATGCCCGAGCTGGGCATTCGCAGCCACCTTCACATCGCCCTGAACTCCGACTTTCTGGGTTACGACAGCCGCTACTACTTCGCGAAAGACAAAGAGTACTGGGCCGGCGTCATCGGCCACGAGTTTCTCCACAACCTGGGCTACGACCACCCGTCGGGCTACCGCGGCTCGTTCATCGAAGAGTACGGCAACTGCCTCACCACCAACGGCGCCAAAGCCGAAGCCCCCAAAGAAAAAGTGGGCGATCGCAAAGTCGAGAAAGGAAACTAAGTATGACGCGCCAACTACTTTTACTGTTGAGCTTCCCCGTGAGCTTAGCCCTCTTCGGCTGGTGGCTCGGGCCGTCCGCCGATAAGGCGGAACTCGTTTCCCGCCCCATTTCTACCGTGGAGAAGACGGGAGGGCCGGTGGAACCGCCGGCCCCCCGGCTTCCGGTGGTGGCGCCCAAGGTGGTGGTGAAGGCGGCGAAGAACACCACGTTCGCTACGCCCGAGCAGATCGCCAAACTCAAAACAACGGTCATCGACGTGCAGGACACGGTCGACTCGCAGGCGCGGCGTCGCGCGTTTCAGGAGTCGGGGCTCGATACGCCGGAACACCTGGCGAGCGCCTTGGCGATAGTCCGTGAGGACTATCCCGATACGCTCACCAAGAAAGACACCGAGGCCCGCGTGCTGGCGCTCCATTACCTGGAGCTGTCCTCGCACCTAGACGCAGAAGGCTGCACGGAGATGCTCCGGCACTCGATCGCTAAATTCACCACGGCCCCCGATCCGCGCAAGGGGAAGCCGTATCTGTGGGATCTGCACGACGTGGCCCTCACGTGCACCAAGCTCGATCCCAAAGGGATGCAGGAGCTGCAACGCTCCATCGAGCATCCGAAAGTCAGCGCCCAACTCAAACTAGTTCTCAAAACGAAAGGGGTCATATGATCCGCATCTACTTCACCTTAAGCATCCTACTGTTGCTGGTGGCACCCACCAGCGCCTTTGCCCAAGAGGCGCGGACTAACGCCCGCATCATCGCGTCGTCGGTCGACGTGCAGGCCCTTCTGGGTTCGGGCTACTCCTCCCAAAAGGAACGGTTCGAAGAGCAATGCGTGACCGGGGAGACCCGCTTCGCGGGGGCCCAAACGTCCGACCTGGCCTTCTCCCAAGTGACCTCGCAGGCCGACCTCGCCAACTCTCTGGGCTTTCAGGTCGACACCCGCATCCGTTACGGATTGGTGAGCGTGAACGCCGGGGCCAAGTTCATGTCGTCGAGCCAGTCGACGAACTACTCGCTCTCCGCCGTGTATTCGGCCACCTATAAGTTCAAGAACGAGATTCTCACGAAACCCGTTCTCTCGACGCTCGGCACCTCGGTGCGCGAACACGATGAGCGGTGGTTAGAGACCTGCGGTGACGAGTACGTGTGGCAACGCGAGCTGGGGGCCAAGTTCCTCTTCTCGATTCGCATCGACTTCGCCTCCGAGGTCGACAAGCAGTACTTCGAGGCGAACTTCTCGCTCTCCTCACCCCCGCTCGGTATCGCCGCGGGGCTGCAGACAGCAAAAGACCGGCTCAGCAAGCGCACGACCGTCACGATTAGTGCGTTGCAAATTGGCGGTAGCGTCGAAAAGCTCTCCGAGATGTTCGGCGGCACGGATGACCGCCTGGCTTTCGTGCAGTGCTCCACCGGTGAATTTCAAAAATGCTACAACGTTCTGAAAACCACGCTCGATTATGCCACCGACGTGAAGACCGGTTTCCCCTCCCAGATCTCTCCCGAGCTGGGCACGGAAAAGCCGGGTGGACCGGCGGTGCTGGCCTACCACACGCGATCGTACAAAGGGGCGGGCCTCTTTCCGCGCGGCTACCCCTTGCTCGATGAAGCCGTTAAGCAGTCGCGCACGGACCTCATGCTGGCGTTCGAAGAGCTCTACCAGGACAAGGTTCGCCTACAGCAGATTTTCTATTCGAAAAGCCTGCGCCGTAGCCAGCGTCAGAAGACGAAGCTTTTGGAGCTGGAACGGATCATCGAA
>JBGSST010000298.1:0-30606 GCA_041736915.1 Bdellovibrionota bacterium
AGCCCCACCGGCGCCGCCGCCTTGCTCGCCGGCACCCGCTCCACCGCTCTGTCCGCCGGAAGGATCGTTAGCCGCAATCGCATCGCGCGCGGCCTGCTCGTCGAAAGGTTTGTTCAATTCGGAGTTTGGATCGTTGAGCGCGCGGTTGACCGCGTCGGTTTGCCTTTGCAGCTCCTGCGCTTCTTCGGCCGCGGAGGCTAGCTCCTTGGCCGCGCGAATCTCACTGGCCCGCAGTTCTCCGAAACGCGCGATACTAGCGTCCACGACGGCGGCCGCTTGGGGTGCTACCTGCTCCTTGATTAGCTTGATGGTGGACCGATAAAACGTATCGTCTCCCACTTGAAAAGCCCTGGGGTCGATGTCTGACTCGACCAGCCCTTGATGACCGTCACTTGCCGCCGTCTTGGACAGAACCGCCGACAAAGCGCGGGCATTCTCAATTCCAAATTTTTGAGCCTTGGCATTGGCTTCCGCGACTTGAGCCGCCAGTAGAGTCACGCCAATTCCCTGCATCTGCGCTCCGAAGTAACCTTCAAGCTCGGCCTTGCTGGCTGGCGCCGCGAACACGCGCTCCAGCAAATCGATACCGAACGAAAAATTTCGCAGCACCGAGGGAAATTGCGGCGCACGGTGAAAGCTCGTGAGGTCCCCCATGAATTTATTGGCGAGAAGGTTTCCCCAATCGCGGTTGAGCCCCACGAAACACTTGCCCGCCGAATCGGCGTTGGCGCAAGCGGTTATCTCGCCCTTTTTAAACTCATTGTCAGAGTCACCCGCGAAGCCCTGGTAACCCTGCGGAACCTCCGCTAATGCACCCGCGACGCCACGGATTTTTTCCAGTTGATTGGTCACGTCTTTGACGACCAAATCTGAAGTGACATCGAGCCCAACGCCCGGGGCGCCGGGCTTGTAATTTTTTGAGTCGTAGCTGAGTTTGGCTACGTTCGCGATCGCCTGGCGTACGGACTCTTGGAGGCCGGGGATTTTAATGGGCGGCTCGGCGGCTGCTCCGCTTTTCGCCTGCGCGATCAGTTCGATCGGTTTGAACTGCTCTTTGGGCTTCACTCTACTGTCGTTATCGACCTCTTTATTGTGCCCGACAGGAAAATAGTTAGCGACGTCAAAACTTTTCCCTTTTTTTCTTTTGCTCATCTCGGGTAACGCTTCCTTTAGAGCCTGATGCTTTTTCTGGAGTTCCGCGGCTTGAGCCTCGAGCTCTTTCCGCGCCTGCGCTTGCTGGCGGTTGTAACTCTCACGGGCCTGCGAAAGCTCTCGTTCTTGCTGCTGCCGTTCGAGCGCGCTTCCCTGCCCGCCGAACCCACCCTGGGCGAGGGCCTGTTTCGTTTTTGGCTTGAGCGGATTGCTCGACCCATTGGTTACTACGGCAGTGCAAAGAACCAAGAAACTGATGTAAATCGCTCGCACGATCGTCCCCCCTTAAAGGCCAATCGAAAGGTGTATTCCAAATCTAACGTTTTAGTGTGCAACCTGAAGGCCGAGTTTTTGAACCGGCGTGAACGGGCAAGGACGTATAGGAAATGTACGAGGTGTGAACACCCTGACGAGCTGTACAAAAAGTAGACAGAAAGGGAGTCCCTCCTTTTTTGTACAAAAAGGGAGGGACTCCTTTTTGGTATTAATCCAAAGCCACCCAAACGGACTTTACCTGCGTGTAAAGCTCGAGGGCGTATTTGCCTAGCTCGCGGCCGAAGCCGGACTGCTTGTACCCACCGAACGGCGAGGCCGCATCGAAGCAGTTGTAGCAGTTGATCCAGATCGTTCCCGCCTTGATCTGGCGTGCGAGGCGATGGGCCTTGCCGATGTCCCGGGTCCAGATGCCGGCCGACAGGCCGTAGATCGTGTCGTTCGCCTGTTGCACGAGATCGTCGCCATTTTTGAACGAGATGGCGCAGGTTACGGGCCCAAAGATCTCGTCACGCGCCACGGTCATCGAGTTGGTCACGTTGTCGAGCACGGTGGGTTTCAAGAAGTAACCCTTGTCCCCCGCGCGCGTACCACCGGTGAGAACCTTGGCCCCTTCCGCTTTACCCGTCTCGATGTAACCCAGAATTTTTTTGAACTGCTCTTCGGAAACCTGAGCGCCCATCTCGGTTTTGGGATTGAGCGGATCGCCCAGCACCATGTTTTCCGCGCGATCTTTGAGCTTCTGCAGGAAGGTGTCTTTCACCTTGTCCTCCACGAACAAGCGCGAACCCGCGCAGCAAACTTCGCCCTGGTTAAAGAAGATTCCGCGCATCGCGCCACCTACCGCAGCGTCGAGATCGGCGTCGGCCATCACGATGTTCGGGGCTTTACCGCCAAGCTCCAGCGAAACACGCTTCAGATTTCCCGCGGCCAGCTGCTGAACGATACGGCCCACTTCAGTCGAGCCCGTGAAGGCAATCTTGTCGACCTGCGGATGTGAGGCGAGCGCCGCGCCCGCGGTCGGCCCAAAGCCCGGCACGATGTTGACGACGCCTTTGGGCATCCCCGCTTCGATCAATAGCTCGCCCAAGCGCAGCGCGGTCAACGGCGTTTGCTCCGCCGGTTTCAGCACCACCGTACAGCCGGTGGCCAGCGCCGGCCCCAATTTCCACGCGGCCATCAGCAGCGGAAAGTTCCACGGAATGATTTGCCCCACTACCCCCGCCGGCTCGCGCAAGGTGTAGTTGAAGAAATCACCCGACACCGGAATGGTATCGCCCTGGATCTTGTCGGCCATTCCCGCGTAGTACTCGAAGCACTCGATCGCCAGCGGAAGATCGGCGTTCAGCGTTTCGTTAATCGGCTTACCGTTGTTCATCGTTTCGAGACGAGCCAGCTCTTCTTTGTTTTGCTCCAGCAGGCCGGCCAGACGGTAAAGAATGCGGCCACGCTCACGGGCCGCCATGCGACTCCAGGGGCCGGAATCAAAAGCCTGACGCGCGGCACTCACCGCCGCGTCGATATCGGCCTTATCCCCTTCAGCACATCTGGCTAACTCCAGCTCGGTAGAAGGATTAGTAACGGAGAACGTTTTGCCGCTGCGCGCCTCGCACCACTCGTTGTTGATGAGAATGCGGCCCGGTTTCACAGTCGTTTTGGATTCCATATTTGATTACCCCCATCCTCAGCTACGAATACACAGTGGCTAACGTCAATCAGGCGAGGCACACTTGTTAACGTTACTTTGCTTCGAGACGCCCCACTGCCGCGGCAATCGCTCACGCTGAAAGAGAATCAACCGTCTTAATAGCATCAATCAACTCGTTCAATCCGAGGGTCTGATGACGCGTGTCACGTTAATTGCCTTTACCCTATTTACGTTAATCGGCTGCGGCCGCTACTACGCTGGCGGCGCGCCCGTAAGGCCTGCCCCGGAACCCACCCCCTTCGCGGGCGGCGAGGGGCGCAACACAACCCTGATAGTTTTCGGCGCCGGTTTTTGTGGCGACTGCAAAGTCGATTTTCCAAAGGTGAACGAGGGAATCGCCGCCCTTCCGGAGCCGCTCCGCCAAAAACTGGAAGTAAAATTATTCTACGTGTCAGGAGATCCGGGGCTGGTACGCCCCACGCCTGACGCGGCGCTCGCATATAAAGAGGCACACTTCGTGCTCGCCACGCCGTTCGCGGATCTGCCTTGGATGTGGAGCAACTTTAAAAGCCTTAACCCCGGGGTTCCGTTAAGGGTGCCCCACGCCGTCGTACTCGATGAGGAACAAAAGGTCGTAAAACGTTATACTTCTGGCAAAACCTCTTTTGTTCCCTCTGAGATCGTCGCTTTCGTGGAAAGCCGGCTACGGGGCAAGTAACCACCCCACTCAACTGGAGAGATCATGAAACTCTTTTCCTTCGCCACCCTCACCGTATTTTCCCTTTCCCTTTTTGCCGCTCAGGCGCCGACATTTCAGAGCGAAACCACCGACGGCAAGAGCTACTCGCTGAAGGAGAAGCTCAAGGACGGCAAGCCCGTGCTCATCTCTTTCTGGGCAACCTGGTGCCAGCCGTGCCTCGACGAGCTGAACGCCCTCAAGGCCAAGATCGGCGTCGACGCTGGCGTGCAGGTAGTTGCAATCAACGTGGACACGTCGGAGACCTCTTCCGACGTGCGGCCCACCGCACGCCTACACAAAATTGCGTTCCCGATCATTCTCGATCCGACGCACCAGATTTTTTCGAAGTACAACTCGACCAAAGCGGTCCCTTACTCCGTTCTAGTTAGCGCTACCGGTGAGATTCTCGCGACCTACTCCGGCTACAGCGACGAGATGATGAAGAAGCTCGAGTCCTTCAAGAAAAACTAAACTGCATTTTAGACAACGAGGCTTTGCGTGATCGCACGCCCTGCTCAAGCTGTATGGCTAGCTATGCTTTTGTGCGCTCCGGCTATGGCCGATGACGCCGCTTTGGTTTCCGGAGGCAGCAACGAAACCGCCGCAGCCCCGGAGATGAACTATCGCATAGGGGCGGCAGGACACGCCATGCTGCTCAACTCTACGAACTCCGACGATCCTTCGGCGAAGCCCGAGTACAACTTACTTCACGAAAGCAAGATCACCGCCGAGCTCAATGACTTTCAGGCGGATCTCGTTCTCACCAATCGCTGGAACCCGAACGGCAACCAGGCGCAGAATTCATACGTGACGCTCGAAAAAAAGACGCTCACCTACGGTTGGTCCACCGGCCGCATCGTGCTGGGAGATAGCTACCAAGAGCTCGGCAAGGGGATAGCACTTTCACTTTTCCGCGACCCCAACTTTGGCCTCGATACCACTTTGGAAGGGATCTCGATCAAGCAAACGCTCACCCCGGTGACCCTCACCACCTTCGCCGGACGCGTGAACGCCATGAAGAACCCGGTGGCCCTCAACCCTTTGGAAAATCCGGTGGCGGGCCGCGAAGTCTTCCTCGCCAGCCAGGCGATCGCCACGAAGGTTACCTCCGACATCGAAGTGGGCGGTCATTACCTATTCACCACGCAGCGCCCGGCAGAGGCCCCCACTTTCGATAAGAACTGGCACACGTTGGGGGTCAACTTCGCGGTGAACGGCATCGCCGACACCATCGACGTGTACGGCGAAACCAATGCTTTAGTTACCGACGGTTTGGGCGCCAACGCGAAGAACGCCTATCCGACGGGTTTTGGCTCCTTCGTGTCCATTGGCTGGGCCGATGCTGGCTGGCGAGTAAAGGCCGAAGGTAAAGACTACCGACAGTACTACTATGATCTACGCCGGCCCCCCGCCCTCGAAGATGACATCGTCGCCACGCTCAACACCCAAGACGTAACGGCCGGCCGCTTGACCGTGGAACGGCAGCTGGCCCCCAAAACCAGCGTGTACTCCTCGTTTCTGTACGGCAGCGATCGCAACTACCGCGCGGAACTGCGTCACGGCATTGTCGGCGGAAAGTTCATCGGCCCCTTGAGCAGCGCCATCGAGCTGAAGGCCGGTTACCGCTGGATGCCCGGCAATCAGAACATGTCGCACGCAAGCGGTAAGCTCAAACTGCCGACTTTTAAAGGTGAGTCGTTGGAGCTCGAGTACCGGAAGCAGATTGAGAACAAAGAATTGAAAACGTACCGCGTGATCGATGACCGCAACCAAACTTACCTCACCTATAACTTCAGCGAACAGTTCAATGCGGGATTGGGCTTCGAGTTCGTGCCTACTAATCCAGAACCCGTGCAGGCCAACTTCTACAACGCCCAAGCCACGTTTAAGTCCGGCCCCTATCAGGCCAAAGTGTTCGCCGGTCAAACCAGCGGCGGCACCTTGTGCTCCGGCGGTGTATGCCGCCTCGTGCCTCCCTTCTCCGGCGCCTACCTCGAAGGCGTTTACACATTCTAAGCTTCGCCGCCGTTGACAGCGCTCGCGGCCCCCTCTAAAAAAATTGAGAAATATTCTCAGTTTCATTTCTAAGGGGGATTCGATGTCGACAATGTTTCGCGTATTGATGGCTGCTCTCGTTTGCTCGGCCGTGGTGTTTGGGCACGAGGATCACGATCATGACCACGGTCAGCTGGGCCTGCTCAAGGGTGAGCACCTGGGTCTTTTCTATTCCGATCATGCCATCTCGGGACACGTGAAAGGGTCGCTCGTGTTCGCGGCGCCGCTCGAAAAAGAGTACGGCATCCGTCTCGAGCACCGGATGGAGGGCGTCACGCTGACGTCGGAATTCAAGAAGAACGGCACTGCGTTCTCGGGCCGGCTCACCGCCCTGAACGCCAAGGGCGAGAAGACAGAAACCGAAGTCGTCGCCAGCAAGGTCAGCGGTAAAGAAGGCACCATCGAAGGCACCGTGGGCGCCACTCCGTTCAAAGTGAAAGTGTCGTCGAAAACCGTGGAAGGTAACCACTACGTGGATCCCACCTTCGAGATGACGGTGGGCGAAAAGGCCTACAAGTTCCAGCTCGTGGGCGGCAGCGCCTGCATCGGCTGCTCGCTGAAGATTACGTATGTCGTGCTCGGCATGCTGCGTACGACCGGCGCGTTGTAATTGGAAGAAGTGAGGCCGCATTTTTTGCCAACGGGCCGCGGAGATTCCGCGGCCCGTTTTTTTTATGGCTGGTACGTGCGGGCGTCGTTTAAGCATTTTGCGTCGAACATCACGTAGCTCGACGTCACCAGATAGTTCTGAATAAAGCTCACCAAATCGCCCGCCCCTTCGTTGGACCAGTACATCACGCAATCAGGATCGTCGCAGTGGGCGCCGTGCGCGGTATCTTGATGGGTCGCCGCCATGGGGATGCCGGTATTGACCAGCCCCAACGCGTGCGCGCTTTCGTGCACGATGGTGGCCTGCTCCACGAACTTCGGCACCGCACCGTTGGGATGTGAGCCCGTGGCCTGAATTACGTCTTTGAACATCGCAATCACCGTGGTGCCCGTAAGGCTAACGCCGATGACGCCAGAGTTGGTGGCACCATCCTCCTCGTAATACCCCTTCACGAACAGCAGGAGAAAACGCGAGTGGGTGGCGGTGGATTGGTTCTTCCTCGCCTTGCCGGCCAAGGCGAGAATTTCGTCGGTCGTCCAGCCCGTCTGGCTTTGGGCTTCGAGAGCGGTCATCTCGGTCGTGGTCTTGGGCACGGTAATCGTCGGCTCTTTTGCCCGGCCGTCGAACAGGGCGTTCAGATTTGCTTCGGTAATCGTCCAAATGTTTTGCGTGTTGGGTAGGTTGCCGGTGAAGGGCTCGGCCCCCGGCTCGTAGGCCACTTCCAGCGTTAGCTGCTCCATCGTTGAGAAAAAGACCGACGGCTTTTCAAAGGCGTTGCCGCCGCCGTTGGAACCGCAGCTAGACAGGCCGCCTAGCCACAAGAGGACAAAAAGAAGGGGGATGAATTTCTTCATCCCCCCATTTTAAAGAGTATTTGTACTAATTAACGCCAAGAAGCGTTGAGCTTTTTGATCGGCTCGGGACCCGGATCCAGATCCGCATCGCCCAGCTGACACATCGGCGTATCGCACATGTTGTTCAGCTCGGTGAAGTCGGGCTGGCCCGGCACGTAGTACAGCAAACCCGTGGCCAAGTGGCCGCTATCGTACGAGTCCGCAATCTGCTTGAGCGCGCCCATCTTGTTAGTCGGGTCGAATTCTTCGCCCAGCTTCTTCAGGGTGATGTGCGAACCGTCGTGCAGTTCGATCTCCTTGATTTCGCCGTCCTTCATCTCGACCGAGATCTCTTCTTGGTGCGGGATGTAGTTCAGCTCCAGAATCGGCGTCGCGCGCTCTTTTGACTTAACGTAGTTCATCGTGCTGCCTTCATGGTTGTTGAAGGTGACGCACGGGCTGATGATGTCGATCAGCGCGATGCCCTTATGGGAATGCGCGGCCTTCATCAAAGCCATCATCTGCTTACGATCGCCCGAGAACGAGCGGCCCACGAAAGTGGCGCCAAGCTCGATGGCCAAGGCGCAGCAGTCGATATGCGGATACGGGTTGACCCAGCCTTTTTTGGCTTTCGAACCCTTGTCCGCCGTCGCCGAGAACTGACCTTTGGTCAGACCGTAGGTCCCGTTGTTCTCGATTATGTAAGTCATATCGAGATTGCGGCGAAGCAAGTGGATGAACTGCCCGATACCGATGCTAGCGGTATCGCCGTCACCCGAAACGCCGATGACGTTCAGCTTGTGGTTGGCGACCTTGGTGCCCGTAGCCACGGATGGCATGCGACCGTGCACGGTGTTGAAACCGTGTCCGCGATCCACGAAGTACGCCGGCGTCTTCGATGAGCAGCCGATACCGGAGATTTTCGTCACCGTGTGCGGCGGAACCGACAAGTCGTAGTACGACTGAATGATCGCCGCGGTGATGGAGTCGTGACCGCAACCTTTACAGAGGGTCGACGGCTTACCCGCGTAGTCCGCCTTGCCGAGGCCTAACCGATTACAATTCGCTGGGGTGGTTTCCATATTAGTGCATCCCTAATTTGGTTTTGAGGTTTCCTTCGATGAAGTCCGCCGAAATGGGGAAGCCTCCGTAGTAAAGAACCGACTGCAACTTGCTCTGGTAGCCCGGAAGGTCTACTTCGATCAGCTGCTTCATCTGCGCATCACGGTTTTGCTCGACGACGAACACCTTGTCGCAGCTCTTAATGAAGGCTTCGACCTCATCCGTGAACGGATAGGCCCGCAACCGCATGTACTTGATGTCGGCGTTGTTCGCCCGGTCCAGCATCTCCGTCACCGCATGATGAGTCGTGCCGTAGGCGATGATGCCAATCTTGGCGTTGGCGTTACCCGTTACAATCGGCTTAGGTACGTGCTTCTTCGCGGTGTGCCATTTCTTCAGCAAACGGTCCATGTTGCGGACGTAAGCGTGCGGGCTTTCCGTGTAACGACCATATTCGTCGTGACCCGAGCCGCGGGTGAAGAACGAGCCCTTCATGTGGTTCGTGCCCGGAAGCGTGCGGTAGCAGATACCGTCGCCGTCGGAGTCGAGGTATCGACCGAAGTCTTTCACCTTATCCAGGTCTTCCTTGGTGAGAACCTTGCCGCGCTTCATCTTTAGCGGCTTGTGCGTGAACTCGTCGTCCACCCACTGGTTCATGCCCAAATCCAAGTCCGACATGACGAACACGGGAGTCTGGAACGTATCCGACAGGTCAAACGCGTCGACCATCATTTCGAAGTGCTCTTTCGGCGTGGCCGGAATAATCATGATGTGCTTGGTATCGCCGTGGGAGGCGATAGCGCAAAGCTGAATGTCGCACTGCTGAGTACGCGTCGGTAGACCCGTCGATGGGCCAACACGCTGCACGTTCACAATCACGGCCGGAATCTCAGCGTAGTAGGCCAGGCCGAGGAATTCGTTCATCAATGAGATGCCCGGTCCTGCGGTTGAGGTCATGGAACGCGCCCCGGTGAAGGAGGCACCCAGCACAATTCCGATCGCCGCCAACTCGTCTTCCGCCTGAATGACTACGAACTTGTTCTTTCCGTCCGCACCGACCCGGTACTTCTTCAGGTAGGCTTCGCCGGATTCCGCCAGAGAGCTGGAAGGAGTGATCGGATACCAGGCGACTACGGTGCAACCGGCGTACAGGGACCCCAAGCCACCGGCCTGGTTACCTTCCACCATGATCTTGCCCTTGTTCAGATCGCCGCCGCCCTTGAACAAGAACTTGTCCGATTTTTTGAAGTTCTCGCGAGCGTACTGCATGCCGATGTTGAGCGCCTGCATGTTGGCGTCGATCGCCGACTGCTTGCTCTTGAAATTGTCTTCGATGACCTTCTTCAAAACATCGAGGTCGATCTTGTACAGCTCGGTCAGCGCGCCGACGTAAAAAAGGTTCTTCAGGAGATGGCGCAGCTTCGAATCGGTGAGCTGCTTGGCCAGGTCTTCCACCGGAAGCGCGTAAAAAACCTGGTTCGGCTTTTTCTGCGAGTCTTCCACCTTGATGATGTTCGAGTTGTAGAAAATCACGCTGCCGTCACGCATGGCCGCAATATCTTCCTTCGCCGTTTCGGCGTTCAGACAGATGGCGATGTCGTCGTGCTCACGCAAGCACTGGTAACCCCGGTGGCTCACGCGGATTTGGAACCACGTGGGCAATCCCTGGATGTTCGAGGGGAACAGGTTTTTACCCGTTACGCCGATGCCCATCCGGAAAAGGGTTTTGTAGAGGATGTTGTTGGCCGACTGGCTTCCGGTACCGTTTACGGTAGCGACGCGGAAGCTAAAATCGTTGGTAATCATGTCCATAGGCAGGTCCTTTAGACTCAATGTTAGGTGCCAAAATTTTAGGGGCTTTAGGGCTGATTGAAAACCCTTTTGGCCATGACTTTTGGCTTGCCCCGGGTATAGGGCCGCCCCTGCCTTTTGACAAGGGGGGCTAGGGCCAAAAACCCCTAATTTTTCAGGTAAAATAGAGGCCCCGGGCGATTAGGGGGTCACGACTGGCTCGGGGAGGCCGTCCTTTTATGATGAAACGCCATGCCGCGCTCTTTACGTTCTTCGTTCTGGCCATACCGTTCTTCACCCTGGGGTGGCAGTTCGTCAGCCAAGCAGCCCAGCGGGTGGATAGTAAGATACGAAAAATGACCAAGCACGAGCTCAACATGGATCTGGCGGAAGAACGGCTCAAGGCCAAGTTCAAGGATGCGCGGGTTCACTACCCTCCGGCCCACACCACGCTGGTGTTCTTCAAAGACTCCAAAGAGCTGTTGGTTTACGCCGGTGAACAGGAAGACCGGCAGCAGCTGATTCATCGCTACCCCGTTACCGCCGCCAGCGGAACCATCGGACCCAAGCTTAAAGAAGGGGACCAGCAGGTTCCCGAAGGGATCTATAAGATCATGCTGCTAAACCCCAAAAGCGCCTACCACCTCTCGTTGCGCGTGAACTACCCCAACGAATGGGATCGCGCGCAGGCGAAGAAAGAAAAGCGCTCGCGGCTCGGCGGCGACATCATGATTCACGGTGAGGCCGTGTCCATTGGCTGCATCGCCATCGGCAACGTGGCGATCGAAGAGGTTTACCGGCTCGCCGAGAAAACCGATTTCAAGAAGTGGGGCGTGCTGCTTTCTCCCATCGATTTCCGGAGCAAAAAACTTCCCGCCGGTCACACGCCTAATCCCCCGTGGATGGCCGACGTTTACCGCGAGCTCGAGGCCAAGCTGCTCGCGCTGCCGTAGGGCTCGGCGCAAAAAAAACGGGCGGCCTTTCGGCACGCCCGTCTCTTTCATTGCTAACTCCAGAACCGTCAGCCGGTTCCCTGCCGCATCCATTCGCCACCCTCGGCCGCTCCCGAAGTTTCCACGTCGGCCGCCTGGTCGGTGTGGGGATCCGACCAGCCCGCACGTCGCGGTCCCGCCCAACGACGGGGTGCCCGGTACTTCGCATGTAGCTGATGCACTCGACGCTCGGCCGCGTCGAACGCGTCCCGAAGGGAGAGATAAACGTCTTGATGATCGATCTTTTTCTCCGGCTCGCGATCGGTAACGACTCGCTTGCCGTTCACTTCCACGTCCACGCGAACGTGAACGAAGTTTCCTTTTCGATGATGGTGGCTAGGTATCGACAGCACCACATCCACCGCAGTTACGCCGAGCTCCAGCTGCTCCAACTTATCCGCTCGTTTTTGAATGGCGTCTTCAATGGCGGGGGAAGACGTCAGCCCTCGGTAGGTGATCTGAACGGGTCTTTGCATGGATAGTTCTCCTCTCAAAACAGATGAGTTTAGTGGAACCTTCTACTGCTAAAGACGTGCCACGGCGGGCGGGCGTGACTAACGCGGTGTTTCGCTCGTAAGGTACTTACGGTCGAACCAAACGGTGCCAAAAGGCACGCTCGCGGCGATGAGCCCAATCAGAATGACCGTCCCATTCCAGCGGCGTTCCTCTTTCGAACCATAAAGCGTCATGGCGAAGAGCAAAAAAAGAAAGCCATGTACTGAACCGACAATTTTCACGAACTCCGGACGGCCCCACACGTACTTGAGCGGCATCGCCACGAAGAAAAGCAGCAAAAGCGAAGCGCCTTCCAGCCAAGCAATCGAACGTAAATGTTGCGTCATGGGCTTGTTAAGCCCGGGTCACTTGATCTTGGCAAGTCCCGCATTCACGGCGGGAATCCGGTGAAACACCGGCCACACGGAGGTCTTCTCGTCCGTATTCGCCAGTGATAGATAAAGGGCCCCTACCGTAATGCCGAGCGCGTCCGGACTGAACCACAATGGATACACATTAAAGGCGTCTACGAATCCATATGGTCCGTAAATGCGGGACCCATAGTCCCCTTTGGCCCACGTTTCGAGATCTTTGAGCAGCGGACATTCCTCGAACATGACCGATCCACCCACGCAGCCGGGGCATACCGTGCCGTTATGAAACTCCGGGGCAAAGGCAGCGTAGCCATCTTGCGAGTCGCTGGCGCTCAGCCCCCAAAAACCCACGGCGTAGGTGGCAAAATTGTCGGCTTTCTTGGCGCAGTAATCGCGGTTACTGGCGGTAGCTAACCTCGAGTTCTCGAAAAAGTTCAGCGTGGGGGTGGCCGTCTTGCGGAAATCGAAAAACAGATGCGAATACTGGTGAACGAACAAAGAAAGCTCGTTGCCCAGAATATTTCGCAAGTTAAAAGCCAGCTCTTCCCGCTTCCAGTCGAGCCAAGCTTCGCGCGGCAACGGCTGTGTAGGATGGCCCAGCCCCAGGAGGATCATCACCAGGTGCTCGGCGTACCGATCCCACTGCCACGGCAGGTAGCCAGTTTCCGGAGTCCAGCCCATGGAGAGGCTCAGCTTTTTGGGCTTCGTTCCCCCGTCCGTAAGCATCGCCGCATAATCGATGCCGCGGAAGAGCTCCTCGGCGAGCGCGATCAGCGGTTCGCTCTTCAGCGCGTAGACTGCGTAGAGTGACCCCGCCATGAACAGGGCCGTGTCGATCGTCGAGATCTCCGAAAGACCGATGCGGTCGCCCGTGGCCCAGTCGACGAAATGGTAATACCAGCCGTGATGCCGAAAGAGACTTTGCCTGGCGTAGCGCAACGTTCTTCCGACGTACTCTTCCGCCTGCTCTTTCGAAACGAGCCCCGCCAGCGAAGCGTTGGCCACCACCGCCACGCCAAAGCCCGTCGCCGCAATCGAGGCGATACGGGTTTCGGCCGGACCGATGGTAAGGCTGTTACGCGCGCGATCGCGTACCAGCCCCGTTGCCGGATGCGTGTGGTCGAGAAAGTAGCGCAACGATCGTCGCGCAAGATCGTCCCGGAACTCCTTGTGGCAAGGAGCCGGCGTACCCAAAGCTAAAGAGGACAGCCATAAGGCCGCAACTCCCAAGCCGCGGATCATTTCACGGTCACCTGCCAAAGCTCGATGGAATCTTTCTTGAGATCGAGCGGAGCGCCCTTCTCTTCCAGATCCTTCGACGCAATCTCGAATGCCCCTTTGGCGGAATCGTTACCCCACAGCCGTTTCCACGACGTGTTTTTGCCTTTCTCGAGCGGCAACTTCACCGAGACCTTCCGAGCCTCACGAGAAAAGTTTTCTACCGCGACGAGCCGGCCACGGCTAGTGGTTCGGGTCCACGCGTGAACGTAAGGCTTTTGATTGTCGGCGGAAACTTCTACCAGCGGGTTGAGCCCCATGCTTTTCAAAAGCGACTTCATCTCGGCGAGAATCGCCGCCGTGCCCTTGAGATTGAGATAGCTATCCTCGTTCCAGCCCAGCGCGGGATTGCGCGCTAGGCGGATAATCCTTTCGCTCGGCAAAGCCGGAGGTTCTCCCGATCCCATCCAAACGAGCCAGCCGCCCATCGACAGAAAACGGCGCAACGCCCCTTCGGACCTCTCCGAGATATAACCGGGATGATCCCAGAAGATCGCTTTGAACTTCAGCAGCTCCTCGTCGCTCATGCGATCCAGGTACGCGACCTCGGGCAGGTAGCCCGCTTCGCGCAAAAGACCGAATAGCGACGCGGAATCGGTCGACGCTTTCTTGATCGCGTTCACGCCGCTCAGTGGATACTGCGTTTCGCTGTCGTGCGCGACGAGTACCGGCGAACGATCCGCACGCCCCGTCACCAGAAAATCGCCCATTCCCTTTTTTAGGGCGGCACCCAACTCTTTCAGCAGCTGAAACGCGGCCCGCGCGTTCATGTCTTTGTCGAGGGGAGCATCGAATCTTAGCTCGGTGTCTTGCCCTTCCGTGCCGGTCCAGTTCCAGCCTTCGTGCATGTAATAGATGATAAGCGCCTTCACGCCGGTGGCGAGCAGCGAACCGTAGGTGTGCTGTCGCGCATCTAAACTAACTTCCACCGGAGGAAACCAGCCGCCCATCGTTTCCGTCGACATCAGCCAGTCGCCACCCGTTCCGTAGAACTGGCGATGGGCCGCCGACATCAAAATTGCGTCGTGGGCTCCCTTCATCGGATTGTTCAAAGTGGACTTGGCCAGATTGCCTTCCGTTTTGGGATAAATGTTCATCGTGCTGAACGTGAGCTTGTTCTCGCCGCGATAGTCGAGGCGCGGCAGCAGGCCGTTATCGAAGGCGTTGAAAGAGTCGCAGCTCGTGAAGAGCACGTTGGGCTCGTTCACGCCAAGCGCTTCCCAAGTGCGACGTAGGAACACGTAGTAGTCACGAATCTCTTCGTCGTGAAACTGGAACCAGTCGTAGTGCCACGCGGGCAACGGATACTTCTCGTCGCCGGCTCCGACGGGCGCCACGAGAGCATCGAAGCCGGCAATCGGCGCGCCGTAAGCCAAGCTAAGCCGCTTCACGTCGTGGTTGTATTTGAGGGCCGCGAACTCGCGGAACCATTTGATCGATTCCGGTTTGCGATCGCGTTCGTAAACGGTGTCCCAAAAATAGTTAGTCTCGTTGTCGAGCTGCAGAAACGACGCCGGCTTGCCGGGGCCGATATGATCTTTCAGAACCTGGCGGTGCAGCTCGGTAAACCACGTAACCGTTTTCTCGCGGAAGGTGGAGTCGTAAAACGAAACCGTACGCGGCTTATTGGGGCTAAGCGTTTGGTTGAGCGAGCCGGGATAACGATCGAGGAACCACTTGGGTACCGCGCCGAAACCTTCGGGACCCCACTCCGCATTGATGTAAGGACCGGGGCGTACCATCAGGTGCTCGAGCTTGCGATCGGCGAGAAGCTTGAAAAAAAGTTTCAAGTTTCGCGATGGGTAGTCGGGCTTGCCGTCTTTATCCTGATCGAGGGTGCCGTCGAAATCGAACGTGCCTTCCACGGGCTCATGGAAATCCCAAGGGATGTAAAAGGTAACGGTGTTCATGCCGGCCTCGACCACGCGGTCGAGCATCTTGTTCCATAGGGCGTGTACGTCGGCCGCGGGCACGTTGCGACCGGAGCCGCCGCGCGCTCGGAAGTATTGGATCTCCGCGCCGAATAAAAACGGAACCTCTTTATCGTCGACAGACAGACGGTCGTTGGTGATTTTCACCTGGCCCGCATTAGCGAATGCCGAAATGAACAAGGCCATGGACAGAGCGAACGTGTCGAAGCGCTTCATAATCCCCACTGGTTAAAGTTGAGGACCCATCATGCCGACGCGTTTCCGAAAGCGCACCGCACAACGCATTATTCGGATTTCGTTTAGATTACTTGCGGAGTTTTTTTGCGATCTCCGCCTAGGCAGCGGGGGCGTTGGCGTGGATGAGTTTCTTCTCGGCGAACGCCGGACGTTTCATTTGCAGCCGTTTGTCCGGCTTGGCCTTTCGCGGGGCGGCGCCAATATCTACCGGCCGCCCGGTCCGAATGGCGCGTAAGATCTGCTCGATGATGTGCACGTCGATACGGCCCTCGAGCCCCGACGGAACGGGCGTTTTGTCCTTGAGCACGCAGTCGGAAAAGTAGATGAACTCCGGTGCGAACTGATCGCTTTGCTTAAAGATCTTCACCTTCTCTTCGTTGTCCCCCACGGTGATGCGCAGCCGGCGCTCATCGAAAATTTCGAAGGCGTTCTCCAAACGCAACTTACCTTTGGCGCCAATTACGTCGAATGACGATTCACCCGCCGCACCGAAGCTACAGGTGAACTGGGCCGTAACCTCGTTGGGGAACTCCATGATCACGACCGCCGTTTCTCCCACCTCGGAGAAACGCGCACCGACCCCCGCGGCTAAATGGGCCCTCACGGTAGTGGGCTCCGCCTGAAACAGGTAACGGGCCGCATTGATGCAGTAAATTCCGATATCGCCCAGCGGCCCTCCCCCCAGCTCTTCTTTGAGCCGGGAATTTGTCCGATCTTTGATGTTGTAGGTGAATACGGAGCTGAAGAGCCGGGGCTCGCCGATTTTTCCTTTTTTGATCGCCTCGACGGCCGCCAGGTTCGCGGGGTCGAAGTGCAAGCGGTAAGCGGTCATCAGCTTTACTTGGTTTTCATTGCACGCCTGCACCATGCGGTCGCAGTCCGCCGACGTTACCGCGAGCGGTTTCTCACAAAGCACGTGCTTTCGGTAGTGGGCGGCACGAACCGCGTAATCGGCGTGCATGCTGTTGGGCAAGGCGATGTAAACCGCATCGACTTCCGGGTTTTGCAAACACTCTTCGTACTGATCGGCCAAGTAGAGGTGTTTGACGCCGTACTGATCGCCCAGCGTTTCTAGTTTTTTGGGATCGCTCGATACGAGCGCCACCAGTTCTGAATTCTTAGAGGCGTGCTTGAATGCCGGTAATGCTGCTGCTTGAGAAATCCATCCGCAGCCGACGACTGCGTACCTGATCTTTTTCTGCTTCCGCTTATTCATGCAGCACACCTCATGGCGAACAGGTGTGTGCAATCGCCGTACCGGCTATAACCGCGCTTTTACCGGCTAAAACGCCCGAAAACGCCGCAGTTTGAGTCAGTGTGTTACTTTTTCGAAACGGCGCCCGCTGAACCGGAATAGCGAAAGTGGCCGATGATCTTCCAATCGAAGAGCACGTCTTCCATCACCTCTCCCGCCCCGATGTTGTGAATGATCTGCCGGCGCGAAGTGAGAGCGTGGGCTTTCTTGTCCGCAACGATTCCGATGTGGGTCACTCCGGGCGAAAGCTCCCAGGTAACGATGTCTCCGGCGAGATAATCATTCGGCTCGCGGGAGTTGCCGAGCCTCGTGCCCAAACGTTCGAAAAAAACTTCGAGATTCGGCACGCGGCGGTGATCAATATTGGGGTCCGGCTTCTTCAGGCCGAATTTTTTCGGGTAAAGCGTGAAGTTCTTCTTCATGTCTTCGTGCACCAGCTTTTGCAGATCGATTCCGAGCGCGCGGTACGCGCGGATGACCACGTCGGTGCAAACGCCCCGCGACGGGTCGACGTCACCGTTGGGGTAGGGAATTTTCACGTAGGCCGGGTCATACGTGACCGTCGATTTCGTTCGTTCGAAAGCGGCTTCCGCCAGCCTCGCGGCAAAATCGGCGAAGGCAGGGGAAGACGCCGTAAGGCATAAAAACAGGGTCCGTAGGACGACGCGCATCCCACAACCTTAGCCTAAACTATGGTTATCGCTAGTCTTTGCTCGACATCCCGCGTTATAGGGATGTTGGGAAACCCCAACAATTGGTAATTTAGAAAGTGGGTACAGCGCGGGTTCGATCGAAGGGTTCGATAAATGGGCACCTCTAAAAGAAACAAGGGCACCTCGGGTTTCACGGTCATCGAGATCTTGCTGGTCATGCTCACGATGGTCACGCTGCTGAAAGTGATCCTTCCAAACATGCGCGCAATGCAGTCCGAAGGTAACCTTACGAAGGTGGATGAAGAGCTCACCACGTTAAAGACGGCCATCATCTCTTATTGGCGAGCGCACAACAGCAACTACCCCGACAATATTTCTTCCGATCTCGTGGATACCACGCCGCAACTTCTGGCCTCGCCGCTGGCCGATCCATTTAAAACCGAAGGCAACACTTACGGGTACGAGAAAGGCGTGGACTCCGCGTTCGGCCCCTGGTTCGCGGTTTTTTCCAAAGGCCCGAACGGAGATACCTTGTCCGTGGTCTTCGAGTCCGGCAACCGCCGCATCCGTTACGGCGGCAGCGGTCGTGTGGTGAGTAACGCGCCCGTGCTCAAGTATTAGCCAGCTGCGCGAAGCGTTCGCCCGAGTACGCCAAGAAATAGAAATGACTTCTCTCGGCGTAGTGCCGTACGAACCGATCGCGAGAGAGTGCAGCTTCCCTCCGCAAAAAACCTTCGAGCAGGGATACGCAAAAGCCCCACTGGGTCAGCTGATCGTACATTTTTGCCGGGTCCGTTCCGTAGTGGCCCGCGCCGCCTTGGCCGAACTCGAAGAGCACCCACGGCCTTTCCCGCCGGAGCAGCTCGCGGGCCCCCTGCAGCACCAACCATTCCGCCCCTTCCACATCGATCTTGATGAAATCGATTCGGGTCGTCGGCAAAACTTCGTCGAGGGAGGCCACCTCTACCGTTATTTCATCGATGGCCGTGGGACCGGGATAATGGTGCCGCCGAAATCCGCTGTAGCTCGGGTAGCGTTTCACGGAGAGAAAGGGCCGGGTTTCCGCGCGGTCGCCCAACGCCAAGTTGAACAGGCTTACGCCGGGCTTCGTACCGAACCGCTTTCGCAAACGACGAAAAGGGCCGGGCAACGGCTCGAATGCAAAGTGTTTCCCTTCGGGCGCGTAGCGCAGCATGCGCTTTAAAATCTTTCCCCGGTAGCTCCCCACGTCGACGCACGTCGAGTCGCGCTTTAGTACGCGCTTTAGGATGCGCTCCGTTTCGCGATCGTATTTGAGGTTGAAAGTGAAAGCGCGGTAATAATTCCTAAATAAACGCGCTAGGGGCATAATGCCATTTAACCACTTTAAGGAGCCTCTGACATGAAAGCCGCGTCATGGATCGTTTTGTTTCTCACCCTATCGTTACCGGCTAGTGCGATCGTGCCGGATCTGGGCAACTACAACGGAGTCGGCACCTGGAAAAGCTTGGGCAAGCGTTCCGGCACCTGGGCAGAAACCATGACGTTTCGCCGAGAAGGGAATGTCCACATTCGTGAGAGCGATACCAAAATTTATCAGAACGGAAAGCTGATCAAGGACACTAAGTCCGTGCTGAAGTTCTTCAACCAGACCCCTCCTGATTTCTTCGACGTCGTTGCCGACGACAAAGTCGTAGGCAGCGGATTTTGTTTCGGCATCAACCGCTGTCAGATGGAGTATACGATCGGCACCGAAACCACCCACGAAACGTTCATTCAGGGGCAGGTGGGCGAGGCGAAGTTTCTCACTAAGATTGGCCAGGTGCGCGGCGACGCCAATGGGGTGAAGACCTTCACGGCGTGGACCGGACGCCTAAACAAGTTTTGACCACTACCCATTCTTATCCTGTCACCTGTTACCGTAAGTGAATAGGGTGTGGGCCTTACTCTCTGGGCCAAGCGGTACGTAAGCGGAGAAATGTATGATTTTTGATCCAGCCGGAATTAGTTCCTCGGGCAACGGACTTCGCAGCAACAACCGATGGCTATTGGTAGCCACGGCGCTGGCGTTTCCGATCTGGTGGAGCGTGGTGTTTCTCACCGCGGTCAGCCGATCTCAGGGCGTTTGGGGTTACGCTCAGTGGGCCATTCTCGGCGTGGGGCTGATGTTGATCTCGGGAATTTTGTTGAGCCGCGCGGTGCGCAGCTGGATGGTGGACCTCATGGTCGCCGCCGGCTACCTGCTTACGGGATTTACCTTCTACCTCGTGAATGCGGAGGGCTCACCACGCTGCTGCTGCCCGTGTGGCTGGCGGCGACGTTTCTCATCACTCACCTTTCGATGATGGACGTAATGGCGAGCCAGCGGGCGCTTCATCAGCTTTTTGCCGCCACGTTCGTCGGCATGGCGGTGGACGACGAGGGGACCGTACTCGACATTCACGACGACGCGGCCAAAGTGTTCGGGATGGAAAGGGTAGACATGGTGGGTAAGCCCATCACCAATCTCTTCTACAGCGCGAGCCACGCGTTTTTAAAACGCTACATCAAAGACGGCTCCGAGACGGCGATGGAGACCTTGGCGGTGCGCAAGGATGGAGTGCGTTTTCTGGTGGAGATCAAACACAGGCGGGCCCGAAGTAGCACTCTGCCGAAGCTCACTGCGGAGCTTCGACCTCAAAGAGTTTTGAGATAGGGATTTCGAGCGCACCGGCCACCTTCGCCAGGGTGGTGGCTTGCGGGTCCACTAGACCATTTTCGATACGGCTAATAGCGCCGCGCGATAATCCCGCCGATTGAGTAAGCTGGTCCTGGCCCATTCCACGGGCCTTGCGGAGCTTACTGATCCCGGCACCAAGGCGGCGAAGAAAAATTTCTTTGTCGAACGGCTTCATGCCCCAAAATATTGCAATCAGTGTGCCGGAGTGGGACGGCACTGAATGGCAGCCCGCGCGAGGTCGGCGCCCAGCTCCTGCACCTCGCCCGATTCGAAGTTGCTCAGCAGCACCACGGTCACCTGCTCTTGGGGGAAATACGTAAGGTAGGACGCATACCCCTCCACGGTGCCGCCGTGCTCGAACGTTTGGTAGCGCTTGCCCCCGATGTCGGCATATCGGCGCTCCACGCCCCAGCCGTACCCTTCTTTGAAGTGGCTTCCCCGGCGCTTGCGGAAAAGACTTTCGGGATAAGTGGCCTTGGCCCACCGGTAGAGATCCGGCGCCGTCGAGTACATCGCCCCCGAACCGTAGGCCGTACCGTCTTTGTCTTCCGTCGGTGAATCGCCCCACTCGCGAAATCCCTTGGCGTGATTCGCCACCCCCTCGAGCAGCCCCACACCGGAGTTGTTCATGCCAAGCGGGATGAACACTTTTTTTGCCAGGTAGTCAGCGTAGCTCAGACCGCTCTTCGCCTCCACGATGCGGCCGAGCAGAAAGTAGTTCGTATTGCGGTACTCGTACTTTTTTCCCGGCGGTTGGGAACCGCGTTTGGCGAGTAAACCAAGCACTACCTTTTCCACCTCGGCGGCCGACATTGTGGATTTCAGCCCCGCGGCGCCTTCGGAATACTCGGGCAGGCCGGACTGGTGCTTCAGCAGATCGCGAATCGTCACCTTGCCGGCGTTCCCTTTTTTCGGAAACCCCTTGAGGTGGACGTGGACGAAATCTTCCTTCTTCAGAAGCCCCTCACCGCGCAGCTGCCGAATGGCCTCGCCCGTAAACTGTTTAGTGAGGGAGCCGATGCGGAACCGAGTTTCGGCGGTGTTCTTTACCTTGTGGGCGGTATCCGCGAAGCCTTCGGCGGCTAAGAAGACCTCGTCGGTTTTACCCGTCTGCTTAGCCACCAGCGCGGTGCCCGAGAACGAATGGTCGGTGGCGTAAGCGTGCAGGATTCTGCCGGCGACATCCCGCCAGGCGCTGCAGGACGGCGCAGGCTTAGGGGACGGAGCGGCTAGCGAAACTAGCGGCACGAATAGTAAGCCAACGACGCTAAGCCTGGTCTTCACCGATTACCCACCCTCGACTTTACACTCTCGGCTAGGAGCGGGGGCAAAGGCACTATAAAGTCGCTTTAATTAGGGAGACGCCATGGGATTTCTCGCCCCGGTTTCGATACTGCTATTAGCGCTTTCCGCTCTGGCCGAGCCAGGCACCGGCTGGAACGACGAGTGGATGTCGGGGGACGGAATGGACTCTGGCCTGCTGCAGATTACCAATGCCACCGAGGCCGGCTTCGACTTTGCCTTTACCGTCACCTCTGGCGCCAACGTCGGTGAGCTGAACGGCAAGGCGCTTCTGGCGAAGGACGCCAAGAAGGCGATGGGCAAGGTCGAGAACTGTCAGGTGGAGTTCACGCTGGACGCCACTAAGCTCAGCGTAACGACGGACCGGTGCGACTCTTTTGCCCCCGCGGGGGTGTCTTTCGACGGGGATTACCGATCGGGCAAGCAAGCGCAGCGGTTCGAGGCGGGATTCGACTGCCAGCGTGCCACGTCTTCGATTGAGAAAACAATCTGCCAATCGCGCTGGCTCGCCAACGCCGACAAAGAACTGGCGGAGCTGTTCAAGAACGCGCTGGCGAAAAATTCCGCGGGGGCGAAGCAGGTGAAGACCACGCAGCGCGCCTGGCTCGGTCGACGTAACGCCACCTGCGAGACCAGTGCGGATTTGGCAAACTGCATAGCCGACCAATACCTCACCCGCCTCCACGAGCTGCTCGGCGCGAGCAAGAATCGAAAGGCCAGCATCACAAAACGGCTCGCCCATGCGGACTACGTGAAAAGTTCATACGACGAATCGCGGGATGCGCTCTGGAACGATCCCACGGTGCGCCTGCTCGTGTTTCGTCACTTGGGCGAAGAAACAACCGAGTTTTTCTTTGGTCACAACCTCTACTTTTCGGAAGCCGATCCAAAGTGGGGGAAATCGCCCGGAGACATTGTCATTCGTTCGCGCATACGCGGCCTCGCGAAGGAGGCCGCCACCGTGCTGACCCGCGATGGCGAACTGTGGATCGCGTTCTCCACCGCTAACGCCGCCAGGTGGGAACCGCACGTATATGGCCCTAAAGGTGGCAAGCCGACTCCCGTAGCCATCAAGAATTGGCTGGCGGAGTCACGGGGCCCCGATTGGTTACCGCCCGTCATCAAGCCCGTCTTTTAAACGGCCAGCTTTCCGGGCAAACGTTCATCGGCCCCGGGGAATCGCTCGCGGACCGGTTTGGTTCCCTCTTGCCCCGGCATCTTCTCGTGGCGTTCGGGCGGCACGTCGGAGGGCGGATTGTCGTTTTCCTGATTCTTCGGGGTTTCGTACGTCGGCGTCTCTTCGGCCGGATTGTCCACCGTTGGGTGTTTCAATTTGGTCATGATGTTCTCCTTACGCGTAAGGAGAAAGCAAAAGGGGTGCCTATTGACCGATCAGCCGCTTCTTTTCTTTTTCGTACAGAGTCACCGCGTCGCGGATCACTTTCAGCGCTTCGGGCAGGCCCAGGAAGTGTTCCACCTTCACCGTTTTCTGCTCGAGGTGTTTGTAGTCTTCGAAAAAACGGCGAACCTCTAGCAGTCGGTGCGGCGGCAGCTCCTTGATATCGGTGTAGTGACTGTACTCCGGATCGTCGGCGTGCACGGCGATGATCTTATCGTCGGCCTCACCCTGGTCGAGCATCTTCATCACGCCGATGGGCTTGGCCTGCATTAGCGACAGCGGCACGACTGGTTCCTGCCCCAGCACCAAGATATCCAAAGGATCGTTGTCGTCGCAGTAGGTGCGGGGAATGAAGCCGTAGTTGGCCGGGTAGTGTACGGAGCTGAAAAGAATGCGGTCCACTTTGATGAGGCCGCTTTGCTTATCGAGCTCGTACTTGATCTTCGAGCCTTTCGGGATCTCGATGACCGCCGTCAACCGCTCCGGAACCGCCGTGCCAATCTCTACATCGTGCCAAGGATTCATGCGACCCGTATACCACGGGCGCCATTCGCCCTTAAAGCGCGAGGTAACGGGGATTTTCCGCGGACCCACCCGCCGCCACCGTGAGGTCCGGCAAGATCGGGTGTTTCAAAAAGTTACGGGCGGCCCTTAGCCGATACGGTTCGAGGGCCCGGCGTTGCTCGGTCGACAGCGCGATGAGCCGCTTATAGTCGAAGTTGGCGAGCTTATCGTTGCGCTGCGAGGCCAGCGCCAGGGTTTTCCATAAGAGACGTTTACCCGCGATTCCGAGCGACAAAACCTCGAGACTTTCGAAGAGGCGAAAATCATCCGCCCCCGCGCCGTCGAGCGATAGCTTCAGCTCCAAAGTTTTCTCTCCAAGCCACGCCGCCACCTTGCGGGGCACGCCCGTGGCGGCGGGCAAGAGACGCGAAATGCTTTCGAGCTGCTCCTGTTCGGCCTCGATCTGTTCTCGGAGACCGCCCAAGAAATCGGCCACGGGTTTCCCGTCCTGCTCTTTTTCCAACGACCTCATCAAAGTGATCGCGGCGACCGCCCCGGCCAGGTGGTCGTGAACGTAGGTGGAGAGATACGCTTCATGGTTCATAGCAAACTCCTGTATTCGAGTTAGCTAAGCAAAAGCGGTGCCGCTTTAGGGTTGGCGGCCGGACATGCGCGGGGGGATGAAACCTTCGGGGGCGGCGGAGACTTCGCCGGCCACGTCGCGTTCCGTTTGCGGCGTAGGTAGGGCCGGGGGGGGCAGCGGCACCACGGCTTTTTCCATCCGTTTGGAGGCCAGCCAGTAATCGCCCACGTTGAGGTCGGGACGGAAGATCTCTTTACGGTACTCCTGGAGCAGATTCACGCAGAGAAACTGGGAGTAAAAATTTCTTCCCGCAAAGCCCAGTCCATCGCGATCGTTTTCGTTCATCAGCCGTTCCATCGACGTGGCCTCGTAGCGTTGCACGAGCTTGCGCAGGCGGCCCACGCCCGAGTTGTACGACGTGAGCGTGGTGCTCCAGTCGGGAAGCATCTTGCGGTACATGCGCAGCAGGCGGGCCGCGCCGATGGTTTGCTCCATCGGATCGTTACGGTTCACCCTTTTTCGCATCATCTGCCGCGCGGTCGTGGGCATGAGCTGCCAGATACCTAGCGCCCCCACCTTCGAGCGGGCCTTCACGTTATAGGAAGATTCCACGATGGGTAGCCGGGCGAGCGCGACGGGTAGGTCGTGCTCCTTCAGTACGCGCTCGATGTGCGGCAGTAGCGTTTCCGCACGTTGCAGGGCCAGCGCCAGCTGATCGCTTTGGCCGGTCTGCGTGCGAAAACGTTTTACCTTCTCTACGGCCGCCTCTTCGCTCAAAGCGCCGTGCCGCGACAGCATTTCGCGAATTTCGGTCCGCTCCGGCGCGGGCAGCCACGTAAATCGGTCGACCGACGCTTCGATGATCTTGGCCTTGAGCCGCTTCAGCACTTCCTTCTCGACCTTATTCGAGTGAATCTCCGCGTTGCGCCGCGAGTACGGCGAAATGTGGAGCGGTCGAAAATCGAGGTAACCGTAGATCAGTGTGGGGTCTTCCTTATCGTGCACCACGCGCATGCGCGTGTCGTAAAAGGTGTAGATCTGCATCCAGAACAGCACGCGATCGCGCAGGTATTTGGGCACCTGAAAGTCGGCCTCGATGCGGCCCAGCGGATCGTGCAGCAGGGCGGCCAGCTGATCGGGCGACCGCTTTCCCGAGCCCCATTCGGGGTGGAAAAAGGTCCACGCATCCGCCTCGTACGGGTCGGGCCGCAGCAAGGGCTCTTCCGCCTGGACATGGGTAGGCGCAAGTATCCCCACCAACGCCAACACGAGGAGCCCGCGATGTAAATGGAATGAAAACACGATCTCGTACTCATCGGCTAAACCCTTGAAAAGCTTGAGCCCAGGCCAACCTTCGGGTAAATCTAACGCACCAGGAGAAACTGATGAGCTGCCCTTGTGGATCCGATACCGCCTACGAAACCTGCTGTGGCCCTTACCTGGCCGGCAAGCCGCCCGAGACGGCCGAAAAGCTGATGCGTAGCCGGTACACGGCCTATACGCGGGCCGACGTCGAGTACATCCGCAAGACCATGGTTCCCGAGGCCCGCAAAGACTTCGACGTCGAGTCCACCAAGCAGTGGGCCGTGGGGTCGAAGTGGAAGGGCCTAAAGATCGTCGACACGCGAAAAGGCGGTCCCGAAGACTCGACCGGCGTCGTCGAGTTTGTCGCCACCTACGAGATCAAGGGCAACGGTATCGATCACCATGAGGTGGCCACCTTCCGCAGAACGAAGGAAGGCCAGTGGCTCTTCGTCGACGGCGAAGCCCACGAGCACAAAGAGGGCGAAGGGCACAAGCACCACGACGCCCCCAAGCAAGTGACGGTAAAACGCGAGACCCCGAAGGTCGGCCGCAACGACGCTTGCCCCTGCGGCAGCGGTAAGAAGTTCAAGAAGTGCTGCGAAGCCGCGGCGTAAGCTGCGACCCCGTCATGGCGAGGGAGCTGCCTCGTCATGGCGAGGAGCGAAGCGACGAAGCCATCTCGTGGAAAATGACGGCTATTTCAGCCAGCCCTGATCCATGGGCATCGCCCTTACCTCATCCTGGCGCGGGGCTTCGTAGCGTGGCTCGGCCTTGCGCTTCGCTTTACGCGTTCGCGCCTTCGGCGGCAGCTTGGCGAAACCGCTCAGCTGCGGAGTTTTCTTAGGCGCCTCGGTGGCCATGGATTCGGGCAGCCCCGCCGGCCCCCGTCGCACGACGTACGACGAGTAGAAGAATCCTCCCAGTACGAGCCCAATGAACGTGATCAGGGCCATGTCCGGTCCATACTCTTGAAAGAATGCTTTCACGGGCTCCTCCTAATCGCAGGATACCGCGAGATTGTGCCACTAAGGGCGCGAGAGCCGTGCTGAATGTGCCTTTCCACGGCTCAAGAATTATGTCGCTTCCGCCATTTTCTCGCCCGTACAATCCCTAGCCATGACGACACCCAAGAACGAATGGCTCGACTTAGGTCCCGTAGATGAGCTGAAAGCGAAGCTGGAGGGCAATGCCCTGACCGAAGTCGTGATCGACAACCTCCGGCTCGCAGTTTCCTACAAAGACGGCACCTTCGGCGTCATTTCGGGGGTGTGCAATCACCTCGCGGGGCCGCTGGGCAAGGGCACGCTCGACGGCGACTACGTCGTATGCCCCTGGCACTACTGGAAGTTCCACCGCACCACGGGCGACGGCGAGCCGGGCTACGAGAAAGACCACGTTCCGCACCACGTACTCAAAGTGGAGAACAATCATCTGCTCGTGCAACGCGAGGCCGCTTCGAAGCGTACCCGCCTGCCGCATCCGCCGCACGCTCTGGCGCGACAGGTGGCGAGGGCTCCCGGCCCCGTTCGTATAGCCGCCATCTCGACCACGGTGATGGACAACGCCCACCCCCGCGTTTCCACTTCGGAGCTGCTGCTCGAATACGGACTGAATTGCGCCGAGCAAAATTTGAAGGCCGACGTGCAGTTCATCAAGTTACGCGAGCTGAGCTTTCGCGCGTGCGAAGGTTTTTATTCGAAGCACGCCCGCGCCTGTTCATGGCCGTGCTCCATCACCCAGATGGACCCTAAAGATCAGCTCGACCAGGTTTACGAAGCGCTCGTGCACTGGGCCGACGTGCTCATTATCGGCACGCCCATTCGCTGGGGTTCGGCGAGTTCGCTTTACTACAAGATGGCGGAGCGCCTGAACTGTATTCAGAACTACATCACCACTCACAACAAGGTGTTGATCAAAAATAAGGTGGTTGGTTTCGTGATCACCGGCGGCCAAGACAATATCCAAGCGGTGGCGGGCCAGATGATGGGCTTTTTCTCGGAGCTGGGTTTCGTCTTGCCGCCGTTTCCTTATGTGGCGCATTCGCTGGGGTGGAGCGCCGAGAACATGGAGCGAAATATCAAGGTGGTGGAGCAGAGCGAGGCGTTGCGCGAAGGCACGCGAGATCTAATCCGTCGCGCGGTGCAAACTTATCAGGCGCTAGCCGCGACGCCCGCGATTGAAGAACTGATCGAGATGGGTGGGCGCAAAGCCTACAATCCCGCGCCGGTCGAAAGATGAAATCCGAGCTAACGATCGAGTTCCGAGTTGCTCTCGCGAACGATGTTCCCAAGTTGCGGGAGCTCATCGCGGCCTCCGCGCGGGGGCTGAGCGCGGGTTTCTACACGGAAGAGCAAACCGAAAGCGCCCTGCGGTTCGTGTTCGGCGTGGATAGCCAGCTCATCACTGACGGCACCTACTTCATCGGCGAGGCCGCCGGCGAGTTCGTCGCGTGCGGAGGCTGGAGCAAACGCAAAACGCTTTTTGGCGGCGATCAGTTCAAGGGAAAGATCGATCCGCTTTTAGACCCTTGGGTGGAGCCCGCGCGCATTCGCGCGTTTTTCGTGCATCCCGAGTGGGGCCGGCGGGGGGCCGGACGCGCGCTGCTCGATCTTTGCGAGAAGGCGGCGATCGCGGAAGAGTTCACCGCGTTCGAGCTGGGCTCGACGTTACCCGGCGTGCCGTTTTATTCGGCGCTGGGTTTCAAGACCATCGAAGCGCTGGAGCTGACGTTTCCCAACGGCGTGCGGCTGCCGCTGATGCGGATGGGAAAGACGATCGCGGAAGCGAAAGACTAGCGGCGGAAAACCGCCGAAGTGTTAGTCGCGGCGAAAAACCAGCTGGCCGCGAGCATCTCCCGGAAAGAGCACCACCTGCTTAACCAGCGTGAACCCCTGTGCCTTCATCGCGGGCACGATGTCTTTCGCGACCAGATGCGGGCCGTTATCGAGTGCCACGTAACCGCCCACTTTGAGAACCCGATGCACCTCAGCCGCCATGGTCTTTAGCTGGGGCACGTCGAGGTAGTGGCCGACGATGCCGCTGGAGTTCACGTAGTCGACGGTGCCGGACGCCACGGCGGTGCCGTCGGCCTGACGAAAGGTTTCGGTGGCCGAGCCAACGGAAAACTCAGGACTGACCGCTTTTCCAGAACCGTGCGAGTAGCTACCGGCCCGGGCCTTCGTGACCAAGTTCTCGGCCAGGTCGATCCCCAGCACTTTCGAATCCGCGTGAACGAAGTGGCTCAAGATCTTGGTGGAGCTTCCCGGACCGCAGCCCAGATCGATGACCCGCACCGGCGTTGCGGGAATCAGATTGCTAAGCGCGCGAGGGATCAGACGCCAGTTGGCCCAGTCTTGCCGGCCATTGATGGCGTCGAAGTCGGTGGCCTCCATGGCGTCGTAGGCGCCTTTGACGTCCCCCTGGCGGAAGTCGGTGCCCGATCGCCTAAGCCATAGCTCGCGCAATGGTTGGATGACGAGCCGTTTTCCCAGCTCGACCATGCCCGGAGCCGCCCGGCGGATGTCGCGCGGTGAAAGTACCAGCAACGTCACCACGTAGCCGCAGTCCGCCGCCACTTCGAGCTCGGCCGCGGGGGCTTTCGCCACTAAGCCGAGAAGAAGTATTCCGATCGTGATCCGCCGTAGCATTTCCCTATTTTCGCCTTTCTACGAGGAAACTGCACCCTTCGCTTTACAGCCGCTTCGGGGTCATGCACGAAGGGGGGTGACCAAAACACCGGACAAATCGGGCGTGAACCCCAGTGAGGTCGACCGCTGCATCGCCCTGCTCCAGGCCCTGACCCGGGATCCGGCATTGGCGGCCGAGGTGGGTCCCGAAAAGTTCGTGGAGCTGACCAAGGCGGCTGGCCAGTTCTCCCGTCCCCACAAGGAAGCCATCCGCGCGCAACACAAGGCATTTTACGCCACCCGCCGCAAAGCGCTGCAAGGAGAAGATAAACGGGCCCGCGCCACTACCGGCATTCGCGAAGCGCGAAACACCGCCGTCTTTCGGGCGCCGGCGCAGATCACTTCCGGCGCCGACTCCACGCCACCGCGTGAGCTGTCGTCGCCACGCAACTGTTACGTGTGCAAGGCGGAGTTCACCCGGCTTCACCACTTCTACGATCTGATGTGCGCGGAATGCGCGGAGTTCAACTACGCCAAACGTTTTCAAACGGCGTCGCTGCACGGCCAGGTCGCGGTGATTACGGGCTCGCGGCTCAAGATCGGTTACCAGGCCACGCTGATGATGCTGCGGGCGGGGGCGCGGGTGATTGCCACCACGCGGTTTCCGGTGGACTCGGCGCTGCGATTTTCCCGCGAGGCCGACTTTGCCGAATGGGGCTCGCGGCTGGAGATCTACGGATTGGATCTGCGCCACATCCCGAGTGTAGAGATCTTCGCGCGGTATTTGACGTCGAAGCTCGATAGGCTCGACCTGCTCATCAACAATGCCGCGCAAACGGTTCGCCGGCCGCCCGGGTTTTATGCTCATTTGATGGAGAACGAGTTAAAGCCGATCTCTTCCCTACCCGCGCCGGCGCAGAATCTTTTGCGCGCGAACCAGGCGTTGCACGGCACGTTGCCGGAATCGGCGGACTCTCATCAGCTCGTGGCGTGGACCGCGCCGGGACCCGGGATCGGCCTGCGCGCGTCGGCCCAGCTCTCGCAGATTCCGTACAGCTACGAAGGTTCGACGGATGCCGAAGCGATCTTTCCGCGCGGTAAGCTCGACTGCGATCTGCAGCAGGTGGACTTACGCGAAACGAACAGCTGGCGGCACACCCTTTCCGAAGTGGCCGCACCTGAAATGCTCGAGGTGCAGCTGGTGAACGCGGTGGCGCCGTTCGTGTTGTGCAGCAAGTTATCGCCGCTAATGGCCCGCGACTTCACCGGGAAAAAGCACATCGTGAACGTGAGCGCGATGGAGGGAAAGTTTCACCGTTTCAAGAAGGCCGACCGTCATCCGCACACCAACATGGCCAAAGCCGCGCTCAACATGCTGACCCACACTTCGTCAGGAGACCTCGAGAAGAAAGGCATCTACATGAATGCCGTGGATACCGGCTGGGTCACCGACGAAGATCCCGTGGCGCTATCCACCTACAAGCAAGCGGTGCACGACTTTCAGCCCCCGCTCGACATCGTCGATGGCGCGGCCCGGGTGTGCGATCCGTTCTTCGACGGGCTACTCACCGGCAAGCACTGGTGCGGTAAATTCCTCAAGGATTACCGGCCCATCGACTGGTAGCCCCACCTCGTTGACGCATTGCGTCTATGATGTTAAGGCTGGCGCCACTGTAGAGGTTTTTCATGTTCGAAGTCGCGCGCATTTCCCGTTGGTTTATCGTCGTATCGCTTTCCAGTCTCGCGGCCGTGGCCGCCCGGGCCCAAGAGCCGGTCACTCCCCAGCAAACCAGCCCCTTGCAGCCGGCCAA
>JBGSST010000465.1:0-3567 GCA_041736915.1 Bdellovibrionota bacterium
TTGTACGAGCTCGTCGGCTCGCTGCCGTCGGACGGTCCACGTTGCGGATAGGCTTCGCCGTTAGACGGCGCGCTACGCGGATACGACTCGCTCTCGAGCGTTTCGCGCACTAGCCGCGACTCGTCGGAGAACGCGTCATTAAAAATCTTTTGTAACCGCTGGTCTTCGAAATCTTCGGGGTTGGATCCCGGAGGTGGCATCGCCGCTTTCGGGGAAGAGTCGCCCGCGTCGCCCAAATTGGTCTTTTCGGTGACAAGCCGTTGCAGGTTCTGCGGCGAAAAGGGTTTCTTCAGCACGGCGGCATAATGCCGTACCTCTTTGAGGTCCTGCGCCGTGATCAGCAAGATCGGCGGCACGGGGGCACGGCGGTTTAGCCACACCTCGACCTCTTTAGGAAAGGCCCCAACATTGATGTCGGTAACCTGGTCGCTCACGAGGATCAACTGCGGAGCATTCTCGACCACTAGGCGCATCGCTTCCGCTCTCGTCTTCGCATAGAGGATAGAGAAGCGCGACTTGTCCAGCGTGAGGGCTACGACTTTTTGAACTGTGAGGCTTTCATCGATGAGAAGAACGCGTTTTCTCATGACGATATTGTATCACTGTTTACTCAACGGTTACGCCACGAATTACGCACCGTTAAAGCGCGGCGCTTCGTGTCACGAGATCGGGCGTAGCCGCAGTGGCGTTGAACCAAGAGGGTGTCGTGCGTATCGCAAAGGTAGAGAGTGACGATGAACGAAGGGAAAGGAGAGGCGGAAGGAGAGAGGAGAAAATCAGAAGGGGTAAAAAAAGTTTGGGCGAGAAAAAGTGTTTTCACTTTCTCTCGCCCTAAAACAGAATCAGCTTTAGTGCTTTTTCTTGGCTTTTTTAGCCTTTTTTTTCGTCGCTTTTTTCTTCGTAGCTTTTTTAGCTTTTTTCTTAGCTGCCATTTTATCCCCCAAGTTACTTGGACTGTGTTGGTTTTCTAGATTGAACTTTGATGTCGTACTAAGTTGCTCAATCTGAAATTAGTGTGACGTAAAATTATTGTCGAATCAAGACATTAGTAGACCGTGTCACGTTCTAGAAAGTTTTTGCTTGCCAAAGTGAAAAAAGAAATTTTGCGATCGTATTAGCGGATATCGTCGATAAAATCGTTTTCGATCGCAAAAAAAATCGTACAGTTTTTAGACGCCCGTGATGCAAAAAAAAATTTCATTTCTTGCATTTTTTTTTGAAAAAAGAGGTTCGGAATCACCGCAATTTGGAAAAAGTAGGCGCGCAACTCTTCGCGAACGCATTCCAACCTTCCGCGATCAACGGTTCTTCATCATCGCGGAACCCATCGGCGATGTTCGCATACAATTTTTGCTTCTGCGCCGGCGTGTTCTCGTAAGTATCCGATGAATTGGCGGCGAGAAGCAGACTGGCGGCCGCCCACTTCGTAACTTTCACCGCATATTCGGGGGTCACGCGGTCCGGAGTGTCGGTTCCTTGATGGTAATGCTCGTAGCCGACCGTTCTTCCTCGCTGATCTTTTCCTTCTTCGAAGAAAGCGGTCGCCGGAATCCCTTCGCGGGTGGCACTCAAGTTGTCGGAGAGGTACGGATCGTAGGCCACGGGCTTGATGCCTAGCGACGCAACTTCGTTAGCCTGCTTCAATAGCCTGACGATCTTCGGCTGAAACTTGGCGGAGAACCCCACGTGCGCGGAGTTGGCAGGGTTGAAGCCGATTTGGTCGAGGTTGAGAAACAGCACATTCTTTTCTCCGGCGGCCTTACTCTTCATGAAGTAGTCCTTCGACCCCTGAAAGTAGGGCGGCATCTCTTCGCCATCGAACAGTACGAGCCGGATGGTGCGTTTGGGTTTGCTGCCCGCGAACGCCTCCGCAATTTGCAACGCGGAGACGAAACCCGAGCCGTTGTCGTTCGCGCCGGCCATTCCCTTACCGGTGGAATCGTAGTGGGCCCCCAACGTAATGATCTCTTCCGGCCGTTCCGATCCCGGAATCTCCACCCAGAAGTTCTTACCCGGCGGTCGCTCCGCGGGATTTTCTTTCACGTAAGGCTCTTTACGCCCGTCGATCTCGAAATCGCCTTCGTGGATCGTGGCATAGCCCATTCCGCGCAACCGTTGTTTGATGTAGCCGCGGGTGTGCGCGATGTTCTCGGGAAGAAAGCGATCGGTGATCTTCACGCGGCGAGTGCCGAGGCGGACCGGAATGACGCCGGTCACCACGTCTAGTTCTTTTTGGTAGGTGTCCGCCGCGAAACGCTTCATCAGCTCGTCCATCGGTTCGGCGCGCAGAGTTCCGGGCAGGGTCAGAGAAAGCAAAAGCAGACCGAAAAAAAATCGCGTGCGCGGCTTGTATACGCTGACTGCCCTCATACTGGCCCTTCCGGGTGCAAGAGAAAGGCCGATGAAAGCCCCCATCAAGTGGAGGTGGTGTGTTCTTTGAGAACGCATGACAATACAGCTACGCAGAGGCGCCGGCCGCTTCCGCCCCTGATCGCTGGCGAGAGATCGGGCCGCCGGTCCATGACAAAATCCAACACGTCACTTACACCTTTAGCCATCGTGAAAAACGCCAAGAGCTCGTGGAGCCGGAAATTTTTTGGGTCGTTCTTTGCTCAAACCCTCGTCGCCATCGCCGCCGGGCTTGCCGTAGGGCTCACCTTCGGACCCAAGGTGGCGTTTCTAGGTTACGTCGCCAAGGCCATCATCGTAGTCATCAAGACCTTCGCGACTCCGCTGCTGTTCCTAGCGATCGTCGACTCGATCATGCAGGCGCAGGTCAAAGGACGCGGCCTCTTCTATATGGCGGGCATCAGCGCCATCAACGGCACCTTCGCGATCGGGATCGCCCTGTTCATCCTCAACGTCTTTCAGCCGGGGCGGTATCTTTCGCTCACTCCACCTACCGGTACCTCCAAGATTCTGGGCGAAAAGGGAACCGATTGGGGGCAGGCCCTCATTAGCCAGCTACCCGACAGCCTCGTTACCCCGTTCGGCAGCCATACTTTGCCGGCGGTCATCATTTTGGCCCTGCTATTTGGCTTTGCCCTCCGGGTGGTCGAGAAGCAGCCTTCCACCGATATTCCCAAGGAAACGTTCACCCGCCTGAAAGACCTCATCGGGCTCGGGTTGAAGATTCACATCACTATACTGCGGTGGATCGTGGCGGTGGCCCCCATCGCTATCTTCGCGGCGGTCGCCAAGGCGGTTTCGGAAAAGGGGTTGGCGTTGCTGCCGGGGCTGGGCGTTTACGTGCTCACCTGCCTGGCGGGCATGTCCATTCAGGTGCTGGTCGTTTACCAGTTCTGGGTCGCGGTCATCGCCAAGCGCAAGCTCTCGGTCTTTTGGAAAGAGGCAAAGGAGGCCATCCTTTACTCGTTCGGGGTGAACAGCTCGCTCGCCACCCTCCCGCTATCATTGAGTGCGCTCGACCGGCTCAAAGTTTCGCCGTCGTCGGCCCGCTTGTCGGCCTGCGTGGGGACCAACCTGAATAATGACGGCATCCTCCTCTATGAGGTGGTGGCGGCCCTGTTCCTGGCGCAGGCTTACGGCATCCATTTAGGGGTGTGG